>PLRX01000044.1 GCA_003164095.1 Acidimicrobiaceae bacterium | reverse complement strand
TGCAGGTTCGAATCCTGCCGAGCGCACCAAACGCCCTGGTCAACGGCATTTCGGCCGAGACGCTGCTTCGGGTGAGAACCCCGCAAGAACCAAAGTGTTCCGTGGGGGGTCTTGACGGGGGGTCCGGGGGCCTCCTCCGAACCAATTCCGATTCCTCCGACACTCGATACGCAGCGTGACTGTCAGGAGCGGCTTCATCGACCAGTCTCGACCCGCTGTCTACCGAACTCGTGTTGACGGACGGGTCGTCGGTCTTCATGACCACCCAGAACCGTCAGGTCGTTCGGCCTGCCGCGTCGGCGATGAATGCGTTGGCCCAGGCGATTGCGTCGGCGACGTTCTCGAGCACATCGAGACCGTCCGCGGCTTCGGCGTAGATCGTGTCCCACCCTTCGTAGGCGACTACGGTCGGCGGCCATTGTTGACTGCGCCGGGCTGCGAAGAGCCGCTGGGAAGTCGCGCCGATCACGGACATGTCGAGGCGTTCGTCTTGAGCGAGGATCTGCAGGTCGACCAGGTCGTGGGCACGGTCGTTCCTGCCGCCCGCCGGGTTGACCGCCGTGCAGGCGTGGAGCTTCTGGGCGATCTGGTGGTCGACCGCCAGCAGCGGGATCGGATCGGGCTCGTCGAGTCCGAGGGTGGCGAACAGATCGACGATATCGGGCGCGATGTGGAGTTCCCGGCGCTCGGTGCTCCCGATCTCGTCATGTCCGAGTTCGAACCTCACCGTCAGCCAGTGGCGCCCGGTGTAGGCGAGGCGGATGAGGAAGGGCTGCATGACGTAGTCGTCGGGCACGCCTTCGGGGCGCGGGGGATCCAGCTTCTCGACGGTCCCGGTAAATCCGCCCCGTCCGACGGCGAGCCGACCGGCAAGCTCGTCCAAGTAATGCTCGAGCGTGACACTCGCCATGCGGGACGCATCGAGGTCGGGCGTGAACCGGCTGGATGCCTCACCAACCCGGAGCTTCATGGCGGTGCCCCCCTTGACGACACCCGGCGGCAGCATTTGCCCGACGACGGTGTTCGCCACGGCGCGCTGGATACGTCGCACCGGCCGGCCCCGCTGCCGTGCGAGGTTGTTGACGCGTGCCTCGAGCGACCGAAGGTTGGTCGGTGGATCCTCCCGTTTCGGCCTCACTGTTCGGCCCCGAGCTCGGCGAGGACACGGTCGCACTCGTCCCTACGCAGCAGTCCGCGACGGGCGGCCTCGCGGGTGGCATCGACGAGCCGCTCACCCATCACGATTCCCCGGCAGTCCAGCAGCGCCCGGCCGACGGTGGTGCACGGGATGCCCTCGTGGTCGGTCAGATCCTTCGGATCGAGCTGTCGGTGGATGATCTCGACGAAGGAGGGAAGGCGTGGTCTCGTCCGTCGGGCGGTGCCGACCCTGATCCGCTGCGGGTTCACCAGTCCCAGGTCGTAGAGGGCGAGGACCGCGTCGTGGGTCAGGTAGGCATCGGGACCGACCCGCAGGACGGCCTCCATGTACTGGTCTCGGCCCGAGCGGGGAACGTCGTCGAACCGGTAGAGGCCGTAGGCCACGTGGTCGACGCCGCCCCGCTGGGCGATCTTGCGGAGCTCGACGGCGGGCACCCCGACGTCGGCGGCGTCCCGCGTCGTGACGTAGCCGTACTGATCGAGCGCCCTGTCCCGGAGTCGGCGCCGATACGTGTCTGCCAGTGCCATCAGATCCACCTGCCTGTCGAATACGTACGGAAATCGGTCCGCTCTTGCCCGAGTCTTGTTCGGAGATGTCACAATCGTACTGTAAACAGTACGGTTGGGACGCCACTAGTGAGACATCCGGATCTCGGGTGACGTTCGACATGGCGTTCATGCACCGAGGGGAGACCTCCCGGAGAGAGCCTTCGCTGCTCGTGGTGCCACGAGCAGCGAACGATTCTCACGACTCGGCCGGGGCCCTCGACGAGACAGGAGTCGAGGCACGCCGGCTGGGGGACGATTCGGTCGAGATCGGAGGTACGCCCTTCGTCATCGAGCGGGTGAAGGTCGTTCGGGAGAGTGACGGTGCACTGTCGGCACACGTCTGGGACGCGGCTGCTCACCCTCCGACGATCATCGTGGCCGACCGCATCTGCTAGGCGGCAAGGGACCAACTGGGCCGGGTCGATCAGCCCGCCGTCCCGGTAACCGTCACAGATCCTCGAGCAGCCGGTCGATGACCTGCTCCTCGAAGACGGCAACGCCTGCCTCCGCCATGGCCGGCGCGAGCGCAGCGTCCCACGACGACTCCATCGGCCGCCCCACCAGGGGGATGCCTCCCCGGCCGTCACCGAGGGCGGCCCGGTAGTCGTCGGCGCCGAACCGCCAAGCCGAGATGTCCAACCGGCGTCGCAACGTCGAGAAGATCGAAAGCCCCGGCCAGTCGAAGTCCCCGTGGTACCGGAGCGGGCAGCCGGCCGCGGTCAGCCGTTCCAGCAGCACCAGGCCGGCCGTGCTCGGGATCCCTTCCAGGCACACCAACGTGGCCGAGCTGTCGCCCAAGCGGTCTGCGGCGGCCGCTACCACAGCGGGGTTCTCACAGCAGAAGATCGGCGTAGGTGCATCGGGCTCGAGCTCGCCCAACGACACCTGGCGCAGGGTCAGGCGGACGGGCTCGCCGAAGTCGGCGTGGTCGCGGACCATGCCGGCGACCAGTTCGGTCGAGCCCCGGGGGCGCAGGTTCATCACCAGGACGTGGCACGAGAGGTCGTCGCAGACGACGCCGGCCGCCTGCCAGGCCGCCCGCCATTCGCCGGCCGTCTCGGGGTGTGGTGCATCCGAGCGGGAGCCCAGTGCCTGGAGCACCAAGGTCCCGGTGGGACGGCCCCGATCGAGACCGTGAGCGTCACCGGTCGTCTCGGCGGCCAGCACGGCGAGCCCGATGCCGTTCCCGGGCAACCGGGCCAGTACGTCGAGTGCGCGCCCGACCAGGTGCTCGACGCCGTCCGCCCCGGCGAGGCGGCTGGCGAGACCCGAACCCTGCAGGCTCGAGAGCCAGTCGGAAAGATGGGGATCGGCGACAACCGCCGGGTGGGCCCCGAGCCCTGACCACGTGGCGGCCCGACGCGTCGCGGTCTCCTCCTTCTCCGCCTGGCGGTCACTGAGCGGCCCGCCGAGCGCGGTCAGGACGTCGATCAGGCCGTGCCCGGCGCTGCTGGTACGCAGGACGAGGTCCAGGGCATCGAGCCGCACCCGAACCTCGCGCCTCGGCCGGACGATGCCCAGGAGCCCAGCCACCGCGTCGGCCTCATCTCGGGTCAGCCCCTTGAGTGCAAGTGGTGTTCCGTACAAGGTCAGGCCGTTGGCCTCCAGCCGGCGACGGGCGGCACGCCACAGCTTGTCGAGGTCCGGTCCGGCCAGGAGCTCGGCGACTTCGGGATCCACCGACTGCCACTCGGTCACCACGGGACGCTCACAGGGAAAGTTTCGATGTCGTGGCCCGACCCCGTGCGCCCCGCGTCCACGTCGCCTCTTCGACGAGACTGCCGCCGTCCCACCGCATGGGCATGCTGCTGACGCCTTCGGCCGGTGGCCGCCGCAACAGGTCGTAGATCATCACACCTGGCACCTGCTCGTACGCGCCCCAGAGCTCGTGTCCGGTCATGATCACGTCGAGGTCGAACCGGACGAGGAGGCCCATGAGGTCGGCCCGCATGCCCTCGTCGATACCGGCGAACGCCTCGTCCAGCGCGATCAGGCGCGGCGCTCCGCCCTCGGCCGCGTTGTAGTGGGCCGCGGCGGCAGCGAACAGGGGGAGGTGGAGCGAGACCGACTGTTCGCCACCCGAGAGGCTGCGGAACACGGACCGGGTCAGCTGCCTGCTCCCTCCGGTCGGGAGCACCAGGAACGGCACGAACGAGTGCCAGGCCCGATAGTCGAACACCTTGGTCAGTACCGCCTCGTAGCCTGCCCCCGGGTTGGCCGCTCTCTCCTCGGCGATGGCTCCGGCGAAGAACCGGCGTAGGCGCTCGCGCTCGTCCGGGCCCAGTAGCTCGGGAGTCTTCCGGAGCAGGTCCATGGCGTCCTGCTGTGTCGTCGAGGCCTGGTCGAGCTGCCACCGGAGCCGGACCCGGAGTCCGCTGGCTGTGGGCGTGTCGCGCAGGCAGGCGTTGATGTCCTCCACCAGCTCGTGAGCGTTGTTGAGCAGATCCCGCAGCGTCTCGGACACCCGGGTGAGCAGGTGGCGCTCGAAGATCTCCTGATCGCGCTCGTCGAGGAGCTCCTCGTGCTGGGCGACCTGTGCGGCCAGTTCGCGAGCCAGCTGGAGCACGGACATCGTTCCCGTCTCCGACGTCACCTGCACGATCCCCACGCCGTCATCGTGGATCTGCGACGGCTCGAAGCCCTGCCGCAGTCCGTCCATGAGGATGCGGTAGGCCGTGTCCAGCTGATTGGTGGCGGCCCGGACCGACTCGGGTCCGGCGTCGACATCGCCGGTGGCCCGGACCACGAATCGGCACAATTCGATCGGGTCGGTGGGTGCGGCCGCGCCGGCGCCGGCGGCTCCTTCCCCGCTGTCGGCGTCAGCACGTTCCGACACGGCTTCCCACACCTCCGACCGGGCCAGGACGGCAGCAGTCGAACGTTGGACCTCGACGGTCCGATCTGCACGTTCCACCGCCTCCGAGGCCGAAAGCGTCAGGGACCTTGCCGAACCAACCTCGGCGCTCCGGGCGATTGTGGCCTCGATCATGTCCCGGACCCGGCCCTTCAGACCCTCCACCTCACCCTCGATCTCCTGTCGCCGGCGCAGGGGTGCCTCGGCATCCGGGCCCAGTTGCCGGCGCATCTCCGCCACTCGCGCGGCCAGCCCTTGGGCATGCTCATCGACCGTTCGGTAGTCATGCTTGCGTCGGTCCAGGGACTCCTGGCATCGATGCAGCCGACCGGACACCTCGTGGGCCTGCCGACGCAGATGTGCCGCCCGATCGACGAGGCGCTGCAGCTCGCCCGCCAGCTCCTCGTAGCCGCGGACGGCCGAAGTGATGTCGTCGAGCCCGTCCGGGTCGGTCGGCAGGCTCAGCTGAGCCCCCTCGGCCCGCAGCGCCTCGGCCGCCAGAGCGGCTTCTCTCCGGCGTTCGACGGCAGCCGTCCGGTCGCGCTCGGCGATGGCTTTCCGCTCGGTGGCCACGGTGACGGCATGGTCGAGGTCCTGTCGAGCGGTCACCACGGCATCGGACGGCGGCAGCGACGCTTCTACGGCATCGAGTTCGGCGAGTCGGCCGTCGGCGGTGGCCCGCTCCTCCTCCAGCGCCCGGAGCTCCTGGTCCACGGTGGTCACCATGGCATCGAGCTCGGCCAGCCGACGCTGCCGGCGGGCCTCCCGTGCTGTGGACCCGATGAATTCCGCTGCGTGCTTGGCGTATCGGCCGGTCAGCGGCCCGAGCGAGAACCGACCGTCGGGGAGGATACCGATACCGGTGTCGGACAGGGGGATCGACCGGAGCACGGCCACGACGACGTCATGGCCGAGGCCCGAACCCGGGGCCGGGTCGGCGGTGAGCACGTCGTGGAGGGATGGGCCGTTCGCCGCCGGATCCGGAGCCAACCACGCATCGAGCTCAGTGTCGTGAGGTCGGGAGTCGGGCCCCGATCCCTCCGCCGACACCCATGCGTCGAGTAGTCCCGCCGCATGGAGGGCGGCCTCGATGCCCGACCGGTCGTGGTCGGCCACCCCGTCTCGGAAGTCGCAGCACGCGAACAGCGGCGCACCGGCCCGGCCGGCGCGGTCCGCCGGCCGGACGGCGAGCCGGTCGGGAGCCGGCAGGGGGTCTTCGGCGACCTGGTTCCGCTCGTCCACAAGCCGTTGGCGCTCGTCGATGGTCGTCCGGTGGCGGTCGACGATGCGGGCCAGGGCGACACCCAGGTCCCGCCGCTTGGGGCCGAACAGGCCGGTCGCCACTTCGGAGAGTGTTCGGGACGTCCCCCCACCGCTTTTGTCGGCGATATCGACGATAGCCCGGCGCTCGTCGGACGTCAGCGCACCGGTATCCGAGCACCACGCTCGAACCGCCTCGACCAGGGCGGCCACGGCCCCGTCGAGCACGCTCTCTGCCGAATTGCGAAGGGACGCGGCCTCCTCCGCTCCCCGTCCGGAGGAGCCGGCGCGGTCCTCAGCGTCGACCGCTCTCTGTGTCGCCGCCAGTGACATCTCGATCGTCCGTCGGACCTGGCTGATCTCGTCAAGGCGGAAGGTTGCGGGCGACCGCAGTGCGCTACCCAGGTCGGCGAGGAGGAGCTCCTCCCGGCGGGCCGACCACGACACGCCGGCCGAGTCTGCCGCCCGTGCCGTGTCGCCGAACTGCCGGTCGACCTCGGCCTCGGCAGCGCGCAGGTCCTCGGTGGCACGATCGGTGTCAGCGGCCGCTCCGTCGCGTGCCAGGGCTGCCTCCTCCACCAGGTCAGCGGCGCCGCCGGCCTGCTTCCGGGCATCGGAGGCCTGGTCAGCGAGCGTGATCAACGCCGCCGCGTCACGGAAGGCCGGTGACTCGAGGACGGCGCGCAGGCGTTCCTCAGCCAACGTCAACAGGCGCCCGGACTCATCCCGGGCGCTCTCGATCTCGTCCAGGCTCGCGACCGCCTGCTCAAGGGCCCGGTCCGACTCGGCCAGCCGGGAGCGTGCCCTCCGGCTGGCCCGAACGGCATCCATGAGCCCGTCGGCCCGGGATCGGGCGACGGTTCGGAGGTAGGAGCGGTAGACGGGACAGAAGTCGTTGACGGCCCGTCCCGCCTCACGAAGGCGCGACAGGTCGCTCCGTACCGCCTCGAGGTCCTCGAAACTGGCCGCGACCTCGGCCACCAGATTGTCGGGGACGGGCGGGAGGCCCTGGGTGAGCACGGCCGAGAGCTCCTCGGGGTGGAGCTTGCCGGCCAGATGGGGTCGGCGCAGGACCAGCAGGAGATCGAGCAGGTGCCGGTAGCGCTCGGGACCGATCCCGAAGAGGGCTTGGTCCACGGCGTCGCGGTAGGACTCGGCCGTTTCGTAGACGGCGTCGCTACCGAGGGCCTCGACCAACTGGACCTTGGTCATGGGCGTGCCGTCCGGCACCAGGTCGAGGTCGATCCCCGGCCGCCGCTCAGTGATGAAGAACCATGCCTCGGCGTCCCGCTGTACCGAAGCCCGGGCACCGCAGCCGATGGTCAGGAACCGGTCGCCCCTGGACAGTTCCATCCACACGTAGCCGGTCCGCTGGTCACGTCGGAATCGGCTCCCGCTGCCTTCCTCCTTCTGTTCGGAGAGCAGGAGGGTCTTCATCGACCGGCCACCCCCGAAGGGGTCCATCCGTCCCGAGCTCATGATGGCGTCGAAGACGAAGGGCACCAGCAGCGCCAACGCATTGGACTTTCCCGACCCGTTGGGTCCTCGCAGGATCAACCGCCCGTCGACGAAGAGGAACTCCTGGTCGTCGTACTCCCAGACGTTGCGGATCCCGACCCGGTTCGGTTTCCACCGTTCGGGCCTGGCGTCCACGGCCGCGTCGCGGTCAGTCATCGACGACACCTGACGTCCCGGCCGCTCCGAACAGGGTTGGAACAGGGTCTGGCAAGCGCACGTCCGCCCGGTACCGGGCCATCACTGGGCGGACCACGAGGGCGTCGCCATCCTGCCGGACCAGGTCCATTCGCTCCAGGAGCTCGACGGCCTCGCGACGTAGTCGCGGGTGGTCATCCCGGTAGTCGGCGGTGAATCGGTCCTGGAACGCCTCGACCACGCGGGCCCACGCCCCGTCAGCGGCAGTGGATCCGATGCGACGACCGAGGGACGGGATCTCGGGGGCATTCTCCGCACCGGCCGGCTCCGACGGGATCTTGATAGTGGGGAGCGAACCCTCATCCGCCGGCTCCTCGGGCCGCAGAGCGTCGGCGACGAGCTCGCTTCCGTAGAGGAGAGCCGCATGGGCCACCACCCCGCTGCCGGGGAAGGCGATCGCCGAGGGAGCGTCGATCAGGGACATGCCCTCAGCCCGTGTCTCAAGCCACCGGCCGGTCAGGCGTTCGATCTCGTCGCGCAGCCGTCCCCGTCGGTGCCGGGCGAAGTTCCGGTCCTCCTCGTCGAGTTCGTCGAAGTAGACGGCAGGCTGCAGAAGCAAGCGCCGGATGACCCGGTGCCGCACCCTCGCAGCATCCCCGTCCGGCGTAGTCGGGTACGCCTCGATCAGGAAGTCCTCGGGGGCATCGATCCCCGCCAGCACACTCGGCGGTGAGACCAGCAAGTGCCCGGCGGCGTCGGCGTCGACGTCGTAGAGCGCATCGCCCCCGGATTCGTCCGTTGTGGAGAGGAACGCTTCGGTGGCTCCGTCGACCACGGTCAGGACCCCGAGTTGCTCGAGGGAACCGACCGCGTCGACGAACGCCCGTCGTTGCTCGAACACCGTGAGGTCCACGGGAAGTGTGTCGTCACCGGCGCGGATCCGGGTGACCTCGTCGGCCAGCGCCGAGATGCTGGTCTGTGTCCCGACCGACTCCAGCGCGGACAGCACGAGGCACCAGTAGGTATAGGCCCACGGCGAGAACGGCCGACCGGTGCGCGACAGCGCCGGTCGGGTTGCCGTCACCTCGGCCGGTCGCCGGAGCAGTCGTGCGCTCCGGGCGCCGAGATCGAGCCGCCAGCGGCACATCCTCCAGAACTCGTTGCGCAGCGGCTCCTCGAACCGGCGGATCAGAGGCAGCGCACCCGCCTCCGGCCAGTCCGCCGTGACGAGAGGATGGGCCAACAGGATCCGAGCAGCCTCCTGGAAGTCCTCCCGTTCCGTGGCGTCGAGCTGCGCGGCCACTCGGGCCAGCCCCACTGTCATACCCGGTGCACCTCGAGAGCCAGTCCGTCCAGGGTGAGGGCGCCGCCCGGTCCGTTCACGTGGGTCGTCACGTCTGCGGTGGCCAGGGACAGGCGGACGCCTTCCGCCTCGACCTCGACCTTGAACTCGCCCGACAACGGACGCCGGTGCAGCCCTCGGTCGAGTAGCTCGAGCAGCAGCACGAACTCGCCCCGGGGCAGGCGACGGTCCTCGACCGGGCGGGCACCGAGCCCCGAGGCTGCTTCGGCCCGGGCGGCCCGATACCGACCGTGCTCGTCAGCGAGCCCCTCTTTGACTCCGGAGAAGTCGTCCGCCGGTCGGGGCGGGGGAGGTGCGGCACGCTTGCCATAGCGACGCAGGGTCACGGGGACGTCGACGGGGTCGGCCTCCCACCAGCTGGCGCTACCCGACTCGGCGTCGGGGTCGGCCACTGCCCCGGCCATATGGAGGGGCATGGCCAGACCGAAGGATGCGTCGAACAGTCTGTGGGCCTCATCGGCGTCACAGCGCAGGAACCACCGGGCCAGATGGCGGAGCTCCGACGCCCGGGTGATCGGACGGGTGGCACTCTCGGTCAGGCGCCGCAGCAGGGCCATCAGATCACGAATGGCGGACGTCGTGGCCCCGGAAAGCTCCTCGACCCCAGATGGGCGTCCGCGGCCGGATCGGAACCACGCCACCAGCCCCTCCCATCGGTCACGCCAGCGTGCAGCCAGGTCAACGTCGACGAACAGACCGGCCGAATCGTCCCCCTCCGCCGCTAGTTGCACTACACGGTCGATACCGCGTCGCTCCACGTCGCCGATCAGGGCGGCGATGGTCAGCCGGTAGCGGATCACCTCGTCGAGGAACTGCTGGAGGTAGTCGATGAGGAGGTGCTTGTAGGCCAGGAATCGCTCGGGGGCGACCTCGTGCTCACGCCGGAGCTCCCCCATGGTGGCGTGGAAGTCGCGGGCATTCGCCGCCAGGTCGCGCAGGGCTCCGTCGAGGTCGCGGAGCCGGAGGTAGGTAGCGGTGGCGTCGCCGTCGTCGACGGCGGCCGTCAGGCCCTCGAGGTTCTCCCGGATGTCGCGGAACAGGGCGCGCTGCAACGACCCGGACTGCTCGGCGGCGCCGAGAACCCGTATCACCGCGCCGTGGGCGGCCTGCCCGGCCGGGGTGAGGTGCCACAGCTCGCGACGGCGCCGGAAGTCTTCGAGTCGGGCCACCCGGTTGGTGTCCTGGGTCCAGGTGACCGCCCCCCAGTCCTCAAGCTGGCCCAATTGCTGGGCGAGGTGGGAGGCGTCGTGCCCGGCCTGCGACAACTCGGCCGCAAGCTGCTCGGTCCGGACCTCCACCTGGTAGCGCTCCTTGGCCGCCACCAGCACGGAAAGGATGGCGGCGTAGATCGGGGCGGAGGGCTCGACGGCCCCTCGAAGGACCTGCAGCTGGTCGAGCTCCTCGGCGTCGAGGAGGCGCTCGTGGAGGGGTGGCCGTCCGCTTGTCCCTGGTGCTGAGCCCCTGGCCGTCGGGGCGTCAGCAGTCACGGCTTCTGCGCCGTCGTCCCTGGTCGGGGGGGTTCCGCCTTCGACGCCATCGGGGTGCGGTGGATCGAACGTCTCGGGCATTCCGGACAGCGTACGCAGTGGATGCTCCCACGACATCTCGTGAAGAGGGGTCCGCCTCGTCCGATCTCATTCTGGCTAGAAGCTCGAAGGGTTGATGGCACCACACGGTGACCAGGCCGGCAGCGAGCCTGGGGGTCGGGAGGAGCGGCGCTCGAAGTCCTTGCCTTCCATCATGTACCACTAAGTAGTAGTATAAAGTATATGGCAAGAGAGAAGGCAACCATCACGTTGGACCGCGGCAAGGCCGCTGCCGCTCGGGACCTCCTTGGCGTCGGCTCCACCTCGGAGGCCATCGACGTGGCGTTGGACCAGCTCATTCACGCCGAGCGCCTCCGGGCCGACATCGCCGCATACCGACGCATGCCACCGACGCGGGACGAGGTGGCGTTGGCATCATTGGGCGACACAGGTGGCATCGGCGACGACACCGACTGGGAAGCCCTGTACGCCGACGAACCTTCGTGACCGCCGCCGTTCGTCGAGGCGAGGTCTGGCTCGCCGATCTCGACAAGACCCGTCCCGTCATCGTTCTCACCCGCGATCCCTTGGGGCGGCTTCTCCACTCGGTGATCGTCGCTCCTGTGACCTCGACCATCCGGGGCCTGTCCACCGAGGTGCCGCTCGGGCGCCACGATGGCATCCGACACCCGTCGGTCGCGAACCTCGACAACGTCCAGCTTCTCTCCCTTGATCGTTTCCGTAGACGCATTGGACGAGCCCGGCCCGCAACCATGACGGCGCTGTGCGCTGCCCTGTCGGTGGCCGTGGACTGCGGCGACTCCAGAAGATCGTAGGACGGCTATCTGGTCCCACCTGACTGCTCCGTGAGAACCTCCGTGAGAGCCAAACGGCCGCAAAAGGTGGAAGGTGGCGGATTGTGGTGGTCGGTAACGATTACTCCAAAATCGACGAAACTCCAGCTAAATGGCACTAACGGGGTGTGGCGGTGACTGGCGGTATATGGCGGATATAGGGCAATTCAGATCTACGGATCAGAAGGTTGCAGGTTCGAATCCTGCCGAGCGCACCAAACGCCCTGGTCGGAGGGCTATAGGGGTCAGGTGCTTGACCGACGAATTGCTCCGGAGAACCTCGTGAGAACCAAACGGTTCTCACGAGGTCGCGGTGCTCACCAAGCCCGAAGGCGTGTACCCCGATGGCAGGGGCGACTGGTACCTGAAGGTCACCATCGGTCGGTACCATCGAGTCGGCAGGCTTTACGGCACTCGGTAGTTCGGGTGGCGAACTCGACCAGCCGTGGCTCTCGTCACTTTGGGATCGGGTGCACGCCCTCGATACCGCCCGGGCTGACGCCGCCCGCTACGTGACGCCTTTGCCGGAACCACCGGCATTCTCCTGGAGTCGTGACAGCGACTCCGGACGCGACCTCGGCGATGGCTTCGGGCCGTGAAGGGCCTTCCTTCTCGGGACGCGACAGGCCACGGCCAATCCGTCAGTCGATTCGTCAAATCGAAAGCAGGGAGTACGCCTACAGGGGTCGGTCTATCGCTCCCAGAGGGCTCTTGTGGAGGGGTCAGTCCCAGATCGTAACCATTCACCAGGCGGTGTG
>PLRX01000052.1 GCA_003164095.1 Acidimicrobiaceae bacterium | reverse complement strand
CCAAGCTCCTGTCCGAGCTCGAGCGCGTCGGGGCGGTGGAGCCGGATGCCCGACGGGCCCGCTTCCTCAGTGTGGCCTTCGTGGCCCGTCCCGACGGCACCGAGGCCTGGGTGGAGGGCGAGGTGACCGGGGTCATCACCCCCGAGGCCCGTGGCACGGGCGGATTCGGCTACGACCCGGTGTTCGCACCCGACGGGTTCGACGGCAGGACCTTCGCCGAGATGTCCGCCGACGAGAAGCACGCCGTCTCCCATCGGGGCCGGGCCTTCCGCGCCCTGGCCGAGCGCCTGACGGCCGACGGTGACGAGGTGACCGGTTCATGACCTCGCCCCGGGTGCGCACCGCGGCCGAATCGGCCCGCCGGGCGTTGATCGACGTGGCCGCCGGCCATGACCGGCTCCGGGCCGTGCTGGCCCGGGTCGGGGGTGAGCTGACCGCCGTGTCCGAGCGGGCAGCGGCAGCATCCGAAGCACGGCGTGCCGGCGTGCCCGATGCCTATGGGGGCTCCTACTTCGGCGAGGGCCGGGACGCCCTGGGTGACCGCGAGGGCCGTTCGGGCTACGCCCGCTACGACCGGATCGCCTCCAACGCCGACATCGCCGGTTGGCTCCTCTGGCGCAACTTCCGGGTGGCCACGTCCCTCGACGTGGGCTGTGCCACCGGGTACCTCGTCGAGGTCCTGCGTGAGCGTGGGATCGAGGCCCAGGGCTGCGACCTCAGCGCCTACGCCATCGACCACGCCGCCCCCGGGGCGGTCGGCCACGTCCGGGTGGCCAACCTCTTCGCCGGACTGCCCTGGCCCGACGGCGCCTTCGACCTGGTGACCTCGCTGGAGATCCTGGAGCACCTGCCGCCTGACCGCGTGCCCGACGCTCTGGCGGAGCTGGCCCGGGTGTGCGGCGGCTACCTGTACGCCACGATCCCGTCCTTCGGCCCGAACCGGTCCGGACCCGACGGGCACGTCGAGGGCAAGGTCCGCCCCGAGCGGGTCGAGCACTACTACGGCCTGGGACCGGACTACCGGGGGCCGGTTCCCGAGCCTGACCTGGCCGTGGACGCCGAGGGTGAGCTCGTGGAGGGTCACCTCTGCATCGCCTCGTTCGAGTGGTGGACCGAGCGGTTCGCCGAGGCCGGGTTCACCCGGTGCGTCGACGTGGAGGAGCGGCTCTACGTCGACATCGAGCCGGCCGACCTCGCCCCCTACTGGAACCTCTACGTGTTCCGGCTCGAGGGCGCGGACCCGGCCGTCGTCGAGCCGAGGGAGCCGGGCCGAACGCTGGCCGAGCTCGGCCTGGAGCACCCCCTGCTCGGCACCTGAGCGCCCCGGGCCGCCCCGGGCCGCGCCATGATGCACGCATGACCGACGCGACCCCGTCCATCTTCGCCACCTACGACGACTTCGCCCACCTCCGGTTCGAACGGCCGGCGGACGGGGTGCTGCTCATCACCATCGACCGTCCCGAGGTGCTCAACGCCGCGAACGAGAGGCTGCACCGTGAGTTCAGCCAGGTGTGGCGGGTCGTCGACGCCGACGACTCGGTGGCCGTCTCGGTCATCACCGGCTCGGGCAAGGCGTTCAGCGCCGGGGGCGACCTGGCCATGATCGAGCAGATGACCACCGACTACGCCTACGCGCTCCTGCAGTGGCGGGACGCCAAGGCGGTGGTCGACGAGATGCTGGCCTCGGTCAAGCCGATCGTGTCGGCCATCAACGGGGTGGCCGTCGGTGCCGGCCTGGCCGTCGCCCTGCTGGCCGACGTGAGCGTGATGGGGGAGGGAGCCCGCCTGTCGGACGGCCATGCCCGGCTAGGCGTCGCGGCCGGCGACCACGCTGCGCTGCTGTGGCCGCTGCTGTGCGGTATGGCCAGGGCCAAGTACTACCTGATGACCGCCGACTTCGTGGACGGTCGGGAAGCCGAGCGGATCGGCCTCGTCACCCGGTGCGTGCCCGACGACGGAGTGCTCACCGAGGCGCTGGCCATCGCCGGGAAGCTGGCGGCCGGCAGCCGGACGGCGGTGCAGTGGACGAAGCGCGCGATGAACCAGTGGATGCTGCAGGCGGCACCGGTCTTCGGCGAGTCGCTGGCCCTCGAGATGCTGGGCTTCCTCGGCCCCGACGCCGCCGAAGGGCTGCAGGCGGTCCGGGAGCGTCGTCCACCGGAGTTCCCCTCGGCCCACTGACCCGCAGGGCCACCGGAGTTCCGGGCCGGATCGAACCGTTGGTTCAGCTGACGGTGACGAGGGTGCCGATCGGCGTGTACGGGAACACCACGCCGGCGTTGGCCGGGGGCATCTCGACACAGCCGTCGCTCTGGGGGTAGCCGTAGCTACCACGCACGTAGCCGTGGAGGGCGTCACCCCCGTTGAAGTAACTCACCCAGGGGATGCCCGGATCGTGGTACTTCGTGCCATCCGGGTTGGTGCCGGACATGGTGGCCGACGTCAGGTGCTCGAAGACGGGGAACGTGCCGTCCGCCGTCTCGGCGCCGGTCACGCCGGTATTGGCCAGCGTCGAGTACACCGCGTTCCCGTTCGAGTAGACGGTGGCCCGCTCCGGCAGGGTCTTGCTCACGTAGACGTAGTTGTAGGCGGCGGTGTCGACGGTGCCGGCGGTCACGTCGGCGAGCAGTGCACCCCACACGGCCGGTCCCGCCTCGCCGTCGGTCTTCATGCCGTGCTTGTCCTCGAAGGCCATGACCGCGCCCTTGGTGATGACGTTGGCCTGTCCCGGTGTCCACTGGGCCGTCAGGGTGGCCGGCTCGGTGAACCGCCAGGCGAAGGTGCCCTCCTGTGGCTGGGCCAGCTCCTGGGGGGCCGCCAGGGGCCGGGCCGGCGTGAAGCTGACCGGCAGGTAAGCGAGCTGGGCCAGCAGTTGCTGCAGGCGCAGGGTGCTGCCGTCGGCCACTGCGAAGTGGACCGTCGCCCCCTGGGCCAGGGTCTGTCCGCCGGCTCCGAGGATGCCGCCTGCGCCGGCGGGCACGGTGACGGTCTCGGTGCTTGAGGGCACGAGCGGCGCGGCGGCCACGAACACCATCGTCGTCGGGTCGACCTGTTGCCACGAACCGGCCACGGCCGGGGTCAGAGTGGGAACCGGCGAGTGTGCCGACAGGGGCACGGAGTACTTGACGGTGACCGTGGCGTCGCTGGGCACCCCGGTCGTGCCGTCCACCGGCGTGACGGCCACGACCTCGAGCGGCTGCTTGGAGGCGGCCGCCTGGGCGGACGGGGTCGTCGTCGGCGTGGCCGAGACCTTGGCTCCCGAGCGGCTGACGATCGTCGCTCCGGCCACGAGGGCCACCACGATGATGCCGACGCCGGCGATCACGAGGCGACGCCAGGTGGCGCGGCTCGACGCGCTGCGCGCACGGCGGTGGGATCGGGAGGAGGAGTGGGCACCGGACATGGGAGTTCTGCTTCAATCTACCAGGCGAACCCCCCCCGTTTCGCCTGGTATTGAGGGGCAATTGGTTGCAGTTCCCGTTCACTCCGGAGTCGACGTACGCACCCCGGCCTCGACGGCCCGCTCGACGGCCCGCTCGACGGTGGCGATCTGGGAGGCCTCGGTCAGTTTCCTGCCGTCGGGGCCCCGCACGTAGAAGGCGTCGACCACGGCCGACCCGAAGGTGGAGACCTTGGCCGACGTCACGTCGAGGTGGCACTCGACCAGGGCCCGGGTGATCCGGTGGAGCTGGCCGACGATGTCCTCGGCACGCACCTCGACCACCGTGGCCGTGGCTGAGGCGTTGTTGTCGATCGTGACCTGGGTGGACACCAGCTGGGCGACCCTGGCCCGGCCGGCGTTGCGGTAGGTGTGGGCCCGGGCGTCGAGCTGCGCGTCGACGTCGAGACGACCGTCCATGACGGCGGCCAGGTCGTTCGACAGCTTGGCCGCCACCGGCCAGCGGCCCCGGTCGGGCTCCACCGTGAAGGTCTCGACCGCCACGCCGTGCTCGCCGGCCACGACGGCGGACCGGACGTTGAGACCGTGGAGCGCCAGCACCCCCGTCACCTCGGCCAGGAGCCCGAACCGGTCGGGGGCCACCACCGTGACCAGGGGCGGCTCGATCGAGAGCGACAGCGCCGGCACCCCGTGGGTGCGGACGGTGTCCATGACCACCTCGAGGTCCTCGTTGATGATCGGCGTCGGCGGGGCGACGGGCTCACCCGCCAGCAGCTGACGGGCCCGCTCGACCAGGTCGGCCACCAGCCCTGCCTTCCAGGTGCCCCAGGCCGATGGTCCGGTGGCCAGGCTGTCCGCCTCGACCATGACGGCCAGGAGGTCGAGGGTCAGCCGGTCGCCCACGTCGTCGGCCACCTTGCGGGCCGTCGCCGGGTCGTCGAGGTCCCGGCGGGTGGCCGTGTCGGGCAACAGGAGGTGGAGGCGGACCATGTTGACGATGGTGGCCACGTCCTCGGGCGGGAGCCCCATCCGTACGGCGATGTCAGCAGCCACCACCATGCCGACGTCGGTGTGGTCTCCCGGGAAGCCCTTGCCGATGTCGTGGAGCAGGGTCCCGAGGAGCAGGAGGTCGACCCGGTTGACGCGGTGGGCCATGGTCGCGGCGTTGGCCGTGGCCTCGAGGAGGTGCCGGTCGACCGTGAAGCGGTGGTACGGGTTGCGCTGGGGCTTGTTGCGCACGTTGCCCCATTCGGGCAGGTAATGCTCGAGCAGGCGTCGCTGGTCGATGGCCTCGAGCGCCGGGATGGCGGCAGGGCCCGTGGCGAGCACCCGCACGAGTGTCCCGCGCAGGGCGTCGGTCCACGGGACCGGCGCCTCGGGGGCCCGTCGTCCGAGGAGGTTGAGCGCAGTGCGCGAGATGGGCAGGTTGCGCTCGGCCGCCACCGCGGCCAGGCGCAGCGACAGCGACGGGTCGCCGGCCACGTCGGCGTCGTCCAGCAGGACGACCTCGTCGACGGTCGTGCCGATGCCGGCCTCGCCGGCCAGGACGGTGACCTCCGGCGCACCGCCACGCTCCTTGCGCCGCAGGCCCCGCGCCCCCTGGGCCCGCGACCAGGCGCCGCGGCGTCGCCAGGCGTCGTCCCCCTCCCACGCCACCGTGCGGCCAGCGGTGGCCACCGCGAACATCAGCGCGTCGGCGTCGTCGAGGCCCATGGCCTTCGCCACCTGTTCCTGCTCCTGGAGGAGCAGCTTGTTGAGCTCGCGTCCGGCCCGACGGTGGAGCTCGACCCGGGTGGCGGTCAGCATGGCCCTGGACGACTCGATGGCCACGGTGTCGACGTAGTCGGCCAGCACGGGGACGGCCTCCATCATGGCGGCCAGTGCGGCGATGTCCCGGAGGCCGCCGTGGGACTCCTTCAGGTCGGGCTCGAGCAGGAAACCGACATCGCCGTAGGCGGCGTGGCGCTCGGCGACACCTTCGGCCAGCACGCCGAGCCAGGGCGGCTTCTGGCGCACCCATCGCTCGCGGGCGCCCTCGAGGACGGGCTCGGCCACCTTCGCCTCGCCACAGATGACCCGGCCATCGAGCAGGCCGAGCGCGACACGCAGGTCATCGGCGGCCATGTCCAGGGCCTCGGACGGCTTGCGGACGCTGTGGTCGAGCGAGATGCCCTCGTCCCACACCGGGTACCAGATGCGGTCGGCGATGGTCGAGATGTCCTTGCGGCCCTTGTGGAGCAGGACCACGTCGAGGTCGCTGAAGGGGCAGAGCTCCCCCCTGCCGTAGCCGCCGACGGCCACCAGGGCCATACTTCGGACGTCACCCCCGCAGGCCTCGTCGAAGAGCCCGGTCAGCCACTCGTCGGCCGCCGCTGCATAGGCCCGGCAGAAGGCGTCACCACCGAGGTCGGTGCGGTCGATCAGCTCCTGGCGGCGGGCACGCAGGGACATCGACGGACCGTAGCACCGCGCCGCGGTCTGATCGCGACCCAGGGGGGTTACGCTGGGACGATGGCTGACGACAGCGATTCGGGATCCGGGCGCTCGACACTCTCCAAGGTCGCTCTCGTCGTGGGCGTCGTGGTGATCGTGTGGTTCCTGCTCGGCCTGCTCCACTTCCTCGTGAGCCTCGTCTGGGGCGTCGTCGAGATCGCCGGTCTGGTGGCGCTCGTCCTGGTGATCGGCTGGCTGATCTTCCGCAACAAGGGCGACTGAACCGCCGTTGCCGGTCGTCGCCCTCGCAATCGGGGGAGGCGCTCAACCTGCGGCCCGGCGCCGGTCAGGCGAGCATCGACTCGAAGAGCTGGACGTGCTCGGCCACCATCCGGTGGGTGGAGAAGTAGCCCTCGACCGCCAGGCGGCAGTCCCGGCGCTTCAGCTCGTCGAGCCGGCCCAGTGCCTCGACCATGGCGTCCTCGTCATCACACAGGAACCCGGTGGTCCCGTGGGAGACCACTTCGGGCGCCGCTCCCTCCGGGAAGGCCAGGACCGGGGTGCCGCACGCCATGGCCTCGATCATCACCATGCCGAAGGGCTCGTTCCAGCGGATGGGGAAGAGCAGGGCCGAGGCGCCGGCCAGGAGCTCGAGCTTGCGCTCGTGGGAGACCTCGCCCAGGTAGACGGCGTCCGGGCCGAGGAGCGGCTCCACCTTGTCGGCGAAGTACTGCATCTCCCACGGCTCGCGCATCTTGGCCGCCATCAGGATCCGGAAACCGGCCCGACGGGCCACTTCGATGGCCCGGTGGCAGCCCTTGTCGTCGGCCATCCGGCCGAGGAACAGGACGTAGGGGCCCTCGGCGTCGCCCGCACCGTCGCCGAACGGGAACTGGGCCGCCTCGACGCCGTGGTGGATCACCCGGGCGACCGGCAGGTCCGGTGCGGCCCGGTGCTGTGCGTGCGAGATGGCGATGAGCGGCACCCGCCCGGACGTGGCCCGGTACAGGTCCGTGAGTTCGTCGTTGAACGGCCCGTGGATCGTCGTCGCCACGGGGAGGTCCGGGTAGTTCGCCGAGTGGAGTGGTCCCATGACCGTGTGGTCGTGCACCACGTCGCACTCCCGGACGGCCTCGTACGCATGCAGCACGTGGCGGAGCTCGGGGACGGCCATGCCGATCCGCTGGCCCTCAGCCAGGGGCAGCACCCACTGCTTGGGCACCGGGCAGGTCGAGTCACCGGTGGTGTAGAGCAGCACCTCGTGCCCGGCGTCCTGCATGCCGCGGGCCAGCTGGTCGACGACGAGTTCGATTCCGCCGTAGAGCACGGGCGGGATGGGTGTCCAAGGAGGGGCGATCAGTCCGATCCGCATGTGCAGATCTAAGCATCCCCGCGTGGGGGATAGGATCACCGGACGTTCCTGGCGGCGTGGCCGAGTGGTTTAGGCAGGGGCCTGCAAAGCCCCGTACGGCGGTTCGATTCCGCCCGCCGCCTCCAGATCACACGCCCCTGACCAGTTCGATCCAGCACGATCGTGCCCGGTCAGGGGCGTGTGGCGCGTCCGGGCCGGCTGGACGGGGGGCTCAGGTTCCCTTCCCGTCCCTGCCGTCGCGGAGGAGGTCGGGGAGGTCGGCGATGGTGTCGATGACGTGATCGGGCCGCGGCCCGTCCCCTGTCAGGTCGTCGGGACGGAACTTGCCCGTCCGGACCAGCACCCCGGTGATGCCCACCGCCTGGGCGCCCACCACGTCGGCCGCGAGGTCGTCCCCGACCATCATCGAGTGGCCGGCATCCGAGCCGAGTGCCGACAGTGCCGCCTCGAACAGCGGTGGCGCGGGCTTGCCGATGATCGGCACCGTGATCCTGGCCGCCTCCTCCAACCCCGGGATGAAGGCACCCATGTCGAGGGCCGGGCCGTCGGCGGTCTGGAAGCGGGTGTTGTGGTGGAGGGCGACGACCGGCACACCGGCGATCGCCAGCCGGAAGACGGCATTCAGGTCGGGGTAGCCGACACTCGGGCCCGCGCCGCCCAACAGGACCACGCCCGCACGGTCGGGGCCCACCAGCTCGATGCCCTCGAGGTCCTCGGCCAGCGATCCCTCGTTGACGACGAAACACGCAGCACCCGGGTGGTGGGTCATCAGGTAGGTGCGGGCGGCGCCCACGGCGGTCAGGACCTCGTCCGGCGCAACCGGCAGCCCGGCCTCGGTCAGGGTGGCGGCGATCGTTCGACGCGACCTCGAGGAGGTGTTCGTGACGAGCAGAACGGGGTGGCCCTCGGAGCGCAGCCAGTCCAGGGCCTCCGCCGCACCGGGCAGCGCCTGCCACGAGACGGTGAGCACCCCGTCGATGTCGAGCAGTACCGCCCGGGTCATGTCCGACGGTACCGCTCACGTGGGCGGGCGTCCCAGCTGGCACCCGCGTGTGGGGTCAGCCCACGTCCCAGATGAGCCGGGTGTCGCCCTCCGAGCCCAGCAGGAGCTTGGACGGCACGTGCTTGTCGATGTGGCCGATCAGGCCCCGGTAGATGCCGAAGCCGCAGAGCTCCTGGAGTCGCGGTGGGAACGACCGGAGCGTCGCCAGTGGCAGGCCCAGCTGCTGGTTCTCCTGCTGACGGAGGTAGCCGGCGCAGTAGTTCATGGCGATGCCCACCCGTCGCCGGTCGGTGGTGTTGGCCCCGCCGCCGTGCCACAGGCTGCCGTGCCACACGAGGACGCTCCCCTTGCGCATCTCGGCCGGCACCGTGTCGTAGGCGGTGGTCAGGTCGGGGGAGTGGTCGGCCAGGTGGGAGCCGGGCACGAGCCGGGTGGCCCCGTTCTCTTCGGTGAAGTCGGTCAGCGCCCACATCGTGTTGCACACCGTGGCCGGGTGTGGCTTCGGCAACGGCATGATCTGGTCGTCGGCGTGGACCGGTTGCGGTGTCTCACCCGGGCCGATGGCGATCGACGACAGCGAGGACACCAGGAGACCGGGGTCGAGGACACCCTCGGCGACCGGCAGCACGGCCGGATGCACCGGAATGCGGGCGAAGTCCGGCCCGTGGGCGAGGAGGTTGTAAATCCGGATCGTACGTGTGCCCTCGAAGGCGTTCGTCGCCGGCACGGTCCCGAGGTCGCGCTCGATCCGGTCGAGCTGCTCGACCAGGGCATCGACCAGGTCCGGTTCGATGACGTCCTCGAGGACGGTGTAGCCGTCCTCGTCGATCTGCCGCAGCGACTCGCCCACCTCGACCATGGCCCGCGCTCCCTTCGCTCGTCGCAGTGGAGCCTATGGTGATCGCGTGGCACGTCGGAAGGGTCCCTCCAACCGCTACGAGCTGTTCACCTGTGCGTGGGAGGGCCACGCCCTGGTCGGCGCCGACGCGGCCGTCATCACAGCCGGCGATTCGTTGATCGTGCGCGAGGCTGACGGGGTGCGCTGGTGCCGCTGCCTGCGATGCGACGCCTGGATGCCGGCGCTGGTGCCGGACGAGCCATCCATCGAACGGGTGCCGGACCGGGACGAGATCGACCTGCCGCTGCGCGGCCCGGTGCTCCGCGACCGGTACGTCCTCCGCCTGATCGCATGCGACCGGGCGCTCCACGTGATCATCCTGACGTTGCTGGCCATTGCCTTCCTCACCTTCGCGTGGCGCGACAAGGCGTTGCACGACGACTACCAGAACCTCATGAACGCCCTGAACGGCGGGGGTGCTACTGCCTCCCGCGTGCGGGGGCTCCTGGGTTATCTGGGCAAGGCGTTCCACTACTCGCCCACGCACCTCGTGGTGCTGGCCGTCATCTTCTTCGCCTTCGCCGGCGTCGAGGCGCTGGAGGCGGTGGGACTCTGGTGGAACAAGCGCTGGGCCGAGTACCTGACCGTCGTGGTGACCAGTCTGCTGATCCCCTACGAGATCTACGAGCTCACCCTCAAGGTCAGCGTGCTGAAGGTGGTGGCCTTCGTCCTCAATGTCCTGGTAGTGGCCTATCTGCTCTATGCCAAGCGGCTGTTCGGGGTACGGGGCGGGCACGCCGCCGAGGCGGAGCGCAAACGCGAGCTCAGCGGGTGGAAGGCGCTCGAGGACGCGCAGCCGGCAGGAGTCGGCGTTCCGACGGCGTAGTCCGGGAGCCCTGGCCCCGGGATCGAGGTGGCTGCGGTGTGGTGGCCCGGGGACCTGGTGGTATCGTCGTCCCTCACGGGCCGTTGGCGCAGTTGGTAGCGCACTTGCATGACACGCAAGGGGTCGTGGGTTCAAGTCCCGCACGGCCCACCAAATTTGACCAGGGAGTTCGATCCCGCGGCGCCACCCGACCAAGGGCAGTTCGGACCCTCGGGAGCCAACTTGGGGGCCATTCGTCTTGCCGACTGCCACGGTACGGATACGGGACTGCGACTTCCCGCAATCGGGGACACTCCGGTCTTGTCGAAGGCATTCTGTTCTTCCGATGGAACTAACGATGGGGTCCTCGGATAGCTGGGAAAGTTGATAGGGCGGTGTCGAAATGGCGATTCGAATCGATCACGTCCCGTGAAGCGGTGTCACTGGCGGGGCCCACCTGAGGGTCGGGCCATCGGAGCAACCTCAACGTGTCCCTTCAAAAGACACGACCAAAGGAAGCTCCGATGACCCAGTACCAGTTTGACCCGTCCGCGCTGTTCGACGCGTTCCACGACCGCCCTGATCTCGATCTCGTTCGAGAGCTGGTCGGGTTCCTCTACCAGGCCCTGATCGACATCGAGGCCACCGAGGTGATCGGCGCCGAGCCCCACGAGCGGACGATCACGAGGACCACCCGGCGCAACGGCAGTCGAGCGAAGACGCTGTCCACCAAGACCGGCGACGTGGACGGACTGCCGCGCTCCGGCGCATCCGGACGCGTCGATAGTGACCCTGCGAGAGTTCGAGGAGCGAACTACTGCAGACTGTGACGGCAACTCGCCATCGAGTACCACAACTTAGTGAGCCATTCCGCTCAACTTTCCTGCGCCACCGGGTGCCGAGATCGGGGAGATCGGAATCTCATCGAACCGCCGTTCGACAAAGTCGTCCCAACCGGACTGGGCTAAGCCTCAATCCACCGACCG
>PLRX01000151.1 GCA_003164095.1 Acidimicrobiaceae bacterium | reverse complement strand
GGTTGTTCAACAGGCTCCTAGCCGAACGTGAAGTCGTAGGCCTCGACGTCGGGCGACGCCGTCAGGGAGAGCGTCCCCCGGCTGTAGGCGCCAGGGCCGACCAACTGGTACAGGCGTGGCTCCCCCGCCACCACCACGGTGCGGGTCGGGGTGCCGTCGACCGCCACCTGGACCGTGCCCGAGCCCCCGAGGACCAGGTAGACGTCCTGGGCCTGGAAGTGGAGGGACAGTGTCGCACCAATCCCGGCCACGGCGCCCTCGGACCCGATGTCCCACCTGCCGCCGAAGGCGAACGTGTCCTGCGGGAGCGAGTCCGGTGCCTGGTACGCCGCCATGACGTCCGGCGTGACGCTCTCCTCGTAGAGGTTGGCCTCGCTGTAGTGGTAGCCCAGGTAGCTCTCCGGGGTGGTCTGCTCCTGCGGCGTCCGGTCGGGGACGTCGGTGCGGGGCGGCAGTGCCACGCCGGGGCGCGCCGCACGCAGGAGCTGGCGGATGAAGGTCTCGGTCTGCGCGTACTGGCCCTCCCCGAAGTCGACGTGGCGCACCGTGCCGGTGGCGTCGATCAGGTACTCGGCAGGCCAGTACGAGTTCTGGTAGTTGTTCCACGTCGCATACGAGTTGTCCACGGCGATCGGGTAGTGCACGCCGAGTTGGGCCGCCGCCCGCGTGATGTTGCCGATGTCGTGCTCGAAGGCGAACTCCGGGGTGTGGACGCCGACGACGGTCAGGCCCGCGGAGGCATAGGCCGCGTCCCACGCCTCGACGTGGGGCAGCGACCGCTGGCAGTTGATGCACGAGTAGGTCCAGAAGTCGACGAGGACGACCCGGCCCTTCAGGCCGGCAATGGTGAGCTGGCGGTCACCCGGGGTCTGCAACCAGCGGGAGATGCCCTCGAATGCCGGGGCCGCGCCGCAGCGCTGCAGGGTCGGGCTCGCCGGCGTGCAGTCCGACAGGGCGCCGGTCGTCGCCTCGCCCTGGACTCGCTTCAGGTCCTGGGTGACCGACGGGCTCCCCTCGAGGCGGGTCTGGAGGGCGTTGGTGTAGCCGGGCACCGCCCGCTGGATGCCGTCGGTGAGGCCGAGTGCGAGGACCGCCGCCGTGACCAGGAGGACGGCACCGATGATCTTCCGGGCCGTCGCCGCGTGCGCCCGCACCGAGCGCATGTGGGCGCCGAGGTACCGGCCGGCCACCGCGAACGCCAGCAGGGGGATGGCCACGCCGACGGCGAATGCGGCGGTGAGCAGCACCGCCGACCACCCCACGTGATGACTCCCCCCGACGGCGGTGATGGTCGCCAGCACCGGGCCGGCGCACGGGACGAACACCAGTCCGAGGCTCAGGCCGAGCACGAACCCGCCGCCCTCGCGCACCTCGCTGCCGGCCGTGATCCGGGCGAACGGTCGCTCGAGCAGGTCGCCCACCCGGGGCACGAGGAGGCCGATGCCGAGCAGGCCGAGGGCCACGATGCCGATCCACCGCAGGAGCCCGTACGGGAGGCCGAGGGTGCCGAGCAGCCAGGTCCCGACCAGCGTGGCCAGCGAGAAGCTGAGGACCAGGCCGCCCACCACGGCGAAGGGGCGCCGGCGGCGCCTGGTGGCGGCCAGGCGGGCCCGGGCATCGGCCGCGGGGCCCGGGACCGCCGGTACCGGATCGACGGGCGTCCCGGCGGGGCCATCGCCGGCCCCGGCGGGCACCACTCCCCCGCCCGCCGTGACCGGGACCCGGTCCATGACATCGGTGGTGACGGACTCCCGGTCGCCCGTCACCGCGGTCGCCCCGTCGTCGATGCCGCTGGCCGCGCCCGAGGCGAAGATCACCGGGAGCACGGGCAGGATGCACGGCGAGATCCCGGTGACCAGGCCGCCCAGGAACCCCACCAGGAGGAGGACGATCATCGGCCCAGCCTCCCACCGGGGTCCGGTCGCGCAGGGTGCGCCGTCCACCCTGGCGCGCATCGTTCCGCCGTCGTCCGGCCCCCGGGGTGGTCCACCTCCTGCAGTCCTACCGGACCCGGGGCGCGTTACACGCCACCTCCCCCGTCAGCGGTCGGTCAGGACAGGCTGGCCACCCGGATCCGATCGGCCTCCAGGCGGTGGGCGAACCGGCCCATCTGCACGGCCACGGCCTCGGGCCCGGCGCTGCCGGGGGTGGTCCGGCGGGTGACGGCAACGCCCGGCTCGAGCAGGGCGACCGCATCACTGCCAAGGGCCGGGTGGGCCTCGACCAGTTCGGCCAGTGGCACGTGGCGCTCGAGGGAGTCGTGGACGAGGCCGCCGACGACGCTGTGGGCCTGTCGGAACGGCATGCCCTGCTGGACCAGCCACTCCGCCAGGTCGACGGCGGCGACCGACGACCCGTTGGCGGCCTCCTGCATGCGGTCGCTGTCGAAGGTGACTGTGGCCAGCAGGCCCGTCAACGCGGCCAGCGCCAGCCGTGACTGGTCGACCGAGTCGAAGAACGGCTCCTTGTCCTCCTGCAGGTCGCGGTTGTAGGCCAGCGGCAGCCCCTTCAGCGTGACCAGCAGGGCGGTCAGGTTGCCGATGAGCCGCCCGCTCTTGCCTCGGGCCAGCTCGGCAACATCGGGGTTCTTCTTCTGGGGCAGCATCGAACTGCCGGTGGCGAACGCGTCGTCCAGGATGGCGAAGCCGAACTCCTCGGTGGACCACAGGACCACCTCTTCGCCGATGCGGGAGAGGTGCACGCCGAGAAGGGCCAGGTCGAACAGGGCCTCGACCACGAAGTCGCGGTCGGACACCGCGTCCAGCGAGTTCTCGAACCGACCGGCGAACCCGAGGTCGGACGCAGTGCCGTCTGGATCCAGGGGCAGCGACGAGCCGGCCAGGGCCCCCGCCCCGAGTGGCGACACGTCGAGCCGGGCGACGGTGGCGAGCAGCCGGTCGACATCGCGGGCCAGCGCCCAGCCGTGGGCCAGCAGGTGGTGGGCGAGGAGGACGGGCTGGGCACGCTGCAGGTGCGTGTAGCCCGGCAGGTAGGTGTCACCGGCCTCCTTGGCCCGCGTGACCAGCACGTCCTGGAGGTCGATGACCTGAGCGGCCAGCTCGGTCAGCTCCCGCTTGGCGTAGAGCCGGAGGTCGGTCGCCACCTGGTCATTCCGGCTGCGCCCGGTGTGGAGCTTCGCCCCCACGTCGCCGGCCAGCTCGGTGACCCGCCGTTCGACCGCGGTGTGGATGTCCTCGTCGTCCGGCTCGAAGGCGAAGGTGCCGTCGTCGAGCTCGGCCTGGACGCGGTCGAGCGTCCCGACCAGGACCGTGACCTCCTCGTCGGTCAGGAGCCCGCCACGGCCGAGACCCCGGACGTGGGCCTGCGAGCCGGCGATGTCGTCGTGCGCCAGGCGCCGGTCGACGTGCAGGCTGACCGAGTAGTCCATCACCACGTCGGCGGTGCCGCCGCTGAGGCGGCCGTGCCAGAGGGTCATCGTCCGGAACCGGCGCGGCCGCGGCCCTCCTGGACCGCCGACCAGGTGGCCACGCCCAGGCCCCACAGCCGTACGAACCCTGCTGCATCCTCGTGGCGGAAGGTGTCCGAGGCGTCATAGGTGGCGAGCCCGTGGTCGTACAGGCTGACCGGGCTGCGGCGCCCGACCACCCAGCAACGGCCCTGGTCGAGGCGCAGGCGCACCTCGCCGGTGACGTGCCGCTGCGACTCGAGGAAGAAGGCGTCGAGCGCCTGCTTCAGCGGGCTGAACCACAGGCCGTCGTAGACGAGCTCGGCCCACCGGGGCTCGAGTCGCAGCTTCTCGTGGTGCAGGTCCCGCTCCAGGGTCAGGTCCTCGAGGTCGGCATGGGCGAGCAGGAGGGCGAGGGCGCCGGGGCATTCGTACGTCTCCCGGCTCTTGATCCCGACCCGCCGGTTCTCGACCATGTCGAGCCGGCCGTAGCCGTAGGAGCCCACCACCCGGTTGAGCTCCGCGATCAGGGGCTCCGGCGCCAGCGCCACCCCGTCGAGGGAGACCGGGACCCCGGACTCGAAGCCGATGACGATCTCGGTGGGCTCCGTGGCCGTCGGCACGGTCATCGCGTAGACGTCCTCCGGCGGACGGTTCCAGGGGTCCTCGATCACGCCGCACTCGATGGCCCTGCCCCAGAGGTTCTCGTCGATCGAGTACAGCTTCTCCTTGGT
>PLRX01000091.1 GCA_003164095.1 Acidimicrobiaceae bacterium | reverse complement strand
GAGGAATATGCGTCTCCACCAGTCGTGGTGGTGGCCTCTTGGAGGTCTGCTCTTGGGCTAACTGGGAAGGTCAGAGTTCGGGGGTCGGCGCGCTGCCGGCGACCTTCCAGGCCGGCTTGCGAAGACGATCCATGAGGAGCGGTGGAACTATCCCGATCACGAATATCCCTCCCAGGATGAGGACGGCATAGAGCAGCCGATTCGTGTGGCCGAACTGCGACGGGGCGATTAGGCCAATGATCAGAGCGGCCACCGACGACACGGCGCCGACTACACACAGGAGGAACAGAGCTGGTGCACGGTACCCGCGAGCATGGTCCGGCTGCTTCCGACGCAACCTGACCGCTGCGATGAACATCAGCACGTACATGATGAGATAGATCTGCGTGGCCATCACGGCGAAGATCCAGTAGTCACGCGAGACATCCGGTATGAATGCGTAGAGCAGGGCGATGACGGTGATCACGATCGCCTGTCCCGTGAGGATGCGCATCTCGATGCCTTTGGCGTTCACCTTCTGAAAGAAGGGAGGAAGAAAACCCTGCTCGCGCCCGATCCTGAGCAGCCCCTCGGAAGGACCGTCCAGCCAGGCCATCATCCCGGCAAGTGCCCCGATCGCAAGAGCGATGGCGACCAGCGGCACGGCGAACTTGATCCCGAAGTGCGCAAAGAGAATATTGAAGGCTTGCATCACACCGGCCGTGAAGCTGATCTTCTTCTCGGGGATCACCCAAGCGATCGCCAGTGTGGGAAGGATGAAGATGGCGAGGACGAGAGCCATGGCGAGAAAGATGGACCTTGGGAATTCGCGGCCGGGGTTCCGGAGATCGTCAACATGCACGGCATTCACCTCGATACCGGCATAGGTGAAGAAGCTGTTGACGACTAGGACGACACTGGCGATACCCGTCCACGCTGGCAGGAGATGGTGCGTGTTCATCGGGGCAGCCGAGTGGTTTCCCTGCAGCAGGTAGGCGATGCCGAGAACGACGAGGATCGCCCCCGGGATCAGGGTCCCGATCAGCGTCCCACTCGAGGAGAGCTTTGCCACGAGTCCGACTCCCCGCGACGAGATGAGCACGCCACCCCAGAACAGAACGATGATGACGACGGCGTTGTAGACGCCATTGGCGGCCAGGCTCGGATCGATGACGTAGGCGAGCGTCCCGGCGACGTAGGCGAGCAGGGCGGGGTAATAGAAGATCGTCTGGGCAAACTCACACCAGACGGCCAGGAGCCCCATCGGGGCAGACACACCTTCTCGCACCCAGTTGTACACGCCACCCGGCCAGCCGGACGCCAACTCCGCGGCGACCAGGGAGACGGGCACGAGAAACACAAATGCAGGGAGGACGTACAGGAACACCGAGGCGAGACCGAAGACCGACGTCGCCGGTGCGGACCCGAGATAGCCGACGGATCCCACCGTCATCATTGCCAACACGGTCCAGGAGATGAACCGCTGAGGTGGAGCCTTGGTCGCCGCGACGATCACGCGGGTCGGCCCGTGGTCGGAGACGGCATTCTCGGCAATCGTTGGCCGCGGCCGACGGCGTCTTCGTATCCACATGGGCTACGGACCCACCTCTTCTCATCGAACTATCGCCACGTTACGATGCGGCACATTTCCGATTGGGGCATACCGCCGGATGGGCCGGTCGAGGACAGGGAAACCGCCCGCGACCCGGCGTTATACGTGTGATCCGTGTCAAGTTGGATCCTCGATGACCTTGGCAACCAGCCCGGCGAAGAGGTCGGCCCGGTCGGTCTGACCGTTCTTCCTGGCGTGGTCTCGCTGACGGAGTAGCACGGGCACGAACTCGGGTCCAGTGCGGAAGTAGGCGCAGGTCTCACACGCCGACTCCATGCGGCACTCCAGTTCGACCGGACGGGTGCACATGCCGTTCCCGAGCATCCGGGCGTGGGACTCCGTTCGGAGGCGGATCATGGCGGCGGTCTCGATCTCGGCGGGCAGGGCTGCAGTCGGCGACCCGGCGGTGGCATAGAGCGCATCGATCTGAGCGGACACCGACGCGTACTCGTCGGCCACCACTCGGTCGGCGATGCGGGCATAGATGAGGGTCATATCCATGGACCGGTGACCGAGCAGTGCGGCGATGGCTTCAAGCCGCATGCCCCGGTTGATGGCTTGGGTGGCCAACGTGTGCCGGAGCTGGTGCGGATGGACGTTCCCGAGTCCGGCCTTCTTCGCCGTAGTGGCCACGATGCGGTGGACGGTGCGACGGTCGATCGGTGCGTGCTCGTCGGCCATGAGGTGCTTCTGGGCCCGGATGTACTCGGTGTTGGTGGCCGTCCATTCCGCCAGCAGCACCACCAGTTCGGGGTGGAGCGGGATGAACCGGTCGTTGCGGAGCTTGCCGACCGGGATCCGCAGCCAATAGGCGTCGCCGATCAAGGTGACGGCATCGGCGGCCAGCTCGCAGAGCTCACCGGCCCGCATGCCTGTCCGGGCCAGCATCTCGATCACCAGGCGATAGCGGGGCAGCCGGTGGGCCCGGGCCGCCTGCATCAGCTTGGCCGCGTCCTGGTCACAGAGGAACTTGGGCAGCGGGTCGGACCGTGGGGCGATGTCCCCGTGGAAGAGCGGGTTCTTCGGGGGGGGACGTCGGCCCAGTCCCACTCGATGAGGCGCTCGAAGAAGATCCGGATCATGCGCAGCCGGTGGCGCTGGGTGTTCTGGGCCAGGTTTCCGCCGCTGATTCCTGGCTGGGCCGCCAGCCACACCTTGTAGTCCTCGAGGTGGGTCCGGGTGAGGCCGGCGACGGTGGTCACGTCGGTCTCGGCCGCCATCCAGCGCACCAACTGGCGGAGCGTGGTGTCGGCCACTTCGACACTGCGAGGGGCGAGGAAGGTAGCCAGCTGCTGCACATAGCGCCCGATGGTGGCGGCAGCCACCGGGCAGACTGCAGCCAGCACCACCCATTCACGGTCGGAGGCGTTCTCGGGGATCCAGGGCTCGATGGGTGCGACAAGGGCGCTCATGCGTTGATGGCCTCCAGGGCGAGCAGCTCGCTGGCGTGCCCGGCGTCGATGAGATCGGCCGCACACCGGTACTCGTTGGCCAGCCAGTCGTTCGTCAGGTGCAGGTAGACCCGGGTCGACTCGATGGAGACATGTCCGGCCTGGGCTTGGACGGCCTCCAACGCCATGCCTGCCTCCCGTAGTCGGGTGAGGCAGGTGTGGCGGAGCTGGTGGCAGGTGGCCCGTTCGAGGCCGGCACGCTGGCGGGCGCCACGCATGATCGCGTCCATCCCGTCGGCGGTGAGACCGTGTCCCCGGCTCGGGCCCTTCAGGGCCACGAAGACACGGTCGGTCGGCGAACCGCCGGGCCGCTCCAAACGCAGGTAGTCGCCCACCGAAGTGAAGAAGGCGTTGGAGATTGGGACGATCCGTTGGTGGCCACCCTTGCCCTCGGCGATGAACAGCGACCGCTCGGCCACCTGGATGTCGACGAGCCGCAATCCGAGGACCTCACAGCGCCGGAGGCCGCCCAGCACCATGGCGAAGACCATGGCCCGATCCCGATGGGTCCGCAGCGCACCGACCAGGGCATCGACCTCGGCCGGCGAGAGGATCTGGGGCAGCGTGCGGGGCACCCGGACCAACGGGGCCAGCGTGGTCCGTCCGCCCCGCCGCCGGGTCGACAGTCCCCGAGGCACCGGGTTGGCCCGGACCGGCGTGTCATCGCGGGCGACCACATAGGAGTAGAAGCCGGATACCGACGACAGGCGACGGGCGATCGTCCGTGCCGCCAGCCCTGACTCGCCGTCGATCAGCCGGACGACGCGCCGGTCACCGCGTTGATGGGCCAGGAAGTCGAAGACATCGGCCGCCACCACCTCGGTCGGGCCCTTGTCGACGACGGTGAAGAAGGTCTTCAGATCGAAGGCGACGGCCCGCAGGGTGTTGGTCCGCACCCGCCCGGCCACGAACTCCAAGTACCGGTCGACCAGCGGATCGCCGAGGAAGTAGCGGTCCTCACCGTTCGGGGACGCGCCGCGGACAAGGGTCGGGAAGGGGCTCATCCGGGCACCCTCTCAGTCCGGTGTGGAAGACGCGGGGATGCACTGTGGATCACACGTGTATTAAGCGATCTGGGGCATGTACCCACCGATGCCAGGCTTCCTAGCCTTCGCCTCGTCTGCGTCTCTGATCGAACTCCCGTCGTGCGGCCTCTCGAACGGTCCTTGCACCTTCGGCCTTTGCGACGACAAGGGCAGCCTCTGCTGGGTGGGCCATCAACCATTCTGACATTCCAGCCCCTGTGGCACGTTGGACTAATGAGCGAAGGTCGCTGCCTTCCAGGCTGCCCTGAGGGCCGAACTCCGGCTTCTCTACAGCGATCGAGAAGACGACGACCAATCCCTCCAGCAAATCGGAGGCTAGGAAGTCTGCATCCATCGCGGCCTCCGGCCGCGATGTTCTGGCCCATCGGTTAACGGAAGTTGACAACGCCCGCTTGAAGCCATTTTCATGCCAGCCACCGAAGAGGGCAGTCCGTCCGTTGACGATGGAGTGCAGCTGCTCATCGACGCCAGTGGTCCACTGGAAGGCCACCTCTACTGAACCGGAGGCATCCGAAGCCTCGTAGACGGGAACATCAGCAAACAGCACGGTCTGAGAAGCATTCAGGAGGCGGACCCGGTCAACTACTCGGCTGGAGCCGTCCTCGATCACTGGCTGAGGATAGTTCGATGTGACTCGCTCCCGGTGATCGGAGGCACCCTGGGTTTGCGCCCCTGGCATCCCACCCAACCCGTTCGTCAACTGTCGGATGGCACGACAGGCGATCCAGATGAGCAGTTGTTAGGTGCGGTCGAACCTCTGAAGCGGCTCTCGATCCATGAGAGGGCTGCGGGGGCAGACGCTGTGATGGCACTTTCATGCGTGACCCCTCTGAGCCAGTCCACATAGAGCGTCGATCCAGCGCTGCACCACTGGCGCTGAAGAAGGGCCGTCGTGGATGCCGGGACCACGTCGTCCCGAGTTCCTTGGGCAACGAACGCCGGGATCGACGGCTTGGGCGGAACCGGGGTCTGGGCGAGCAACGAGGGCACCCACGGCTTTCCCTCCGCTTGCTCGACCGGCACCAGCTCGGCCACGGGCGCAACGGCAGCAACACCGAGTAGCTGCATCCCAGGGGTGAGCGCAGGAGCGAAGGAACCCGACCAGAGGGCGCCGTGTCCACCGGACGACTCGCCAAAGGCGACCCACGCTGCACGTCCGTTCGCTTGGAGAAGGTGTCTGACCGCCAGGACCGAGTGGGCGATGTCGTTTGCCTCCGCCCGACCGATGAAGGTCTCTTGCTGGCGAGTACCGACGGCCACGAAGTCCGTAGCCACGACGATCCATCCGTTCCTGACGGCACCGGCAAGCCACGGGTCCATAGCGGCCAGGGGGTCCGAGGAACGTGACGGAGCGACGTTGTCGCCCACCACGGGATGTGCCCAGGCAACGATCGGTCTGCCCGTAGCAGGAGGTCATGCGTCGGGAAGAACGACTACCCCTCCGGCGGTCCGTGGATCGCCGTCGGACGCCGCCGAGACGTAGAGGATCCGATAGGTATGCGCCCCTGCAATGTCGGTTCCAATGGCCTGGTATCGAAGCAGTGTGCCCGGCGAAGAGGTGGGCGAGCTTGGCATCAAATAGAAGCCAGGGGCCGGAGCGGAGCCAACCGACCCGCTGCCGCATGCGGCAACATGAACCGGCCTGGGTTTGACGGAGGCTTTTCGGTTTGGGTTTCTCATGCCGCAGTGGGCTGAGACTGGTGACAGTAGTCCGCCTCGAACTCGGCGGGCGTGCGATCCTCGAGCTCGGAGTGGAGGCGTTCTTCGTTGAACCACGAGACCCAGGCGCAGGTAGCGATCTCGAGGTCGTCGAGACCCTTCCA
>PLRX01000027.1 GCA_003164095.1 Acidimicrobiaceae bacterium | reverse complement strand
GACCAGCGCGGATGCAATATCAGGGTCAGAGAACGCCGCAGCCGGAATGGGTCTGCGCGAGGAACTGGACGACGATGTGGAGCCTGAGGACGAACTCGTCCCGTGCGAACTCGTGGTGTTCGTCGAAGAGCAAGCTGTCAGCATGCCGGCAGACAGTGCAAGCACTGCCACGGCGAGTCCACCACGGCGAGCGACGCCACGCCCGTCGTGAGACGTCTCAGTACGATCACTCCGCAACGTATTCCCCCTGGCTTGTGCTGCTCTCAGCGAGCTGTGTCAATACCCCGCCATTTCCCGGTCACCGAGTCACGACACGCCGCCCTCGGGGACGGATCGCCTTTGAGAGACTAGGGCATTGTCGGAGAGAGAAGATGGTCAGCACGCCAGTCACGGCTTACGGGTCACGGATCATCCTGTGACACGCGGCTCCACCAATTCCCTCCGAGGGCTCGGTCGAGCGCACGGTTGCCAGCCGAGAGGGACCGGACATGCACCATGCGCGTGGCGTCACTTGCGCTCCGACGGTCACCTCGTATCGGTTCAGCTGCCAAGTGCCGCGCCGAGGGCTGCAGCTTGCGCCGACCGAAAATTCCGCGACACCGTTGCTCTCGGTACGACGGCATCGAAGCCGTGGAACGCGCCGTCCACGACCTGGACTTCAGCCGGGACACCAGATTGCGAGAGGCGCTGTGCGAAGGCAAGGTCCTCGTCGTGGAACAAGTCGTGAGTACCCACACCGATCCATGCTGGTGCAACGCCGGACAGATCATCCTCGCGAGCCGGTGCGGCCAATCCACTCACGTCGACGGATCCCGGGGTCCGGCCGAGATACGACGCCCAGCCAAAGTAGTTCGACTTGCTGTTCCACAGTCTGAACGAGCGCTCGTCGAGGTCGTTGCGCAGCGCTGTGCGGTCGTCCAGCATGGGATACGCGAGCAATTGCAGCACGGGTTGGAACTCGCCGCGGTCCCGGGTGAGCAAGGCGAGTGCCGCCGCAAGCCCACCGCCAGCACTCGCCCCGCCAATTGCCACGCGGGTCGGGTCGATTCTCGGATGACGGGCAAGCCAGGAGAGAGCGTCATAGCAGTCGTGCAGTGGAACGGGGAACGAGTGCTCCGGGGCAAGCCGGTAGTCGACGGAGGCGACCACGATCCCGAGCCGCTGGACGAAGTACCGACAGAGCGCGTCGTCCTGTGCCGCAGTGCCGAGCACGAAACCCCCTCCGTGGATCCACAAGAGGCCCGGTCGGCGCCCATCAGCAGGTCCGAGTCCATGCACCCGTAAGGTTGCGGATCCAACTTTCTCCACAGCGATTTCCTTCGACGTCTTCAGGGTCGAGAGGCGAGTAAGCAGCCGCAAAGTCCCGAGCGAGTGTCGATTGATGCCGCCGCGTGGGAGCCAGCGGGCGGCCGGTCGGAGACCGGGATCAACATTGTCGTTCGCCATCAGGATTCAGACGGTAGCTTCACTTCGCCGTGCCTCGCAGTCGAAATCGGTGGTGTACTGACTTCGCAGGGGCGACGACAGAGGTGGCTGGTGGAGACGCATAACACCGGGTGAGTGGTGCAGTGATCGGTGGCCACGTCCAGCGTTGACCACATGGTTCAAGCCACGGAGGCCGAAGGTTGGTACGAGGATCCCTACGGCGTCCACCAGCACCGGTGGTTCTCTGCTGGCAAGCCAAGCGGCTTGGTCAGGGATGGCGGGATCGAAACAACGGACCGACCGCCCGACGAGCCATTCGAAGGTCCACTTGTGAGGGCTACCAGTGAGCCGGCGACGAACACCGGAAGTAATCTAGGACGTGCAGGCGGCCGCCAAGGCGATGCGTACGATCCGCTGAAAGCCTTCGACGCAGTGCTGGACGGAAATAGTGGTTTCCTATCAACTGAGCCCTGCCCCCGAACGCCAATGATGTTGTTGTGTGCACGAGCACCTTCCCGCGGTCGTGGACGGGGAGCAGCTCGCCGGTCAGGGGTATCCGGGCGGAGAGTGAATCACCGAGTCCCAATCGGTCGGCAAAACATCCAAGAGCGTGCAGTCCGACGTGGGCCACCACCCCTGTCCCGCCGGGTTCAACAATCACGTAGGACGCGCTGATACCGTTCACTTTGGAAGTGCCCTCCTGTCGCTCGGATTCTGTTGCCTCGAGAACAACAGTTTCCCTTGTGCGGAGGGCTTTTCCGCGGACGCGGGCAGGTCAGATCAGGTGGCCTCGTGAATGATCAGGGCTAGTGCAGATGAGCCAGAGGCACCGAACTCCCAGGCGAACAAAGCGGTAGTGGGGCGCTCCACGTTCGCGCCCACTGGCACGTGGGCTCGATGTCGCAGAGCGCCCCAATACATGATCGGATGGTGGGGGCTCGCGAAATAGATCCACCTCTATCATTGCTGACCGGTCAAGATCTACTAGGAACAGATGATTCATCTTTACTAGCTTCGAGAATCAGAAACCGTAGAAACGAGGCGGCGTGTCGCCGCGGATGGTCAGGGTCAGGTGGGGTCAG
>PLRX01000008.1 GCA_003164095.1 Acidimicrobiaceae bacterium | reverse complement strand
GGGTGGGACGAATTTTCGAGGCTAGTGACCGAGCGAGGACCGCCGGCCTACCTTTGCTTCGTCAACCTCCTCCAAGCTCAGGTACTGATCGAGCATCGGTCGGCCCGCGTCGATCGGAGGTGGCCAACGCGGATACGGGTGTCACTCACGCAGTGCCACCGGGCGTCGGGTGCACCACGTGTTCCAGGGGAAGCGGATCCTCGATGCCACTCGTCCAAGACCCACCCACGGCGAGCAGAGGCACCGCCCCCTTGCGCACACCCACCGTGGTAATCACCGAGATTCTCTAGGGCATTTAGTCCCAAATCAGTTCCGTGCCCTCAAGGTTTGCCGAACCGCGCCGAACGGATGGCCATGGGATCAACAGGCGATTGTCTCGCACACAACGGCTGGAACCGTGCGGACTCCCTGCGGTCGGGGGATGCGTTGCATGACCTGACTGCTCACACCAACAGCCGGCGCCACTCCCAGTGGCCGGTCGAGGTGACTCACCTGACGCTGTGCTCGGACTACATCGGCCCGGGCCTCCAGTCGCCAAGCGGAGAAGCCCCGCCAGCAGCAGCACCGCAGGAGGTGTACACGCTGCACCCGTGACGGCAGTACCTCCGACACGGTCGACGACGTCAGGAGTCTCAGATGAAGCGATCCACGACCAAGATGATTGCGGCGTGTCTAACGGCGGCAGCAATATTGGCATCGATGTCTCCCGCAGCCGCATCCACGTCTGGGCCGACCACGACGGGAACCCTGGCAGCCCCCGTCGTAGGGATTGCCGCGACACCGGACGGCTCGGGGTACTGGCTCACGAACGCCGCCGGAGCAGTGGCGGCGAGCGGGAGCGCCGTCAACTACGGGTCGATGGCAGGCGCCACCCTCAATGCGCCGATCAGTCACATCGTCTCCACGTCCGACGGTAAGGGCTACTGGTTGGTGGCCGGGGACGGGGGGACGTTCTCCTTCGGGGACGCCGGCTTCTTCGGGTCCATGGGTGGTCAGCATCTCAACGCTCCCGTCGTGGATATCGCCCCGACCCAGGACGGCAAGGGCTACTGGTTGGTGGCAAGTGACGGCGGGGTCTTCGCCTTCGGCGATGCCGCGTTCCGCGGCTCGATGGGGGGATCCCACCTCAACAGGCCCGTGGTGGGCATCTCTGTTGACTACCAGACCGGCGGCTACTGGATGGTGGCCTCCGACGGTGGAATCTTCGCATTCGGGGCACCCTTCTTCGGCTCTACCGGGAACCTGGTCCTCAACAGGCCGATCGAGTCGATGGCATCAACCGCGAGTGGCCTGGGCTACTGGTTCGTGGCCTCCGACGGTGGGATCTTCGCATTCGGCGACGCCCCCTTCTACGGCTCGCTGGGCGGTCAGGCGCTCAGCTCGCCCATCGTGGGCATGGCCGCCAACTACAGCAACGGCGGCTACTGGATGGCGGCGCAGGACAGCTCGGTCTATTCATTCGGACCGGCCTCCAAGAGGTCGCAGGCGATCAGCTTCACCTCGGTCAACCCCAGCCCGACCACGGTCGGGGCGGCCACCTACACGCCCACCGCCACCTCGACGTCGGGCCTCGGAGTCACTGTGAGCCTGGATGCGAGCTCCACCGGGTGCGCCATGAACGCGGGCGTGGTCTCCTTCACCTCGCTTGGGACCTGCGTGGTCGACGCCAACCAGGCGGGTGACTCGAACTACGATGCCGCAGCCCAGGACCAGCAGTCGATCGCGGTGGAGTTGGCCCAGACGATCTCCTTCGCCTCGGTCAACCCCAGCCCGACCACGGTCGGGGCGGCCAACTACACGCCCACGGCGACGGCCACCTCGTCGCTCGCCGTCGCCTTCACCCTGGACGGGACCTCCACCGGGTGCTCGCTCACCGCCGGAGTGGTCTCCTTCACCGGGGTCGGGACCTGCGTGGTCGACGCCAACCAGGGCGGCAACACCACCTACGCTCCGGCACCCCGGGTCCAGCAGTCGATTGTCGTGGGGAAGGGCTCCCAGACGATCTCCTTCACCTCGGTCAACCCCAGCCCGATCACGGTCGGGGCGCCCACCTACACACCCACGGCCACGGCCACCTCGTCACTGGCCGTCGCCTTCACCCTGGACGGTACCTCCACCGGGTGCTCGCTCACCGCCGGAGTGGTCTCCTTCACCGGGGTCGGGACCTGCGTGGTCGACGCCAACCAGTCGGGCAACGCCAACTACAACGCCGCTTCGCAGCAGCAGTCGATCGTCGTCAACAAGGGTTCCCAGGCCATCATCTTCACCTCGGCCAACCCCAGCCCGGTGAGCGTCGGGGCGCCCACCTACACACCGACAACCACCGGTGGCGCCTCGGGCAACCCGGTGCTCGTCACCCTGGACGGGACCTCGACGGGCTGCACCCTCACCGCCGGTGTGATCTCCTTCACCTCGACGGGGACCTGCGTGGTCGACGCCAACCAGTCGGGCAACGCCAACTACAACGCCGCACCTCAGAAGCAGCAGGCGATCGTGGTGGGCAAGGCCGACCAGACCATCGCCTTCGACTTGCTCGCCCCGTTGATCGCCACCTTCGGTGACTCGCCCTACGACGCCGGCACCTTCACCAGTGCCTCCTCGGGCCTGGCGGTCGCCTTCTCCGCCGATGCCAGCTCGACGGGCTGTGACGTCAGCCCCACCGGCCTCGTGACCTACACCGGGGCGGGGACCTGCGTCGTCGACGCCAACCAGTCTGGCAACGCCAGCTACAACGCCGCACCCCAGGTGCAGCACACCATCACCATCGCCAAGGGCTCCCAGATCGTCACCTTCACCTCGACCAACCCCACCCCGGTCAAGGTCGGGGCGCCCACCTACACGCCTGCGGCCACCGGCGGCGGCTCGGGCAACCCGGTGCTCTTCACCGTGGATCCCTCGAGCTCGGCGATCTGCTCGATCAACGGCTCGGGGGTGGTCTCCTTCACCGGGGGC
>PLRX01000046.1 GCA_003164095.1 Acidimicrobiaceae bacterium | reverse complement strand
GGAATATGCGTCTCCACCAGTCAGGATGGTGGTTGTGACAGGAATGGCCGAGTTGCGCGAACGTCAACGAGTCAAAGTTGCGCTGTTCAAGGGCGAACCGGTTGGGCGTGAGGACTACGGTCGGGTCCGCAAAGTGATCGCCGACCTGCGTTGGCATTTGTTGCTCGCCATCGTGCTCATTCTTTCCGGCTGCTCCCAACTGCTTCTGAGTACTCATGAGCACGGGGCGTTTCGCTGGATTTCCTCTACGTCCGGTCTCGTGATGATTCTCTTGGCTCCCGTGTTTCTTTGGCAGCGGCGACGCACCCTGAACAATGCAGCCAACCTGATCGGCCCTGCCAGCACGGCCAAGTAAGGCACTTGACCTCTGACCTCTGGAAGTTGCGCCTCTATCTCCAGCGATACTCAACATCGTGGCTTGGTCGGTGACCGGCCCCGACCCGGTGTTTGGGGGCAGGCCGGCGATTGAAAGCTACGGCCGTGCATCCGTTAGGATTCGTCGCTAGCTTCAACGAGATGAATACCTGCCGCGGGCACTTTGGATTTCTGAAGGCACTGGCGATGGCTGCATTCGGATCGCTACTTGTATTGATGGTGACCCTGCAGGGCGGCTCTGCCGCCGGCGCCGCGAGTCCACCTGGATACTGGCTTGGTGCCGACGACGGCGGGGTGTTTGCCTTTGGCGCGCCATTCTTCGGGTCCACAGCGTTTCCCGAGCAATGTGGTCAAGGATGTGCCATCGCTTCTTGGCCAGCGGGTACTGGGACCACCGGTCAGGGCTATTGGATGCTGGGTACCTTGTCCAAGACGGGCGCACAGCAGTACAACGGCCTCCTGGCGACCGGCGCTGATGGATCAGCTGCCGACACGTTTGTCATTTCTTCGGACGACGGAAATCCACAGCCCACTCCACAATCGAGCAATCGTCCCTGGCGGATTGCAGGGGTACCCAATCACCAGTCGGGCGTCCTGATTATCGATGCTGGTGGAAACGTTTACATTCCTACTGGACCGAATCCATCTGCGTACCCGATGTCCTATGGCTCAATGGCGGGAGAACCATTTCTTGGCAAGATGGTCGGGATTGCTTCGACGCCCGACGGCAACGGATATTGGATGGTGGCTTCAGACGGCGGGGTGTTTGCTTTTGGCGATGCACCGTTCGAAGGTTCGATGGGTGGGAAGTCTCTCAATGCTCCAGTAGTAGCCATTGCTTCTACGCCGGATGGCAAGGGCTACTGGCTCGCAGGCGCTGATGGCGGGGTCTTCGCATTTGGAGATGCGACGTTCGAAGGTTCAATGGCGGGTGTCTCGCTGAACGAGCCGGTGGTAGGCATCGCAGGGAATGGGACCGACTCCGGATACTGGCTCGCAGCGTCGGACGGCGGGGTCTTCGCATTCGGTTCGGCACCGTTCCGAGGTTCGCTCACCGGCAGAAGGCTCAATGCGCCCATAACCAGCATCGCAGCCAGCCTCTAGTCGACCCTGAATCTGCCATCGGGTGGGTGCCCCACTCGTGTAAGTGCCGGTAGGTGGCACCTCGTATCCGATCTGGACTACTGGTCTCGGGCAACCACGCTGGGCAGGTGTTCGACTTACCAAATCCACGCATCGACTGGTCCGTCCTGGACTGGAACGAGACGGCACTGGCCTTCTACCGCTCGATCGGGGCACATCCCCTGTCGGGCTGGTCCGGGTGGCGGCTGGACGGCGACGCGTTACAGCGGTTCGGACGGCACGAGGTCTGACGCGTCGGCACCGCCCAGCGGGCACCCGTCGACATCCGGTGCCCAACGGGCCAGGGATCAGATGGTGAAGGCGAGATTGGCCACCAGCTGCTCGCCCAGCGCCCGGTCGCCGCGGAACGTGACGCCATCGGCCGGCGCGACACCGGCATCGGCGCGACCACCGGTGAGCCGCAGGAAGCGCACGGCGGGCAACTCGATGCCCACCGTCGGATCACCGTCGAGGGCGTCGACCACAGCCGCACGCCCGTCCACCTGGACGAAGTAGCTCCGGGGCACGGGGCCGGTCAGGACGATCGCCACCCGGGCGCCCTCGGGCATGGCGGCCCTGCGCCCCACGATGTAGCCGAGCCCGGTGGCCACCTCGTCGAGTGCGGATGCCAGGTCGGGCGCCGACTCGCGGGGTACCAATCCCAGGGCCAGGCGGATGTCCTGCTCGTGCAGGTAGCAGTCGTAGTGGCGGATCCGCATGAACCGCCCGTAGGTCTCGTCCTTGCCCGCCGGCGTCCACGACGGTGCGTCGAAGTCCGCCTGGCTGAGCGCGTCGAGCGCGGCCAGGCGGCGCGATGTCACGTCCTCCAGCCGGGCCAGCACCTGCTCGCCGCTCAGGCCCCGGTTCGCCTCGACCCACAGCTCGTTGGCCTCGGCGATGGGGTTCTTCATGTGGGACAGGTGCGACACGTCGGCCTGGGGGGCCGGCTCACCGAGGAGCCCGGCCTCGACGCCGATGACGTGGCTCAGCACGTCACGCACGCTCCACCCCGGCAGGCAGGTGGGGGTGTCCCACTGTGCGGCGTCGAGTTCTGCGCAGAGATCCGTCAACTGCCGGAACTCCTCCCGCAGGAGTTCCACGGTCGCGACCTTGTCCAGGATGGTGGGCATCGCGCCACCGTAGCGTCGGGCCCGGGCGGCGGCCCGCGGGCGTGTCCGGTGACGTCTCACGTTGTCGGTTCGGCCGTGCCCGCCCGGGAACTGGCCGGCTCAACCCGGTACCGGATCGCGCCGGTGCCACATCCGGAGGCTCTCCCTATGGGGAGGCGGTTCGACGTGGAGATGCGGTTCAGGCAACGAGGACGGATCTACACGCTGGCAGCAGGTGGTGTCCTCATCGCGCTCCACAACCTGCCGTCGACCCAGGTGACCCATGACGCGCTGTACTCGCTCATCGGCATCACCTCGGCAGTCTGACGATCGCCTGGGACTTCCTGCTCAACTCGTCCGTGCACCAGGACGGTCTGCCGCCGCTCGGCCGACTGGTGGCGCTCGCCTACCCGATCATGGACGTGACCCTCGTCTCCGTACTCTTCCGGTCGGTGGTGTTCGGGTCGAAGCGCCAGCCGTTCCACTGGCTGCTCGTGGCCGCGATGTCGGTCATGTTCCTCGCCGACTTCATCGCCCCGCTGCTCCTCGTGATCACCAGCATGTCCGGGGCCCACGTCAACGCGGCGGCCGTATCGATCCTGTGCCTCGCCGTGTTCGCCCTCATCAGCGTGCGCATGCTCTGGATGCTGCGACGCATCGGCGACCAGGCCGTCGACCTCGAGCACCACGCGCTGGAACTCGAGGCGTCGGACCAGCTCGACCGGCTGATCGAGCTCGGTTGCCCCAAGAGCCAGGGTCTCCTCCTGTCCCGCCCGCTCGACGTCGACCAGGCCACCGGCTTCCCCAGCCGGATCGGTGTGGCCATCGGCTCCCCCACACGCTGCGTCGGACACCACCGCGGTCAAACCGGCAACACGTGATGCGCGGAGCTAGCCTCTTGCCATGACCTCCCGCCCCGCGCGCCTGGCGCTGGCTGCCGTGCTCCTGCTGTCCGGCCTGGCCGTCGGCCTGGTCGCCACCAGGGCCGGGGCGTCGTCGCCGCAGGAGTCGACCATCTCCATGCGGGGGGCGTCGTACACGCCGAAGGCTCCGGCCGGCGGCACCGACGACTACCACTGCACCCTGGTGAACCCCCACGTGACGAAGAGCGGCTTCATCATCAAGGCCCACTTCTTCCCGAACAGCATCGAGGTCCACCACGCCATCCTCTTCCTGATCCCGCCGAACCTGGCGGCCCAGGCCGTGGCCGACGACAAGGGCGGCAAGGGCTGGACGTGCTTCGGCGAGTCGGCACTGCCGGGCACCGCGTCGATCAACCAGATCTCCAACACCCCCTGGCTCACCGCATGGGCACCGGGCCACGGCGCCGACGTCGAGCCCGCCGGGACCGGGGTGTGGCTTCCCGCCGGCAGCCTCGTGGTCGAACAGATCCACTACAACCTCCTCCAGGGCGACAAGCCGGTCCGGGCCAAGCTGCAGTTGACGACGGTGCCGTCCTCGACCCACCTCCAGCGCCTCGAGCTCGACCTGCGGCCGGCACCACCGGACGTGCCCTGCCCCACAGGGGTGACCGGGCCCCTCTGCAATCGCCAGGCCTCGTTGAACGACCTCGCGGCCCGGTTCGGGCCGTGGGCCGTGACGTTCGACAACATCATCGAGCAGGCCTGTGGCCGCGACCCATCGAACCCGCCGGCGGGCGACACGACCTCCTGCACTTGGCCCATCTCCGGTGGCGAGACGATCGTCCGGCTGGGGGCCCACATGCACCTCACCGGCCGCTCGATGCGGATCACCCTCGACCCCGGCACGCCGAAACAGCAGGTGCTCCTGAACGTCACCGATTACAACTTCGACTACCAGAAGTCGTACACCTTGGCCCACCCCGTCATGACCCATGCCGGAGACACCCTCGAGGTGAGCTGCACCTACGACCCGACCCTGCGCCAGGAGCTGCCCCAGCTGCGCAAGCTGCCGCCTCGCTACGTGGTCTGGGGCGACGGGTCGTCCGACGAGATGTGCCTCGGGCTGGTCCAGACGGTCAACGGCGTCTACCACCCGTAGTCGCCGCAGCGGGCGTCAGTCGCCCGCCCAGCACCCGAGGATGACGTCGGCCACGGTCACCGCGATGTCGCTCGCGCTGGTGGGCGGCACCCCGAACTGGGTGGGCAGTGCGGAGTCGTCGACGAGCAGCACCTTCCAGTCCTTGCGGACCACCACCGAACCGTCGGTGGTCTGGAAGGCGCCCTGGCCGAGCGACTCGAGGTTCCGGGTGTTCCCCAACTGGGCGGCCAGGCCGTCGTAGTAGGTGGTCGTCTCCGCCCAGCTCGACAGCTCCTTGACCGACACCTCGAAGGATCCGGTCGGGTCGGCCCCGGGATAGTCGTAGGTGCAGGCGTAGCGGTGGTCGACCCACGTGGGAGTGGACACGGACGCCCGCTCGCCGAGGGCGGAGGCCATGTCCTTCTGGGCCTCGGCCGAGCACACCTGGACGCTGATCGGCGACGGCGTGGCGCCGGCCGGCTTCGGGGCGAGTGAGGTGGTCGGGGCAGCCGACGTGGACGACGTCCCACCGGAACAGCCGGTGGCGACCAGGCCGACCGCGAGGAGGAGGGCCAGAGGTCTGCCACGCACGTGGCGAGCGTACCAGCGGCGTCTGTCGGGGCCCCGTCGTCGACGCCCGGCCGACCGCCGCCGACGGGGTGCGACGCTCAGTGGCCCGGCGGCTCCAACACGGCGACGAGTTCCACGTGCTCGGTCATCGGGAACAGGTCGAACGCCCGCAGCGATGCCAGCCGCCAGCCGGCCCCGAGAGCCACCGCCAGGTCGCGGGCGAAGGGTGCCGGCTCGCAGGACACGTAGGCCATACGCCGCGGTGCCGGCTCGAGGGCGACCAGCGCCGCCATCACGTCCTTGCCGGCCCCGGCGCGGGCCGGGTCGAGCACGACCAGGTCCGGCCGACCGAGCCGGCGGCCGACCACCGCCGGCGTCACCCCTGCCCGCACGATCTCGACCCCGTCGAGGCCGACCGTGTTGCGTCCGAGGTCGGCCACCGCCGGTCCGCTGCGCTCGACCGCCACCACCGAACCGGACGGCCCGACGGCACGGGCCAGCGCCACCGTGAAGAGCCCGGCGCCGGCGTAGAGGTCGGCCGCCCGCTCGCCACGGCGGGGTGCCAGCCCGTCGAGGACCGCCCGGGTGAGGGTGGCCGGGGCCTGTGGGTGCACCTGCCAGAAGACGCCGGCACCCACCTCGAACCGGTTGCCGTCCACCTCGAAGGTCACATGGTCGGGTGCCCGCAGCGTGCGACCCTTCCAGACCAGGCCGATGTCGAGGGCGGGCAGCCCGTCGATCCTGTCCTTGCCCGTGTCGACGAGCACCACCGGTGTCCCCCCGTCCGGGGACGCCAGGACCTCGAGCTGGCGGGCCCCCTTCCACGACACCGAGGCCACCCGGGCGCCGTTGACCCCGTCGGTGGCGATGGGGCACCGCTCGACCGGCTCGATCTCGTGACTACGGTGCCGGCGCAGCCCGACGGTCCCGTCGGGGTCGACGGCGAAGCCCACCCGGGTCCTCCAGGCCAGCCCGTCGGGCGAGCCGGCCACCTCCTCGACCGGCACCCGCAGGTCGACCCGGGCCAGGCGCGACAGCTGCTCGGCCACCAGGTCCTCCTTGAGTCGTCGCTGGGCGGGCAGTGCGACGTGCTGGAAGTCGCACCCGCCGCACCGGCCCGGGCCGGCGAGTGGGCACGCCGGGTCCACGCGGTCGGGGGACGCCACCAGGACCTCGACCGCGTCGGCCCGCAGGAACGACGACGCCTCCGACGTGACCCGGGCACGGACCCGCTCGCCGGGCAGGCTGTGCCGCACGAAGACCACCCGACCGTCCGGGGCACGGCCGACACAGCCGCCCCCGGCGGCGATCGCCCCCACCTCGAGTTCGAGGACGTCGTCAGGTGCGGCGGGCGTGACCATGCCCGGTTCTTAGCACCGCCCGGTGGTCCACCCCGCCGGGTCCGGATCGCGGTGGGTCGGGTACCTGTCGTCCTCTCGCGGTGGGTCGGTCCGACGGTACGGTGGCTCGACGACGCCGGCACGGAGTGGCGGCCCCGGAACCAGGAGGACGACGTGGACATCGACGAGGCGCTCTATACGACACGGGCGATGCGCCGGGTGAAGCCCGACCCGGTCCCGCTCGATGTCCAGGCGAGGATCCTCGACGCCGCCATCCGGGCACCGTCGGGAGGCAACACCCAGAACTGGCGCTTCCTCCTGGTCGACGACAAGGAGGTCATCGGGCGCATCGCCCCGCTCTACCAGCACGCCATCGGCGAGCTGTGGCAGACCGTCTACGCCGACCGCCTGGCTGCGGCCGAGGCCGACCCCGACGACCCGGAGAGCATCCAGATGCTCAAGGTGCAGCGGTCGGCCCAGTGGCTGGCCGACCACTTCGGGGAGGTTCCCCTGTTCCTGTTCGCCTTCGTCCAAGGGGACCCCTCGGGAGGCTCGATCTACCCCGCCGTGTGGAGCGCCCAGTTGGCGGCACGGTCCCACGGTGTGGGCAGCTCACTCACGGCCGTGCTCGGCTTCTGGCACCCGGACGAGACGTTCGAGATCCTCGGTGTGCCCACCGATGAGCAGTGGATCATGGCGTGCTGCGTGAGCTTCGGCTACCCGACGGGCCGCTGGGGGGTGGCCGAACGCCGGCCCGTCCAGGAGGTGTCCTACCGGAACCGGTGGGGGTCGCCGGTCGGTTTCGAAGTGGACCGCCCGCTCTGGTCGCCCGAGGGCGGCTGACTCCCGATCGTCGGACCGGGACGTCCCCCTGTCCGAGCCGGCGGGGACGAGCCGGCGGAGAGCATCCCGACCGGTGGGCGAGAGGGAAGCCGTACAACGTACGAATTCGCACGTTGTACGGCTTCGTCGCCGTCGTCGCGGAAGGTCCGCCCCGCACGAGACAAACACCCAGGTCAGCACCCCGCTGCTAGAGTCTCTGCCCGATACACATGCGGCTGTAGCTCAATGGTAGAGCCTCTGATTTCCAATCAGATGACGAGGGTTCGATCCCCTTCAGCCGCTCCATCGGTGGGCCAGGGCGCCTCCTGCACACGGTCCCGCCTCACCCCGGACACCCGTCGCACCCGGTGCGGCAGACAGGACCGACCGTGGAGTTCGTGAACGAGGCGGTGGTGAGCGACAGGCTGGCGGCGCTCCCGGGCGACGAACCCCGTGTGGCGGTGTCCGGCAACTTCGCCACACCCCACGAGCTGCTCCGGATCCTCGAGGCCACGCTCCCCCGCGTGCGGGCCTTCTCGCTCAACATCCAGGAGGGTTGGCCCCGGCGCGACGGCTTCGTCACGGAGACGCCCTTCGTCGGACCCGGCGTCCGGGGCGACCCCGCCATGGAGTACCTCCCCATGCGGCTGTCCCTCGTGCCCCGACTGTTCGGGACGTCACGACCCCCTCACGCCGTGCTCCTCCACACCTCGACGCCACGCGACGGCAAGGTCTCGCTCGGCGTCGAGGTCAACATCATGCCGGCGGCCATCGAGCAGGTGGTCGCCCGCGGCGGCCTGGTGGTCGCCCAGGTCAATCCCCGGATGCCCTTCACCGGGGGCGACGCGCTCGTCGACGTCGACCATGTGGACCTGGCGCTCGAGGTCGATGCACCGCTCCCCTCCCCCCGACCCTGGAGCCCCGACGCACTGTGTGCCGCCGTTGGCGAGCGGGTGGCCGGGTACGCCGTCGACGGGGGGACCGTGCAGCTGGGGATCGGGCAGATCCCCGATGCGGCGGCGGGCGCGCTCACCACACGCCGTGGCCTCGGCGTGTGGTCCGAAATGGTGAGCGACGGGCTCCTCGGCCTCGACCGGTCCGGCGCACTCGACCCCCACCGGCCGATCAGCGTCTCGTTCCTCTTCGGCTCACCCGAGCTCTACGAGTGGGCCGACGACAACCCCCGGCTGGTGATGCGACGGACCGAGGTGATCAACGACCCGGCCCGGATCGCCGCCCAGCCGTCCATGCTCTCCGTGAACACCGCCCTGCAGGTCGACCTGTTCGACCAGGCCAACGCCTCCTACGTCCGCTCACGCATCTACTCCGGGTTCGGAGGCCAGCCTGACTTCGTGACGGGCGCACTGCACTCGGCCGGAGGCCACGCCGTCGTGGCCCTGCGCTCGTGGCACGAAGGCAGCGACACCTCGACCATCGTCCCCCGGCTGGTCGAGCCGGCCACCTCGTTCCAGCACTCGGTCATCGTGACCGAGCACGGCGCGGCCGAGGTCTTCGGCCGTAGCAGTGGCGACCAGGCCCGGCTCCTCATCGGCTGCGCCGCCGACCCCCGGGCACGCGACGCCCTCATGGACGCTGTCGGCCCCTTCGGCCGCTGATCAGAGCACCCGCTCGGCTCCCGGCTCCCGGCCACCGGGACGACTAGCTTGCCCGAGGTGAGCGCCGACGCGGACGGAGGAACGGAGGGCACTGCGGACGACCGGTCACCGGGATCCACCGCGGCCACGGGCCGCTCGTCGGTCCTCCTCATCCTGGCCTCGGCGCAGTTCCTCATGACACTCGACAGCTCGGTCATGAACGTGTCGATCAAGTCGGTGGCGGCGGACCTCGGCACCACCGTCACCGGCATCCAGACCGCCATCACCCTCTACACACTGGTCATGGCCGCCTTCATGATCACCGGCGGCAAGATCGGCGCGCTGATCGGCAGGCGGCGGGTCTTCGGGATCGGCCTGGTCGTCTACGGCTGCGGCTCGCTGGTCACGTCGCTCGCCCCGAACCTGACCGTCCTGATCATCGGCTGGTCGCTGCTCGAGGGCCTCGGCGCGGCGCTCATCATGCCGGCCATCGTCGCCCTCGTCGCCGGCAACGTGGCCAAGGAGGGCCGGTCCGCCGCCTACGGGCTCATCGCCGCGGCGGGCGCTATCGCCGTGGCCGCCGGGCCACTGATCGGCGGCGCCGTCACCACGTTCGCCTCCTGGCGCTGGGTCTTCGTCGGCGAGGTGGTCATCGTCGGTGTGATCCTCGTCTTCCTGCGTACCGTGCACGACACGCCGCCGGAGAAGCGGGTCGCCTTCGACGGACTCGGCGCCGTGCTGTCGGTGGTCGGTCTGGCCATGACCGTCTACGGGGTGCTCCGGTCCGGCACCTGGGGTTGGGTCCGCCCGAAGCCCAATGCACCGACCGTCGCCGGGGTGTCACTGGTGTTCTGGCTCGTGGTGGTCGGTCTCCTCGTCCTCGGGCTCCTGATCGACTGGGAAGTGCGCCGGGAGCGGTCGGGCCGCGAGCCCCTGTTCCGGCCCTCGATGTTCGCCAACCGACAGATGACCGGCGGCATCGTCATGTTCGGCTTCCAATTCTTCATCCAGTCCGGGGTGTTCTTCACCATCCCGCTGTTCCTGTCCGTCGTCCTCGAGCTCAATGCGCTCCAGACCGGCCTCCGGCTGCTCCCGCTGTCACTGGCCCTGCTCGCCTCGGCCGTGGGCGTGCCCCGGCTGTGGCCCGGCGCCTCGCCCCGGCGGGTGGTGCGCCTCGGCCTGCTGTCGATGCTGGCCGGGACCCTCCTGCTGGTCGGCGGACTCGACCCGGGCGCCACGGCGGCCATCGTGCTGATCCCCATGGCCCTGATGGGGCTCGGCATCGGGGCCCTCGCGTCGCAGCTCGGCGCGGTCACCGTGTCGGCGCTCCCGGACTCCATGAGTGCCGAGGTCGGCGGGCTGCAGAACACGTTCACGAACTTCGGGGCATCGCTCGGCACGGCCCTGGTGGGCGCCGTACTGATCGGGAGCCTCACGTCGACCTTTCTCACCGGGGTCTCCCACAACAGCGCCATCCCCCCGGAGGTCGTGAGCCATGCGACCGTCGAGCTCGAGGCCGGCATCCCCTTCGTCTCCGACTCGGACCTGAGGAAGGGCCTGGCCACCACCACCCTGTCGCCGGCCACCCAGGACGCCATCGTCGCCGAGAACGGCGCAGCACGACTGGTGGGCCTGCGCACCGCGCTCTCGGTCGTGGCACTGGTCATCGTGGTCGCCCTCTTCCTGGGCCGCATGCTCCCGACCACGCCGGTCGGGGCCGATGCGTCGGACGGCGCCGAGGGCGCCGCTGACCTGGGGAAACCTTCCGAGGAGTCGAACACCACGGACTGAGCGGGTGCAACGAGGGGTGCACGTTGCATCGACACTGCACGAAAGTTGCGGAACGGCCGTACAGGTCAAGCTCGGCGCCCGGTCCGCCGATATCCACCCCGTGAGGTTCGATCTCGAACACCCGACATCGCGCCAGTTGCGCGACGGCGTCACCTGCGGGCTCATCGCCGAATCGATGATGGTGCCGATCCTGCTGACCGTCACGTTCGTCGACCATGCACAGGTCAGGTGGGGCTACATGGCCGCCGCCGTGGCCTGCATCGTGGTGTCCATCCTCTACCAGGGGGCCTTCACCCTGATCACCCGAGGGCAGGCCGGCGTCGAGTCGCAGGCCAACTCGTGGTTCATCATCGTGTGCCTGGCCATGGCGGGCCTGGCCTGCATCGAGCTGTCGACGGCGACCCCCGCGGCCCTCTACACGCCAGCCATGCTGGTCGGCGTCATCTTCGTGGCCATCGTCGGCGACCGGCGGATGCAGTTCGTCATCGATGTCTTCGCCCTCGCGCTCATCGCCGTGATCGGCTGGGTCCAGGGGCTGCGGGGCGCCGAGTTCGCCGTGTCCATGGTCGTCTACGCATCGACCGTGGCCGTACTCAGCTACATCTGCGCCAGGACCGTGGGGTCGATGACCGGGCAGATCAACGCCACCCAGGCACTGGACTCCCTCGACGAGTGCTTCGACGATGTCGGGCTCGACGCGGCCCGGCCGACCTCGGACACCTTCGCCGAGATCTTCTCCCGGGGGCTTCCCTACGTGGCCTGCATCATGCCGGCCGAGCGCGTCGCCGTCTTCACCCGGACCGGCGCGCTCGAGCGGTTCACACTGCTCGCCTCGTGGCCAGACATCACCGCCGACTGCGGCGACATGGCCCGGCTCCCGGCCGTGGCCACCGCCCTGGCCCACGACGACGTTGAGATCGACTCCCACTACTGCGTGCTGCCGGTCGGCTACGCCTCCGACGGCGAACTGGTCATGGTGATCGAGCGGAGCCAGTCGGACTCGCGGGCCGACCTGCGCTCGGCCGAGTCCGCCGACCTTCTCGCCTCCGCGTTCCTGCGCGTCACCAGCCGTGCCAACTTCATCAACGGTCTCCACACCGAGAGCCGTACCGACCCGTTGACGGGCCTCGCCAACCGGCGCAGCCTGATGGAGCGGATCGACATGGAGATGTCCCACGCCATCCGATCCGACTCACCGTTGACGCTGGCCATGATCGACCTCGACCACTTCAAGGAGTACAACGACCGCTACGGCCACGTGGCCGGCGACACGGTGCTCCGCTCGGTGGCCGCCATGATGATCTCCAACACCCGCGACCAGGACATGGTGGCCCGCTACGGCGGCGAGGAGTTCTGCCTCGTGCTGCCGGACACCGATCTGATCGGTGGGCACCACCTGCTCGACCACCTCCGGTCGGGCGGTCGTGACGCCACCACCGACCTCGGCGTCACCCTGTCGGCGGGGCTCACCAGCTGGGACGGGATCGAGGACCCGCTGTCGTTCATCGAGCGGGCCGACCGCGCGCTCTACCGGGCCAAGTCGTCGGGCCGCGACCGGGTCGTGTCCATCGCCGCCTACTCCGAGTAGCCGGGGCGCGGACCCGGGGACGGTTCCTCCGACGTCAGTCCGCGGCGGCCATGACGAGGTAGACATTGTCGTCGACGGCGAAGGAGTTCACCAGGGTGAACCCCTGGGCGGCCAGTGCGTCCAGCTCGCCCTCCAACTCGACCCGTCGCTCGGCCACTACCAGGCGACCGCCGTGGACCCGCAGCACCTTGTGCTTCGTCATCCTGCTGCTCCTTCTCTCGACGTACCCCCGCCGAGGACGGCGCCGGACCGGTCGAGGACCAGCCCCGGCTCGCGGGCCCCGTCCCCCAGGTCGACCGGTTCCGGCCGCACCCGGATGAACCACTCCTGTCCCCAGACCTCGGCGAAGACGTCCTCGGGCATGGACAGGAAGAAGCTCTCCTCGCTGATCTGGCTGGCGTGGGCCGCCATGGCCGCGCGCTTGGTGGCCACCCACGGGGTGACGTCGACCTCGGTCGTGATGCGCACGGCGGGCTCGCCCATCGTGTCGGCGCCCTCCAGTTCGTCCTCGGAGGCGAGCTCGGCCTCGAGGGCCCGGCGTCGCATCTCCCGCATGAAGTCGCGGTCCATCGTGGCCATGTAGACCACCGGCGTGCCGGCGCGCTCGGCGGCGGCCATGCCCACCCGGTGCACCTGGACGTGGTCGGGGTGGCCGTACCCGCCGTGCTCGTCGTAGACCACGAGCACGTCGGAGGCCTCCTCGGCAAGCAGGTCGGCCAGGCGACCCGCTGCCTCGTCGAGGTCGGCGGTGGCGAAGCAGCCCGGCCTCGAGGCACTGGGTTCGCCCTCCATGCCGGAGTCCTCGTAGCCCAGGAACGCCACGCGGGCGGTGCCCAGGATCCGTGCCGCATCGGCGAGCTCCACCTCGCGGCGGGCGGCCAGGGTCTCCTCCGGGTCGAGGAACCCGTCGTCCACCTCGCCCAGCTCGCCACGGGTGGCCGTCACCAGGACCACCCGGTGGCCCTGCTCGGCGAGCGACGCCATGGTGCCCCCGGTGGCGATGGCCTCGTCGTCGGGATGGGCGTGGAAGAAGGTCACGGTGGCCATGGGCCCGACCCTAGTGGTCGCTCATCCGAGCGGAAGTTGGGGCGCATCGGCAAGCGACAGCTGACCGGCGACGGCCTTGGCCGAGCTGGTGGACCGCTTACCGGTCGCCGCGTAGATGCGCTCGGGACCGAACGAGCGGATCGTCCGGTCGCCCGGTCGGCCCCCCACCACCTCGACGGATTCGGTGCCGTTCTTGGTGTTGACGACGTGGGCCCGGAACTCCCAGGTGGCGCCCCGCATGGTGACGCCGCGAACCACGACCGGGTCGCCCGCCCGCAGCCCGTTCCAGGCCTCCGAGCGCTCGAGGTGCTCGGATGCCCGCAGCGCCGCCTTCTTCGCCCCTGCCGACGTGCCCCGGCTCAGCGCCGCTCCTCCCGCA
>PLRX01000084.1 GCA_003164095.1 Acidimicrobiaceae bacterium | reverse complement strand
GGTAACAGCGAATCTTCGCCTCAGAAGGTCGCATTCCCACCCTCGAGATCGCTTCAGATCTGCCCCCTGAAACTGGACCAGGGTCGCACGATCCTCAACCGCAACATCGGTTCGCCTTCGTCGCCTGGGCTGCTGTCGTGGCTATAACGTGACTGCGACTCCCGGCGAAAGCACGCGAAGCACGATCAAGGCCGGGAACAACGGCGCAGGTCACAGGCACTTTCGGTCAACGCTGATGAACGGTGGAACGCACCAGGTTTGACTCTTGATCCCAAGGTGGTGGGATCGAGACCCACACGGCCCACCAGGTATGACCAAGTCCATGACAGGATGGACAGCGGGGCCCAACTTCCGTCATTCGGTTCAAGCGGACCATACGCAGGTTCCACCTGCCCGATGGACGGATTCGAGCGGCGATCTCTCTCGGCGGCGATCGGCCCGGGTTTCCGCCGCGACTGCTGGCCGACCCCAAATCGACGCGTGGTGTCGGGCGATACGGTGTCTGCGAGCCATCGAGCCCGGAAGGAGCCGGACGCGCGTGATGACCTCCGCCGACGAGGCGAACCTAAAACGAATTGTCGGGCCGACCACCTTCGCCCGGGGTCGGGCCTACGCTCGCAACGGTGCGGTGCGGAGCAGCCGGTGGACTCTCGACGGGACCTGCCTGGTCGGTGAGGTGCAGGGCAGCGACATCGAGCCGTATGCCGTTGAGGTGTTCGTGACGACATCGGCCACCGGCCGGATCACCGACATCGACGGCGCCTGTACCTGCCCGGTCGACTACAACTGCAAGCACGCCGTTGCCCTGCTCCTCGCAGACGGCAGCAGGGAATCGACCACCGCTCCGGTGTTGACCGTGGTCCGCAAAGATGTCCCCTCCACCGGCCCGACGACATCCACGGCGGATCCGAGCAACTGCCAGGCATCGCTTGCGATGCCACCCTCGCCGCCGTCCGACTGGGAGCGCTCGCTCCGATTGTTGGTCTCGCCACACACGGCAGGCGCTGCGGGTGGGATCGAGCCGTCGGCGCCAAACCTCGGCCTCCAGTTCGAACTGGTGTCGACCCCGCCCACATCCCAGCATCGGTCGACCACACCCACCTCGGGGATCCGGTTGCGCCCGGTAATCCGGAATGACAACAGCCGGAACTGGGTCAGGACTGGAATCTCGTGGTCGCGGCTGGAGCAGTACTCGTACGGGCGTCCCGTGTCCAGTTCGGGAAGGCACCTGACCATCCTCACCGAGCTGCTCGCCCTGAGCCGGCTGTCGAACCCGAGGAGCTACTACGCCTCATCGGACGAAGTGGTCTGGCTCCAGACCATCAACAGCCGGCGACTGTGGGACCTGTTGCACGAGGCCACAGATCTCCGGCTTCCGCTGCTGCTGACCGGCCGGCACGCTGGGCCGGTCGACCTCCGGCCCGCCCCGGCCCAGGTGACGATGGACGCTGTACGCGAGGAGACGGGCATCGTGCTCCGACCTCAGGTCGTCGCCGACGGCCAGGAAGTGCCGCTCGGATCGGTGCTCTTCATCGGCGAACCGGCCCACGGCATCGCCTGGTGGGAGTCTCCCTCCGAGGCGCCTGCGACCCCGGCCCAGCTCTCCCTCGCAGCTCTCGAATCGCCGATCGATGAACGTACCCGCACATTCCTTGCGACGTCCGCGGTGCGCATCCCCCCGAGGGACGAGGAGCGTTTCCTACGCGATCTCTACCCGGCGCTGCGGCGGAGGATCGTGGTCGGATCGAGCGACGGATCCGTCGAACTGCCTGAACTGCCCGCGGCACGGCTGGTACTGACCGTCCGCCACGGGGAAGGGCATCTGATCGAACTGACCTGGTCGCGGAGCGCGGTTGGCGCCAGTTGGACCGAGGAGCTCTGGGACGTCCCGAGCCGGATGGGCGACCGTGTGGCCGAGGACCGCATCGTCCACGCGGTGACGGCTGTCGTCGGCACCGAATCCGGGCTGCTCCAGCCCACCTTCGTCGGTGAGCGCCTCGCCCCTGAAGCCACGCTCACCGGCATGGCCGCCGTGCGCTTCGTCGCGGAGACGCTCCCCGTCCTCGAGAGCATCGCCGAGGTGGAGATCGTCCGGTACGGGGAGCTGCTCGAGTACCGAGAGGTCGTCGACGCTCCCGTCGTCAACCTCGGTGGCGCCCAGTCGAGCGACAACGACTGGTTCGACCTGACCGTCACCGTGACGGTGGGCGGCGAGGACGTCCCGTTCGCCGATCTCTTCGTGGCGCTGGCCGAGGAGCAAACCCATCTGATCCTTCCGTCGGGGACGTACTTCTCCCTCGACCGCGAGGAGCTCCGGCAACTCGCCACGCTGATCGCCGAAGCCCGTGACCTCGACGACCACCCGGGTGAGAACCTCCGGATCAGCCGCTTCCAGGCCAGCCTGTGGGAGGACCTCCAGCGGCTCGGGGTCGTCACCGCCCAGGCCCGGGAGTGGGAGCAGTCGGTACGAGCCCTCACCGAAGCGAACGACCGGATCGAGCACGCGGTGCCCGACATGCTCCACGCGACCCTCCGGCCGTACCAGCTCACCGGCTTCAATTGGCTGGTCTACCTCTTCGAGCATCACCTGGGTGGTGTGCTGGCCGACGACATGGGGCTCGGCAAGACGATCCAGGCGCTTGCGCTCATGTGCCACGCATGGGAGCAGGGCCTCACCGATGCTCCCTTCCTGGTGGTGGCGCCGACGAGCGTGGTCGGGAACTGGGCTGCCGAGTGCCGCCGGTTCGCTCCGGATCTCACTCCGGTCACCGTCTCCGAAACGGAGAGGCGCCGGGGCATGGCACTCACCGAAGTGGCCGCCGGGGCCGACGTGGTGATCACTTCCTATGCCCTGTTCCGCATCGAGTACGACGAGTACGCGGCGATCGACTGGGCCGGCCTCTTCCTGGACGAGGCGCAGTTCGTGAAGAACCGGGGTTCCCAGGCCTATCGCCGAGCGAGGATGCTGCCCGCGCCCTACAAGGTGGCGATGACCGGGACGCCGATCGAGAACAACCTGATGGAGCTGTGGTCGTTGCTGTCGATCGCCGCTCCGGGGCTCTTCCCCAGTCCGGACCGCTTTACCGATCACTACCGGACGCCGATCGAGAAGAAGGGCGATACGGATCGCCTGGCCCAGCTCCGACGCCGGGTCCGCCCGCTGATGTTGCGCCGGACCAAGGACCAGGTCGTCCGCGATCTCCCCGACAAACAGGAGCAGGTCCTCGAGCTCGATCTCCACCCGAAGCAGAAGAAGCTCTACCAGACCTACCTGCAACGGGAGCGCCAGAAAGTGCTCGGCCTGCTCGGCGACGTCCAGAAGAACCGGTTCGAGATCTTCCGCTCGCTGACGCTGCTGCGCCAGGCCAGCCTCGACATGTCGCTGGTCGACGCCAAGCACGTCAACGTCCCCTCCACCAAGCTCGATGCACTGATGGAGATCCTCGAGGACATCGCTGCCGACGGCCACCGAGCCCTGGTGTTCAGCCAGTTCACCAGGTTCCTCACCCTTGCCCGGCGGCGGATCGAGGCCGCCGGGATCCAGCACTGCTACCTCGACGGGGAGACCCGCAAGCGCGAAGAGGTGATCGATGGCTTCCGGAGCGGCTCCGCTCCCGTTTTCCTCATCAGTCTCAAGGCCGGTGGGTTCGGTCTCAACCTGACCGAGGCGGACTACTGCATCATTCTCGACCCGTGGTGGAACCCTGCCACCGAGGCCCAGGCTGTGGACCGGGTCCATCGGATTGGCCAGACCAAGAAGGTGATGGTCTACCGGTTGGTGGCCAAGGACACCATCGAGGAGAAGGTGATGGCACTGAAGGCCAAGAAGTCGGCGCTCTTCGCCAATGTCATGGACTCCGGCGACTTCGAGTCCGGGGCGATGACCGCCTCAGACATCCGGGAACTCCTGAGCTGACCACCTGCTTGGTCTGCATCACCGACGGGTCCACACTCAGGAACTGCCCCATCGTCGGTTCGTCGTCGCGGTAGACGCTCAGCAGTTCAACCAGGCAGCATGATCATCCCAGCCGCCGTCGACTAGATCGACAGCTGACCCAGCAGTTGCTGGCGCCTGTGGCCGTCACCGGCAGGTAGCGCCCACGACGGTGGCGGCGGCGACCACGGCCGTGAGAACCACCACCACGATGAGCAGGAGCAGGAGGAAGGTGGCGCCCGCTTGGCCGGCAATCCGGTTCCCTTGGCCCTGAGGTGGCCTCCTCGGAGGCAGGGACGGTTGGCTACGTACCCGGATCTGCGCTGTGGCGGGTTGGATCCCCCGTTGCCTCACGTAAAACCCTCCGCCTAGGAGGAGTGGTTGAAGGTCCGATTGACCGCCCTCGGGGGAGGTCCGGTCTAGGACAAGGCGAGGCGTTCGAGCTGGGTGCACAGTCGGTCGCGATGCCGACGGCGAAGTGCGCCACGGCGAGCAGACGTCAACGTCACCCTCCCTGGTAGTGACGGTGCGGGGCTCCACCCCAGGTTCTGGCGGACGACGTGTCGAACCTGGGAGGCCCCAGATCAGAGGCTGCCCCGGGGTGCGACCCACTCCTGTGCGGCGCCGCCAACGGCCCCGACCCGTTCGAAATCGGCGTCGTAGTGAAGGACGATGAGTCCGGCTGACCGGGCGGCTGCCGACATGATCAGGTCGGGGATGGCCAGCCGATGCTGTCCGCGCTTGGCCAGCTCGTGTTGGAGGTCGATGGCGAGGTCGAGCACCTCAGGCGTGATCGCGGCGCTGTCGAGTCTGCGACGCTCCAGGAGCACCGCCTCGTAGTCGACCAGCTTCCGGCTGGAGAACAGCACCTCCAGGTCGACGATGGCGCAGGTGGCGATCAGGCCATCTTCCAAGAGCGGCCGCAGTCGAGCCTCTACGACCGGATGAGGAAAGCGGGCGAGCGCGCTCCTGTCGGCCAGATACCGCGCCTTCAGCGCCACGCGCCGGACATCACCGAGGCGTCATCCAGGTCGAGTCCGGCCATCGCCCCCAGGCGGTCGGCATGGCGGCGACGGCGAGCAGCCAACACCACCGACTCGAGGGAGCGGTTGACGGCCTCCTTCATCGTCGATGCCCCGAGAATAGTTGTGGCCTCCTCGAGGAGGTCGTTGTAGATGTCGACCAGGTGCTTGCTCATGAGTCCGGCATATCTACGGAGTGCCATCTTGGATATATCCAAATAGTGCCGACGCTCGTGCGGAGTGGGTGGGTGGGTGGGTGGAACGACCTCCAAGGTCGGTAGCCGCATCGCGGCCGGCGTAGTCCGAGGCGTGACCTCGCATTCCGGAGTCATGGTCATGGTCATGGTCGACGCTGTAGCTGTCGTGGCGAGACTTGCCGAGGTCGATGGCCGGAGCCGGGGTCGGTGGGGGGGTCCAGATCTCCTTCGACGTTCCGGCGTTCATGTTCGTTTTCGCGCTCGACCTCCCTGGGCTTCGTCTCCAGTCCTGCCAGCTGGGCAGGTGCCTTGGGATGGTCGTCCATCCCCGGCTCCCGATCGGCGGCCTCGCGGCCGATGTCGCCGTGATGTCGAGCGGTCCGATCCAGGCTCCACAGCTACGACGTCTCCTTCGGGATCATCGACCGCGACCGGAACATCCGGGCCAGCGCACAAATGCTCGTCCGGGAGGCGACCGCGTGACCGCCGCAGCACCCCTCGGGGGTGCAACTGCACCCGCCGTCAACGACTGACCCGGTGGACGGGGTCGGTCGGCTACGTACGCTCCTCGAACACCCCGTCGGCATGGCGGGCGAACCGGCCGACATCGCGTGGCTGCACGGGATCGTCGGTGGGCCACGGCCAGCCCCCGAAGCCCGTCGTCTGATAGTCCGTGATGGCACGCTCGATGCCGGCCCGGTCGTTCATCACGAAGGGGCCGTACTGCGCCACCGGCTCGCCGATGGGTCGACCCTGCAGCACGAGCACCTCCGCACCCGGCGACCCACCTGTCACCGTCACGGGCTCGTCGGGACGGACGACCACCCCGGTCGAGGCCGTGACGGTGTGCTCCCCTACCGACATCGACCCCTCGAACACGTAGAGGGTCCGCACCGTCTCGGCCGTGGCCGCAGGTGGAAGCGTCCATCTGGCGAACGGCCCGAGCACGAGGTGCCAGATGGCCAGGTCGGAATCGGGACGTGACCCATAGGAGTCGGGCGGCGGTGCCAGTGGCTCGGCCCCATCGACCCGTCCGGCGATCACGGTCAGCTCGCCCCGGCGCCCCTCCTCGTCGAGCCGGGTGAGGCGAGGGATGTCCTCACTCCACTGCATCGTGAAGTACGGGTCGACCATCTTGTCCGCGGCCGGCAGGTTGAGCCAGATCTGGAACAGCTCCGTCGTGTTCGGTCCGGTGCGATCGACCAGGGGGAACATCTCACAGTGGACGATGCCCGCTCCCGCGGTGAGCCACTGCACGTCCCCACGACCGAACCGCGCCGTGGCGCCCAGCGAGTCCGAGTGGTCGATGAGGCCCTGGCGTACGAACGTCACCGTCTCGAAGCCCCTGTGGGGGTGCTGCGGGAACCCCGGGACCACGCTGCCGTGGTACATGCTCCACCCGTCACTTCCCGAGAAGTCCGTGCCCAGGTCGCGCGCCTCGAGGTCCGCGTCCGGGCCCAGGTGCTCGTTGGCCGCCGGATAACGGTCGAGGTGGTGGACGCAGAACAGGAACGGGTCGGCGGTCCCCCACTGCGTGCCGAGGGGGACGGTCTGCAGCACAGGGTCTCGCACCTCGTCGAGCCTACCGACCATGGGTCACGCCCCTGCCTTCGGCTGACCGGCGCGGTGCGGTTGGATGGCCCCGGCGGGCACGGTGCCGAGCCGACCCCGCTGGTAGTCCTCGAACGCCTCGCGGATCTCGGCGTCCGTGCTCATCACGAACGGTCCGTACTGGACCACGGGCTCCCGTAGCGGCACGCCACCGATCAGGAAGACCTCGAGGTTCTCGGTGCGCGAGTCCTGCGTGGTGTCGGCCTCGATGCGGACCGTGTCGCCGTCGACGAGCACCGCCAACTGGCCAGTGCGGAAGGGCCGCCGGTCGGCACCGATGGTTCCGGAGCCCGCCAGGACGTAGGCCAGGGCGTTGAAGTCCGAGCGCCACGGGATGTCGGCCCGGGCCCCCGGGGCGACGGTCACGTGGGTGACGGCCAGCGGTGTGTGGGAGATCCCCGGGCCCTGGTGGCCGTCGACCTCACCGGCCAGGATGCGGACGAGGGTGCCGCCGTCGGCCGTCGTCACCATTGCGGAGTCCTGCCCCTGGAGGTCCTGGTACTGCGGGGCGATGCGCTTCTTGGCGATGGGCAGGTTGATCCACAGCTGCACACCGTGGAACAGGCCGCCAGACTCCACCAGGTCGGCGGGAGGGGTCTCGATGTGGAGGATGCCGTCACCGGCGGTCATGTACTGGGTGCCGCCCTCCAGGATGGTCCCCCCACCGTGGTTCGAGTCCTCGTGGATGAAGCGCCCGTCGATCAGGTAGGTGAAGGTCTCGAACCCGCGGTGCGGGTGCCAGGGCGTGCCCTTGGGCTCGCCGGCGGCGTAGTCGACCTCCCCCATCTGGTCCATGTGGACGAAGGGGTCGAGATCCGTCTTGACGACCCCGGCGAAGGCCCGGCGCACCGGGAACCCCTCCCCCTCGAGGCCACCGGGGGCCGTCGTCAGCGACTTGACGCGGCGGATCCTGGCGTCCGGGGACGGTGTCATGCGGGGGAGGGTCAGGGTGTCTGCGGTGGGTGCCGGCATGGGGTACTCCTTGTGTGTGTGATCGGTGGTGTGCGGTCAGTGTGCGGTCAGAGGCCGAACTCGGCGCGGTGATCGGTCGGGACGAGGTCGAGGTAGGCGTCGGAATGCCTGCCGATGAACGACGCCACGTACGGGCAGTACGGGAGCACCGCGAGGCTGCGCTCCCGTGCGTCGTCGAGGATGCGCTCCGTCAACTGCCGGGCGGCGCCCGCCCCCTCGAATCCGTCGAGTGCCTCCGTGTGATTGAAGGAGATCACCCCGGGCTCGAGCGTGTACTCCTCGATCGCCGCGAGCTCGCCGTCGATGCGGAGCTCGTAGCGGTCCGCCACGGTGTCGTTGGTCAGTGTCGCGGTCACGTCCACTCCTCTCGTTCCCACGTGGCGTCGGTCGGTTCGTTCTGGGTTGGTGATGTGTCACCTAGTATAGAGCAACTGCGTGAAACGTCAACCACTTGGCTAGACTGACCGTGATGACGGACACCTCCCTGTGGCTCGACGAGGACGACCTCGTGACGTGGCTGTCCTGGCTGCGCCTGAGCACCGAGCTGCCGGGCGCCCTCAACCGTCAGCTCCAGGCAGATTCGGACCTGACACTCCAGGACTACGACGTCCTCGTCCAGCTGTCCGAGGCACCCGAGGGTCAGCTGCGGATCAGCGCGCTGGCCCGGGCCATCCACTGGGAGCGCAGCCGTCTGTCCCACCATGTGAAGCGTATGGAGTCGCGCGGCCTCGTCGTCCGGATCGCGTGCGACGACGACGGACGCGGCAACTTCGTCGCGCTGACCCCCGTCGGCTCGGCGGCGCTCGACCAGGCATCTCCCGGCCACGTACGAACGGTCCAGAACCTCTTCTTCGGCGGGCTGGACGCTCACCAGAAGCAGGTGCTGGGCGAGCTGACCGACAAGATGCTGGCCCGCATCCAGGCGGCGGAGCCCCGAGCTGCCGGGAGTGCCGGGAAGGCGACGGAGCGCTCGCCCCGGACCTGAAGGGACCGATGCAGGCAGGGCCCCACCTCCGGGCCGGGCCCTGACGCGAGCGGGCCACGTCCTGTCCGGTACCGTGGCCGACGATGGGCGAACAGGAGCGGACCCGATGGTTCGGCAAGTCGGAGGGGGGCATCGGGTTCGGCCCCCTCACCTGGCAGGGCCGCGCCGCGACCTTCCTCTACGTGTTCCTCGTGATCGTCGCGGTCATCATCTACAGCGCACTGTCGCTGACGTTCCTGGTGATCGGGCTGTACACGGTGGCGTTCGTGCTGCTCGTGGCCTTCACGTCGGACCTCATGGACCACTGGCCTCCCGGCCAGTGACCAGGGGCAGACCCCGACGGCTCAGGCGGGGCCACCCATCCGCGCGCCACCCGGCGTGCCGATGGCTCCCGGGCTGAACGGCGACCACGAACCCGTCGACACGTGGTTGCCGGCATCGACGTCGAGGAGCACCCCGGTGATCGACGCCGCCTCGTCGGACAGGAGGAACGCAGTGGCCGCCGCGATGTCGGTCGGCTCGGTCATGCGACCGAGCAGCAGGTTGGCCCCGGCCGCCGCCCCGTCGTCGGACTCCCACATGGGCCGGGTGGTCTCGGACCGGGTGAGCCCCGGGCTGACGGCATTGACGCGGATACCTCGCGGACCCAGGTCGTTGGCGAGCGTCCGGGTGAGGGCGTTGAGCGCCGACTTGGCCGCCGCATAGGCGGCCATGACCGGTGTGGTCTTGGCCGGTGAGCCGCTCGAGATGTTGACGATCGATCCGCCGGCGCCCAGGCCCCGCGCCACCGCCTCCTGGATCAGTGCCACGGTCGGCCAGGTGTTGAGGGCGATCGTGGTGAGGAAGTCGTCGCGCCCCATCGACAGGGCCGAGCCCACGAACGGCGCGCCCCCGACCGCGTTCACCAGGTGGTCGAGCCGGCCGAACCGTTCCAGGGCGGTGTCGACGAGGATCGCCGGGACGCCGTCGTCGCCGGCTGCGCCGGCCACCGCCACCACGGCGAGGCCATCGTCTGCCAGGGCCCTGGCCATGGCTTCGAGTCGAGGTACCCGGCGGGCATTGATGACCACAGACGCCCCCTCGCTGGCGAGACGGCGTGCGGTTGCCGTCCCGATGCCGGGGTCGGTCGACGCCCCGGTCACGATGGCGACCCTCCCCTCGAAGCGCCGTCCCACTGCTGATTCGGCCACGGTCCGCCCCCCCGCTGCCGGCGGTCGGTCCGTCGGCTGTCGACACGACGCTAGGCCGTCGGGTGGTCGACGTGCTGTCGGCGTCAGACCGGGACGACACCCCCGAGCGCCGCCCGAGTCCACGCCGTGACCTCGTCGAGTCCACCGCGGGCCAGCACGTAACGGTCCGGCCGGACCACACAGGCCTCCTGCCCGTCGAGGAGTGCCGCCACCTCGGGCACCGACCGGGCGTCGAGCACGGTCCCGCGGGCATGCCACCAGTCGGCGTCGCGCCAGCCGGGGCCGACCGGGGTGTCGGTGCACAGGAGGAACCCCGCCCCCACCCGGTCGTCGAGCAGCACGCCGTCGACCCGGGGTTGGGGCGAGAGGGCGCCACCGCCGGGCCCGACGCACGCTCCCGGCACCAGCGGGGGGATGAAGTCGGGAACGGCGGTCTCGCCTCGGTAGTCGGCCAGCAACGCCTCGTTGCGGGCCCGCGCCTCGGTGGGATCGAGCATGCAGATCAGCTGGCCGAAGCCCACCGCCGCGTCGATCACGGCCGTGGCGTGGGGCTCGCGTTCGGCCTGGTAGGTGTCGAGGAGTGTGTCGGCGGCCGTCCCGTCGAGGAAGGCGGCGAGCTTCCATGCGAGGTTGGCCGCATCACGCAGGCCGGCGCACATGCCCTGACCGAGGAATGGCGGCGTCTGGTGGGCGGCGTCGCCGGCCAGGAAGAGCCGTCGGTCCCGCCAGGCCCCGGCCACCAGGCCGTGGAAGGTGTAGACCGCGGAGCGCTCGACGGTGGCCCGACCCGGATCGATCCACGAGGACATCAGGTCGGCGATCACATCGTCCCGACGGACGTCCTCCTCGGTCTCCCCCGGCAGCAGCATGAACTCGAAGCGGAACCGGGGAGCCGGCATCGGCACCAGGGTGTGCGGCCGCGCCGGGTCGCACACCTGGAGGCACCGGGTGGGCAGACCGGGGACGTCATCGGTCAGCACGAGGTCGACGACGAGCCACGACTCCTCGAATCCGGTGTCGCGCAGCGCCGTGCCGATACGACCCCGGGTGGTCGAGCGGGCACCGTCGCACCCCACCGCGTAGCGGGCCCGGACCGGGGCCCCCTCGGCGAGGCGCACGTCGACCCCGCCGGCATCCTGTGCGATCGACACCACCTCGGCACCGGTGCGGACGTCGACGTCGAGGGCGTTCACCGCGTCCCGCAGGATCGCCTCGAACGTCGGCTGGTGGAAGAAGATGGACGAGGGCCAGCCGGTCGAGGCCGTCGGGGACACGGTGGCGGACAGCAGGGTCCGGCGGTCAGCGGTGAGGAACGAGATCCCGTCGTTGAGGATCGACCCCTCCAGCACCCGGTCGGCACAACCCAGCTCCTGGAGGATGCGCAGCACCTCGTGGTCGCACTGCACGGCGCGCGGCAACGGGAACACTTCGGCGTCCCGCTCCACCACGACCACCGACAGGCCGCGGCGGGCACAGAGGCCGGCGAGCGTGGCTCCGGTGGGTCCGAACCCGACGACCACCAGATCGACAGTGCCATCGGCGCCGCTCATGACGGCCAGCGTGCCCAGCCGGCCTCCAGCGTCCCGAGGTCCTCGGGCACGATGAACTCGAGTGGCAGGTTGGGCCCCCACGAGTTGGCGACGTGCTCGAACGTGAACTCGGTCCGACCGTCGGTCTCCCAGGCCTCGTCGTCGAAGATCTGGTCCAGGTCGGAGTAGAGCTCGATGAAGGAGCCCGCCGGGTCGGACAGGTACCAGTAGAAGTTGGACCCCGCGAAATGGCGGCCCATCCCCCACACGTGGCGCCCGGGGTCGAGGCGGTAGAGCGCTGTGGCGGTGTGACCGACGTGGTCGACGTCGTCGCACTCCCATGAGTAGTGCTGCAGGAGGGGGACGGGCGACTCGACCACCGCGACGTTGTGGTGGTCGGTCGAACAGCGCATGAAGGCGATGACCCCTTCCACCGAGTCGCTCAACCTGAAGCCGAGCCCGGTGGTCAGCAGCGCGACCGTGCCCGCCAGGTCGGGCGAACCGATGACCAGGTGGCCGAGGCGACGGGGCGGGCGTGCTCCCGCGAGGACGCCAGGGGCGCGGCGGTCGGCGCGCACCACCGACCCCGGGGCGTTCGGCACCACCAGGGACGGCGGAGCCTGCATCGGAGCGGGGCCGGCGGGGCGCACTTCGAAGCGCACCCGGCTCGCCGGGTCGACCACCGACAGCAGGCCGTCGGCCAGGGTGGCCTCCGCTCCGCCGTCGGCCAGGCGGCCGGCGATCGCCACCAGGTCCGACTCGTCGTGACAACCGACCGTCACCGAGTCGAGCCGGCGGAACGGCCCCTCGGACAACGACACGGTGCCGCCGCCGTCCGTCCCGGCGAAGCCGGACGCAGCGTCGCCGGTCAGGCCGAGCTCGGCGTAGAAGGCGGACAGTGCGGCCGGGTCGGGGACCGCGGCGTGGAGTCCGAGGAGTCGATGGAGGCTCATGGCTGGAACGGTCCCTGCCCCGCGATGCAGGCGTTGCGCAGCTCGCCGATGCGCTCCGCCCCCGACACCACGACGTCGCCCTCCTTCAGGAATCGCCCACGCGCCATGCCCACGCCGTCGGGCGTCCCGGTGAAGATGAGGTCGCCGGGCTCGAGCGGGCAGATGGAGGAGAGGTAGGCGACCAGGGTGGGCACGGAGAAGATGAGGTTGGCCGACCGGCTGTCCTGCATCCGCTCGCCCGAGACGTCGCACCACAGAGCGATGTCGGACGGGTCGGCCAGGCTGTCGATCGACACCAGGGCGGGCCCGATGGGAGAGTACGCGGGGAAGCTCTTGCCGAGGCAGAACTGCGGCGGCGTGCCCGTCATCTGCACGAGACGGTCCGACACGTCCTGGCCGAGCGTGAGGCCGGCCAGGACATCCCACGCTCCCTCCAGCCGCACGTGGCTGCAGGCCCGGCCCACGACGGCGACGATCTCGACCTCCCAGTCGACGAGCTCACCCGACAACGGGATGTCGGCGGTGGGACCTGCGATCGAGCTGGGGAACTTGGTGAAGGTCAGCGGTGCCGGCGGCACCTCCATGCCGCTCTCGGCTGCGTGGTCGGCGTAGTTGAGCCCGACGGCGAAGACCTGCCGGGGCCGTGGGACGGGTGCCCCGAGGTCGGCATCGGCCACGCGCCCGTCAGGAGTGGCGGATGCACAACGGTCGGTCAGGCCGTGGAGCTCGTCGCTGCGTCCGACGGCCACCATCGGGTCGGCCAGGGTGTCGTCGCCCGACAGGCGGGCCAGGTCGTACCAGGCACCGTCCACCTCCAGGGCGGACCTCCCCGAGACGTTGAGGAGTCGGAACATCCAGCCTCCCTGTTATCGGTCGATACTGCAGTATTATCGATCGATATGACGCGTGCAACCACCGCGCCGGCCGACCGCACCCGGGCCCGTAGGCCCTCCGAGTCGATCGTGGCCGACCTGCTGGAGGCAGCTGCCGTGGAGTTCGCCGCCCACGGCTTCGCCGGCGCCTCCACCCGACGGATCGCCCAGCGGGCCGGAGCCCACCAGCCGCAGATCAACTACCACTTCACCTCGAAGGAGCAGCTGTGGCGGGCGACGGTCGACCACCTGTTCACCCTCATGGACGCCGCCCTGCCCGCCCTCGACCGCCCGGGACCGCTCGGGCACGCCTTCGTCGACCTGCTCCATGCATTCATCCGGTTCTCGGCAGAGCATCCCGAGCTCGACCGGATCATCAACCTCGAGGCCACGGTGCCGTCGGCCCGGCTCGAGTGGCTGGTCGCCACCCACCTGACGCCGCGTTTCGAGGTAGTGGCCGCCGGATGGCGGCAGCTCCGGTCCGAAGGGGTCGGAGCCGACCTCACCGCTGGCGAGGTCTGGGAGCTCATCACCAGCTTCGGCGCCATGCACTTCGCCAACGCCCCCATGCTCTCCCTCCTCGGAATCCACGAGGGTGACGGGCGGTCCGAGGCGGAGGCCCACGCCGAGCGGGTGCTGGCCGTCCTGCTCCCCACGGCTACCGGACGGGCGCCCGCGCCGTAGTCCGGCGGACCGGACCGTCGTCGCCATCCTGTGCGGCCGACGGAGCACCCCGGTCCCGGCGGTACCGTGTGGCCGGTGAGCGTGCTCGTCGATCTGCAGGACGTGAGCGTCACCATCGCGGACCGCACCTTGTTCGGTGGGCTGTCCGTGACCATCTCGACCGGCGACCGGCTGGGCGTCGTCGGCATCAACGGCACGGGTAAGTCGACGCTGCTGCGGGTGCTCGCCGGCCGGCTCGACCCTGATTCCGGCGCCGTCCGCACCGGTCGCGGCGTGCGCGTCGGATTCCTCGACCAGTCGCCGCAGCTCCCTCCCGGCACCGTCCGCGAGGCGGTCGGACCGGGGTGGGAGGCGGCGGCGGCCCTCGATCGTCTGGACATGACCCCCCACGTCGACCGCGACGTGTCCGAGTTGTCGGGCGGGCAAGCCAAGCGGGTGGCTCTCGCTCGGGTGCTGACCCACCCGAGCGACCTGCTGGTGCTGGACGAACCGACCAACCACCTGGACCTCGGGGCGGTCGCGTGGCTGGAGGACTGGCTCGCCGCGTACACCGGCGGACTGGTCATCGTCTCCCACGACCGCTACCTGCTCGACCGGGTCACCACCCGGATGCTCGAGCTCGACCGGGGCGCCTCGTTCGTCCACGAGGGCGGGTACGCCTCCTACCTCGAGGCCCGCGCCGTCCGCGAGGAGCAGGCGGCATCCGCCGAAGCCACCCGCAGGAACCTCGCCCGCACCGAGTTGGCATGGCTCCGCCGTGGCGCCAAGGCCCGCAGCCGCAAGCCGCGCGCCCGCATCACCGCGGCCCGGGCCCTCGTCGACGGGCGGCCGGCCGACGCGGCACGAGCGGGCGACCTCGAGCTCGGCAGGACCATGGCCCGGTTGGGCGACAAGGTCATCGAGTGCACCGGGGTCGGTGTCACCTACGACGGCGGCGCCCCGGTGCTGTCGGGCGTCGACTTCGTCCTGGGGCCCGGTGACCGGATCGGCCTCGTCGGTGCAAACGGTACCGGCAAGTCCTCCCTCCTCGACATGTTGGCCGGCGTGCGGGCGCCGACCACCGGCGTGGTCGAGGTCGGCCCGACGGTGGTGGTCGGCTACTACGACCAGCACGGCACCGAACTCGACCCCGGCGCCACCGTGCAGGAGGTGGTCGCCGGGCCGCTGCGCACCCCGGGGTCACTGGCCGACGTGGCGCTGATGAAGCGCTTCTGGTTCACCGGCAACCTCCCCCACACCCGGGTCGGCAATCTGTCGGGTGGCGAGCGTCGTCGGCTGCAGCTGCTCGCCGTCCTGGCCCGACAGCCCAACGTCCTCCTCCTCGACGAACCGACCAACGACCTCGACATCGACACCTTGCGGATCCTCGAGGACTTTCTCGACGACTGGCCAGGGACCCTCGTCGTGGTGAGTCACGACCGGGCCTTCCTCGACCGCACGATCGAGACGGTGGTGTCGGTCGGCGCCGACGGCGTGGCGCCGGTGCCCGGCGGGCTCGCGGGCTGGATGGCCGGCCTGCGGGCCCCGGCGTCCCGCACGCCCTCACCCCGCTCCGATGCGCCCGGCCCGGCTGCATCCCCACCAGCTCCGGCGCCGGCCGCAGGCGGGCCCCCGCTCGGCCGCCACCTGCGGGATGCCGAGAAGCTGATGGCCAGGCTGGCCCGCCGACGCGACAGCCTGCACGACGCCCTCGTGGCCACGGTCGACCACGTCGAACTCACCCGGTTGGGCGCCGAGCTGCGGACCGTGCAGGACGAGCTCGACGCGGCCGAGGAGCGGTGGCTCGAGCTGGCCGAAGAGATCGACCGTCGTAGCTGAGGGGACGGCTCAGGTGGCGACGAGTTCGGCGAGCGCGCCAGCCAGGGCGGCGGGGGGGTCGACGGCGGGCCCCGTGCTCCGCCACGCCACGTGCTGGTCGGGGCGCACCAGGACTGCTCCCGAATTGCCGATGCCCGAGACGACGTCCCACGCGCCGTCGGGGTCGAGCACGTCCGACCCCATCCGCACGACGTCCAGCGGCACGGTGCCGGCGGCGAGTCCGTCGCCCGCCGCAGCCCACGCGTCGGACGATGTCAGCAGTACGAACCGGCCCGGCTGGACCAGGTCGAGGGTCGACACCCGGCTGCCGTGGCGCTCGACCCACGCGTGAGGGAGTCGCCCCCCCGGACGCGCCGACGGGGCGTACTCCCGCACGGGGCTGTCCACCGCCACCGGTGGGGTCCCGTCGTCCAGCACCGGCCCGTCGCCCTCCACGTAGGTGAACCCGAGCTGCAGCCCGAGCATGTCGAAGTGCTCGTCCTGGCCCTGGATGGCCTCGCCGATGGCCGCCCGACCCACGTCGGTGGCCAATGCGGCGTCGAATGCCGCCCGCGGCTCCTCCGGTGTGCCGGCGACACCGCAGGCCACCAACACCTCGATCATCCGGAGTGCGTTGTCGAGGCTCTTGTCGGCATTCGACCTGGCCACCGGACGCCGCTCGGTCTCATAGGAGTCGAGCAGGCCGGGCCGTGCCCAGCCACGCTCCACGGCGGCGAGCTTCCACACCAGGTTGTGCGCGTCGGCCACCCCGGTGTTGAGTCCCAGACCTCCGGTGGGAGGGAAGCGGTGGGCGGCGTCGCCCACCAGGAAGACGTGTCCGTCCCGGTAGCGCTCGGCGATCTGGCACGACATCCGCCACGGACGGACGTGCTCGACGACGAGGTCGAGGTCCTCCACTCCGGCAGCCGCCCGGAACAGCGCGGCACAACGCTCGGGGGTGTACTCGTCGAACGACTCCGATTCGGGGTCCCAGTCATGCATGAAGACCCACGTGGACCCGAGGTCGTGGGCCACGAAGACACCGCGCACCTCCGGGTCCATCGTCCAGTAGAGGGTCGCCGGGCGTTCGCCGACCAGATGACGGAGGTCGGCGGCGACGTGGATCATGACGAAGTCCTGGAGGACGTCGGGTCCCTCCATCGGGATGCCGAGTGCCCCACGGATCCGGCTACCGGCGCCGTCGGCGGCCACCACGTACCGGGACGTGACGGTCCCGACCTGTCCGGTCCACACGTCCCGCAGGGTGCTCGTCACCCCGTCGGGGACCTGCTCGCTCCCGGCCCACTCGACACCCTCCGCCAACCCGTCGACATGGTCGCGGAGCACGGCCTCGAGCCGATGCTGGGAGAGGTTGCGGAGCGGCGTGGGCGTGACGACGTCGAGTTCGGCGAGTTGGTGCTGGCGCTCGAACGGGACCCGGCCGAGCTCGTCGCCCACGAGGGTCGTCACCCATCGGACCCAGGCACCGTCCTCGGCCGGGGCACAGGCGGCCAGCACCTGGTCCATGTCGACACCGGCCGACCGAAGGATTTCGAAGGTGCGGGCACCGATGACGTGGGCCGCAGGCGCCGCCAGGCCCCCGGTGCGGCGCTCGACGACGACGTGGTCGATGCCCTGCTGGGTGAGGAGCAGCGAGGTGACGAGTCCCACCGGACCGCCGCCCACCACCAGGACGGTCGTCGAGCCCGGCACCCCATCGAGCGCCGGTTCGGGCGGGGGTGCCCTCACAGCAGGCCCTCGTACGCGCCGCCGTCGAGCTGGAGGTTCTGCCCGGTCAGATAACCGGATCCGTCGGCGCACAGGAAGGCGCAGGCGGCACCGACCTCCTCGGCGCGGCCGAGTCGGCCGGCCGGGATCGTGGCGGCGATCTCGGCGTAGGCCTCCTCCAGCGTGATGCCCCGGGCGGCCACGGCCAGTTCGGCCATCTGGCGTTGCCGGTCGGTGTCGATCCGCTCCGGCAGCAAGTTGTTGACGGTCACGTTGTCGCCCACCACGTCGCGGGCCACGGCTTTCATCACACCGGTGAGTCCGGCACGGGCACCGACCGACGGAGTCATCAGCACGTGCGGGGACTTGACCATTGCGCTGGTGATGTTGACGATCCGGCCGAAGCGACGGGCCCGCATGCCGGGCAACGCCCCTTGGACGAGCTCGATGGCCCCGAGCATGTTCGCCTGGAGGGCACTCGCCCACGCGTCGGCCGACACGTCGACGAACACGACCGGCGGCGGGCCGGCGTTGTTGGTGACCAGGATGTCCGGGTCGGGGCATGCGGCCAGCAGGCGCTGTCGACCGGCACTGTCCGACAGGTCGGCCTCCACCCCCCGCACCTCGACGCCGTGGCGCGCCGCGATGTCAGCGGCCACCTCTTCGACGCTCTCCTTCTCACGACCGTTCACGACAACGGCGACGCCTTCGGCGGCCAACGCCTCGGCACAGGCCCGACCGAGGCCCCGGGTCGATCCGCACACCAGCGCGACCCGGCCCCGGATCCCGAGGTCCACCTCAGCGCCCCACTGCCGCCCGGGCGCGGGCGAGGTCGTCGATGTCGGCCGGCAGGAAGAAGTCGGACTTGGACGGACCGGCTTCCCACGAGGCGATGGTGAACGGGTCCCAGTCGTCGCGCCGCTCCTCCGCCTCCCAGGCGGCATCGTCGGTGATCTGGTCCATGTCGCTGAACAACTCGAACATCCCGCCTGCCGGGTCCAGCAGGTACCAGAAGAGGTTGGCGCCCAGTACGTGCCGGCCGATGCCGTAGACGGAGGCGTCGGGACGTTCCGCCACCACTCCCATGCCGGCCGACCCGATGGCGTCGACGTCGTCCATCTCCACCGCGTAGTGGTTCATGCACGGCACGGGAGCCGGCATCACCAGGAGGTTGTGGTGGTCCGTCGAGCACCGCAGGAAGCAGCCGATGCCATCGCCGATCGTGTCCGACACCAGGAAGCCGAGCCCGTCGCGGTAGAAGGCGACCGTGGCCGCCACATCGGTGGAGCCGAAGACCACGTGGCCGACCCGCCGGGGCGGGGCCGGCTCGGTGCGCACCGCCGCCACCGACCGCCGGTTGGCCCGTTCGAGCCTCCCGGGGCCGTTCACCTCACGAGGACGCGGCGGCGCCAGCAGGGCGGCCCTGCCGACCTCGACCACGACCTCGTGGTCGGCCAACGGGTCGTGGCAGCGGAGCACCCCGTCGGCCACGGTCGACGCCACCCCGAGGGCGTCCAGCCTGTGGGCGATGGTGACCAGGTCGGCCTCGTCCGTGCAGCCCAGACGGAGCTCGGACACGTGTCGGTAGGGACCCTCGGCCACACGGAGCTGGGACGGCCGTTCCGGCGTCCCCACCGTCGAATGGTCGGAGCGGGTCAGGCCCAGTCCCTCCCAGAAGGCCACGAGGCCGTCAGGGTCCGGGACCGAGAGCTGCAGGTCCAACAGGTCACACAGCGGCATGGTCGATCTCCTCCTCACCTGGAGGATAGTCCTTTATTGGTCGTATGTCTATCTAGAAGTTGCGACGTCGACGCTGTGTACAGTTGGCCACGGCGACAGTACCCGCGGCGCAAGGGAATGGGATGGCCACAGCCATGCAGTCGGACAGTTCCAGGACCACCGAGACGCGCGGCCGCCCACGGATCCGCCAGGACGACGAGATCCTCGACGCAGCGCTCCGTGCGTTCGCGTCCCAGGGCTACGACGCCATGTCGCTCCGGTCGCTCAACGCCGAGCTGGGCCTGAGTCATGGCACCATCAGCCAGCGCTTCGGCACCAAGGAGCGGCTCTACTACGCCGCCATCGACCGTGGGTTCACCACGTTCTTCGAAGACATCGACCGGCGGCGCAACCAGGCCCTCGGGAACGCGGTGGGCCGTGAGGACACCGACGACCTCGTCGACCTCGTCGACCTCGTCGACCTCCGGGCGACCATCCGCGCCTTCCTCGGCGCCGCCCTCCTGCGCCCCGAGCTCGGCCGGCTGATGAACCAGGAGGGTCTGAACCAGTCGCCCCGTCTCGAGTACATCATCGGCACCGTGATGGTTCCGCTCTTCGCCAGCGTCGGTACCGTCCTCGAGCGGCTCCGGTCCTCCGGCCGGATCCATCCCGTGACCACCCGGGCGATCTTCTTCCTCGTAGCCCACGGCGCCGAGGCGCCGTACACGCTGAGTGCGCTGTCGCAGGCGTTCGACGTCGTCGACGGTCCCCTCGACCCCGAACGGCACGCCGACGACGTCACCGACCTCATCATGCGGGGGCTCCTCGTCCGCTGACCGACCGGCCGGCCACGTCGGCGGCCGCACTGCGCTCTCCTAGAGTGCAGTGACCGCTGCGACCGAGGAGATACAGACCATGGGCAAGACCGTCATGATCACCGGGGCAGGATCCGGCTTCGGGAAGGGCACCGCACTGGCGCTGGCCGCACGCGGCCACTCCGTCATCGCCACGACCGAGACCGAGGACCAGGCGGTCGCGCTGCGGACCGAGGCCCCCGGACTGACCGTCGAGAAGCTCGACATCACGACCGACGACGTGGCCGCCGCCCGGGAGTGGGACCTCGACGTGCTGATCAACAACGCCGGAGCCGGTCAGACGGGACCCATGGCCGACGTCCCGATCGACCGCGTCCGGAGGCTGTTCGACGTCAACGTGTTCGGGACGCTCGCGGTCACCCAGGCCGTCCTGCCGCGCATGGTGGCGCGCGGGAGCGGCCGCATCATCATCATGTCGTCGATCAGCGGTGTGCTGTCGGCGCCGGCGTTCGGCCCGTACTCGATGACCAAGCACGCGCTCGAGGCCATGGGCAAGGCCATGCGAACCGAGCTGGCCGACCAGGGCGTCGATGTCTGTCTCGTCAACCCGGGCCCGTACCTGACCGGGTTCAACGACCGCATGGCCGACTCCATGTGGGAATGGTTCGGGTCCGATGCCGTCAACGCCGGGGCGACACCCCTGTTCGAGATGATGCGCGACTTCGTCAAGAACGACCAGAAGGACCCCGTCGAGGTCGTCGACAAGCTGGTCGAGCTGACCGAGGCCGAGACGACCGAGGAGCACAACTTCGTGCCGCCGGAACTGGCTGCCTTCATCGGCGCCTGAGGCGCTCCTGCCCGTCGGCGCCCCCGGGCGGGCGCTGACCGATCAGGTCGGTCGGGGTGACGCCGAGGCGATCCCGACGATCGGGCGATCGAGCGGGCGCAGGGAAGGCCCTGTTCAGAGCCATGTTCCGGAAGAATGCAACTTTCTCGGATTCTTGCTCAAGTTCCTGCCGACAGATGCCGATACGGCGAATGGAGGGCGCTGGGGGACGATCGCAGGCGACTCTCCGGCCCCTACGTGGACACCCGACGTCGGCGTCGACCCGTGGCCGAGGGGCCACCCGTCTTCCGTGTCACAGCGCGTCGACGAGATCGATCCACCTTCTACGACAGCGGTGGCCATTCCGCCACCGGCTACGAGCAGTGGGTGACCGCCGGCCTGGACTACGACAGCACCTGGGTTGCGCCCGGCGCGGCCATCGTGCCGATCCTCCCCCTCGAACCGCTCGGACCCGTGGCACCGCCCCGCTGTCGAGAACATCACGACCTCGACCGCGGCGCTCGCCACTGCGATCGCCTCGGGGGACCGGGTCGATACCGCAAGCATCTGGTGGGGGGGCTCCATCGGCGGCGAGGGAAGCGGGTAGCAGCCGGCCGCCGACCAGGCCGCATGGCAGACCACCACCCGGCCGCTCAAAGGCGACTGAACCTCGGGATTGGACCGGAATCGGACCGCGGCGGCCAGGAACTCCACCCGTAGGTCCGTCGATCCACCCCTCCTGAGCAGGCAATTCGAGAATTCTCAGAAATTCTCCACAATTCACTCAAGTTCCGGTTCCGGAGTGCCGATACGGGGTCAGGTGAGACGACCCGGCGGGGGTCCCCCGGTCGCAGCCGGCAGGAGCAGGGCCAGCGCCCGCCAGCCCAGCAGCCCGAGGCCCACGAAGGCCAGGGCGACCAGGACGAAGGCGGCCACCACCCCCTGTCCCGAGGCGATCCGGAGACCCATGGCCACGGCCACGCATGCCGGCCACACAATCATGCCGGTCGGCACCAGGGCGGCCGGGGCACGCCATGCCCGGGCCACGATCCATCCTGCTGCGAGGCCGACCAGGAACGGCCATGCCGTCCGGGCGATGCCGGGCACGGTCAAGCCTTCGGTGTGCGAGGTGCGACCGAGCACGACGAAGGCCAGGACCCATACCGCGTCGAGCAGACCCGCCGGAACAGGGCGCACACGGCTCGACCGGAGGGCTCCCCCGATCGGGCTCACGCCGGCCACGTCGCCACTCACGGCTCAGGCGTCGGGTAGTCCGGGATGCTGCTTCGCCACGATCGGCAAGAGGATGCGACGGGGTGACAGCCAGCCCAGGGCTGCTGACGCCTTGTTGGGCAGGCCGGGGATGGCGACGGCCTTGTTGTCGTCCATCCCGTCGACCCCCACGCGGGCCACCTCGGCGGCCGGCACCCAGAACATCTTGGGCATGGACGCGGCCATCTCCTCCGGCGCGATGCCCGCAGCCTCGGCGAACCCGGTCTCGACCGGCCCCGGGCACAACGCGGTGACGGACACGCCGTGGGGACGGAGCTCCTCGCGGATGGCATGGCTGTAGGAGAGGACGAAGGCCTTCGACCCGCCGTAGCCGGCCTGACCCGGAATCGGCTGGAACGCCGCCGTCGAGGCCACGTTGAGGATGCTGCCGCTGCGGCGCTCCACCATGCCCGGTGTGAACAGCACGCACAGGTGGACCACCGCCTCGACATCGGTGCGCACCATGGCGATCTCACGGTCGGGGTCCGCCCGGTACACGGGGCCGAGGGTGGAGAAGCCGGCGTTGTTGACCAGCACGTTCACCGACAGGCCCAACTCCTCGAGCCGGCCCCGAAGACCGGACCGCGCTCCGGCGTCGGTCAGGTCGGTCGCGAGCACCTCGACCCGCACGCCGTGGCGGCTGGCCAGGGTGTCGGCCAACTCCCGCAGCTTCGACTCGGTGCGGGCGACCAGGGTGAGCCCGAGGCCGCGGGCGGCCAGGAGTCCCGCGATCTCGACGCCGATCCCGGAGGAGGCGCCGGTGACGAGGCAGGTGCGGTCGGGGTTCGGGGCAGGCAGGCTCATGGCCCGCAGCGTACGCGCCCGGGGCGACAGCCCGTCTCAGGGGCGACCGGGGCCGAGGTGGGCCACGCGTCGTTCCTCGATCCCCCGGAGGTGGAGGGCGCGACGGGTCAGCAGCCACCCGCCGTCCGCCCGGACGTACTCGTCGAGGTAGCGGAGGTACCAGATCGCGTCGAGTGCCCGGGCCGAGTCCGCCCTGCCGTCGGGAGCCACGTGATGGGCCACCCCGGTCACGTCGCCGGTTGCCCTGTCCCCCTCCACCGCATAGGTCGCGACCGAGACCGCGTGGTGGGTGACGTGATAGCGGGCCAGACCCGAGGGGATCTGCTCGAGTTGGTCACGACCGGCCCGGCGCACGGTCGGTGCCCCGTCACCACCGGGACGGGGCACCCACAGCTCGCCGTCGGGCGTGAACAGGTCGGCGAAGGCCGTCCCGTCCAGGGTGTCGACGGCCGCTGCGTACCCGAGGGCGACGCGGCGGAGGCCGTGGGCCTCGTTCGGCGTCGGTGCCCGTCCGCGGAGGGTCAGGAGAGTGGTCCGAACCGGTCGGCGAACGTGGAGACCTCGTCAGCCAGGCCGTCGAGGTCCTGGCTCATCGATGTCGACAGGAGCATCCGGCGGATACCGGCGGCCTCGGCGGCCGCCACCTCCTCCTCGGTCGTGGTGGGCAGGTAACCCGACACCGAGAGCTCGACGGCGTCGGGGTCCCGGCCGGCCTGCTCGGCCGCCTCGCGCATCTGGGCGATCCGGAGCGCGAGCTCGTCGGGGCCGAGGCCGAGCGGCTGGAAGCCGTCACCGAGCCGGCCCGCACGGCGGGCCGCTGCCTCACTGTGCCCGCCGATGTGTAGCGGCACCCCGCTCGGCCGGAACGGCTTGGGGAACGAGTGCGCGTGCGCGAAGGATACGAACTCGCCGTCGAACGTGGCCCCCTCCGGTCCCGAGTCGGCCCACAGGACCCGCATGGCCTCGATCGTCTCGTCCATCCGCCGACCCCGGGTGCGCGGGTCGGCACCCGTGGCCCGCAGCTCCTCCTCCATCCAGCCGACACCGAGGCACATGCGGACCCTGCCCTTGGACAGCACGTCCACGGTGGCGATGCGCTTGGCCAGGACCACGGCCTGATGGTTCGGGACGACCAGGACGCCGGTGGCCAGGGTGATCCGGTCGGTCACCGCGGCCAGGAAGGCCATCAGGTCGAGCGGGTCCGGTATGCGGCAATCGTCCGGGAGCGGCATCCGACCGGATGCGGCGTACGGGTAGGTGCTCGTGTAGTCGGAGATGACCACGGCGTGTTCCACCAGCACGAGTGACTCGAACCCCGCCGACTCGACGTGCCGGGCGAAGGCCGACATCCAGTCCGGGTCGGCGGTGGCCCCGGTGCGGACCGGGGGGATGATCCCGAACTCCATGGACTCGACTCCTCGACGTGGCGGGCACCCGGCGTCGCCGGGTGGGTGAACGACCGAGCGTAAGCCGGTGCGGCGACGGTCGCCACCGGCCGTCCGGCCGGCGCGGATGACGTGATCACTTGGCGACTGCCACCCCGGGACCCCCCTGCGTGGCTACGCTTAGTCCGTCCTTATCCCGGCGGACGCACCACTGGCAGGTGGACGGGTGTGGGAACGGACGATCCCTCCGATGAGCGAACCACTTCCAGGACCTGAACCCGACAGTGGGGCGGAGCCGCGCCACCGACACGCCCCCGGCCGTGACCGACTGAGCCGACGCCGGTTCCTCGGCTGGACCCTGGCAGGCGGGACCTTGGCTGCCACCGCGGCGGCCATCACCGCGGAGGAGACAGGCGGAGGCGACGCCCGTCGACCGACCGCCTCCCGGGCCACCGCATCGAGCGCCTCGACGACGACGGGCACGACGGCTCCCACTCAGGTCGAGGAGCTCGACGAGCAGGGCGTCTCGTTGCCCGTGTCACCGACGATCGTGGCCGAGAACGCCAAGACCGGCACCGCCTGGTGGGTCGTACCGCCGGGGGCTTCAGGGAGCATCGAGGGGTACGCCGACAAGGTCAGCGTCCAGGTCGGCGAGGTCGTGACGCTGCACGTCAGCTCGTCTGCACCGACCTTCCACGTCGAGGCCTATCGGATGGGCTACTACCAGGGAATCGGTGCCCGGTTGATCACCACGTCGCCCGAGGCCCCAGGGGTGAGCCAGCCGCCACCGGTCCTGATCTCACCCACGAACACGATCGAATGCTCGTGGACGCCCTCCGTGCAGTTGACGGTGGATGCCACGTGGCCGCCCGGCGCCTACCTCCTCAAGCTGGTCGGGGCCACCGGGGCGCACTCGTACGTGCCGCTGTGCGTCCGCGACGACATGTCGCAGTCGGCGATCGTCATCATGCACAGTGTGACCACCTGGCAGGCCTACAACCGCTGGGGTGGGTACTCGCTCTATTACGGCAACAAAGGCGGAGCCCTCACCTACACCCAGAACCCGGCCGGGGGAACCTACGCCGACCGGGCCCGCATCGTGTCGTTCGACCGACCGTATTGCAACGACTGGGCGGCCGGGGCCTCGGACTTCGTGGGCAACGAGCTCCCCTTGATCTTCCACGCCGAGCAGCTGGGCCTCGACGTGTCGTACTGGACGGACGTCGACCTGCATGAGCAGCCCGGGCTACTGGCGAACCACCGGGCGCTGTTCAGCCTCGGTCACGACGAGTACTGGTCCACGCCGATGCGAACCGGGGTCGAAGGAGCCATCCAGCGCGGCCTGAACGTGGCGTTCCTCGGCGCCAATGCCTGCTACCGCCAGATCCGCTTCGGGCCGTCACCCCTCGGGCCCGACCGCCACGTGATCTGCTACAAGTCGGCAGCCGAGGACCCGTTGACCGGCAAGGACAACGCGCTCGTCACGGTCAACTGGGAGGATTCTCCGGTGTCGAGTCCCGAGTCACAGATGACCGGTGGCATGTACCAGGACATCGACGCCGACGCCGACATCGTCGTCTACGACCCGACCTCCTGGGCACTTGCCGGTACCGGCCTGACCGCCGGTCAGCACCTTTCGAAAGCACTCCAGGGTGAGTTCGACAAGTACGTGCCGTCCGGCGGCGCACCGACCGATGTCGACATCATCACCCACTCCATCGTCGCCAACCGGCACGGCAACTACTCGGACATGACCTGGTACACGGCACCCGGCGGCGGCGGAGTCATCGACGTAGGCAACGCGTCATGGGTCGGCCAGCTGGCGGACGCGCCGCTCATCCCGACCAACGTGCTGCCGTCTCCGGTGCCCGGTGTGACGCCGTACCTACTCCGCATCATGGAGAATATCTACTCGGTGCTGGGTATGGCACCGGCGAGCATCACCCACCCGTCCACCGGCAACTGGCGGGACGTCTACCACTGACGACGGGCACCGGCGACCTCGTCACGCCCCGGGACGTGAGTGGACCTGCGCCCGGACACGCAGCAGCCCGGGACGCAGGGTAGCGGCCCGGGCCGGCGAAGGGATGCGACACTACGGACCGGGCCCGACCTGGTGGCCGGGTCAGGTCCGTGCACCGATTGTCGTTGCGACTCAGTCGCTCAGGGAGATGGGCTCGTCGTCGAGCAGCAGGTCCTCGGCCGGCAGGTGCGAACTCGCCGCCTCGGCGGCCTTGGCCTCGTTCTGGGCGGCCAGGTGCTCGCGGATCCGCTCATCGACCTCGGCCATGAGCTGCGGGTTCTCGGTCAGGAAGTTCTTCACGTTCTCACGACCCTGGCCGAGCTGTTCGCCCTCGTAGGTGAACCACGCACCGGACTTCTTGATGAAGCCCAGTTCGACGCCCACGTCGAGCAGCGACCCCTCACGGCTGATGCCCTTGCCGAAGGCGATGTCGAACTCGGCCTGCTTGAACGGCGGGGAGCACTTGTTCTTCACGACCTTGACGCGGGTCCGGTTGCCGACCTGGTCGGCGCCGTCCTTGATGGTCTCGATGCGACGGATGTCGAGGCGGATCGACGAGTAGAACTTCAGCGCCCGGCCACCCGGGGTGACCTCGGGCGAGCCGTACATCACGCCGATCTTCTCGCGCAGCTGGTTGATGAAGATGGCGATGGTCTGCGACTTCGACAGCGTGCCGGTGATCTTGCGGAGTGCCTGGGACATCAGACGGGCCTGGAGGCCGACGTGGGAGTCCCCCATCTCCCCCTCGATCTCGGCGCGGGGGGTCAGGGCCGCCACCGAGTCGATCACCAGCACGTCGAGTGCACCCGAGCGGATCAGCATGTCGGCGATCTCGAGGGCCTGCTCGCCCGTGTCGGGCTGGGAGATCAGCAGGTCGTCGATGTTGACGCCGATGGCCTTGGCGTAGACGGGGTCCATGGCGTGTTCGGCGTCGATGTAGGCGCAGATGCCGCCGTTGCGCTGGGCCTCGGCCACCACGTGCATGGCGAGCGTCGACTTACCCGACGACTCCGG
>PLRX01000042.1 GCA_003164095.1 Acidimicrobiaceae bacterium | reverse complement strand
CCTTCAGCCAGCACCTGGCCTGCACACACTGCGGCATCAGCTTCGAGGACCCGTCGCCCCGCAATTTCTCCTTCAACTCGCCCTACGGGGCGTGCCCGGCCTGCACCGGCCTCGGCACCAAGTTCGAGGTGGACCCCGAGCTCGTCGTTCCCGACCCGTCCAAGTCGCTGTCCGAGGGCGCTCTCGCCCCCTGGTCCGGCGCCCGCAGCCAGTACTTCGACCGGATGCAGTGGGCCGTGGCCGACCTCGGCGGGTTCTCGGTGGACACACCGTGGGAGGACCTGTCCAAGGTCGACCAGGACCTCGTCCTGTACGGCACCGGGGACGATCAGGTCCACCTCAAGTACCGCAACCGCTACGGCCGGCAGCGCTCGTTCCACTCGACGTACGAGGGCATCGTCAACTGGCTCGAGCGGCGGCACACCGAGGCGGACTCGGACTTCCTGCGGGACAACCTGGAGGGCTACCTACGCGAGGTGCCCTGCCCGGTGTGCAGCGGCAGCCGGCTCAAGCCGGAGTCGCTGGCCGTGACCGTGGGCGGCCTCAACATCCACGCCCTGTGCTCGCTGCCGATCGGCCGGGCCGTCGAGGAGGTGGGGTCGCTCGAGCTGTCCGACCGCGACCACATGATCGCCGACCGCGTGTTCCGCGAGGTCCAGGAACGGATGCAGTTCCTCCTCGACGTCGGCCTCGACTACCTGACGCTGGCCCGGTCGGCCGCCACCCTGTCCGGGGGCGAGGCTCAGCGGATCCGCCTGGCCAGCCAGATCGGCAGTGGCCTGGTGGGCGTTCTGTACGTGCTCGACGAGCCGTCCATCGGGCTCCACCAGCGGGACAACCAGCGCCTCATCGGCACGTTGCTGCGGCTGCGCGACCTGGGCAACACGGTGATCGTCGTCGAGCACGACGAGGAGACGATCAAGGTGTCCGACCACGTGGTCGACGTCGGCCCTGGCGCGGGCGAGCACGGGGGACGCATCGTCCACTCGGGCCCGGTCGACGGACCCGGCGGGATCCTGACCAATCCCGACTCGATCACCGGCCAGTACCTGTCCGGGGTCAAGTCGATCCCGGTGCCGCAGTTCCGGCGCCCCGGCAACGGGCAGCATCTCGTCGTCCACGGCGCCCGTGAGCACAACCTCCAGGACGTGTCGGTCGAGTTCCCTCTCGGTCAGCTGGTGGCCATCACCGGTGTGTCCGGCTCAGGCAAGTCCACGCTGGTCAACGACATCCTGCTGCGGTCGTTGGCCAAGCAGGTCCACCGGGCCAAGAGCCTGCCGGGCCTGCACCGCACCATCACCGGCGTCGAGCTGATCGACAAGGTGGTGGACGTCGACCAGGCGCCGATCGGCAGGACCCCCCGGTCCAATCCCGCCACCTACACCGGGGTGTTCGACCACATCCGCAAGCTCTTCAGCCAGACCAACGAGGCCAAGGTGCGCGGCTACCTGCCCGGGCGGTTCTCGTTCAACGTGAAGGGTGGGCGCTGCGAGTCGTGCTCGGGCGACGGGACGATCCGCATCGAGATGCACTTCCTGCCCGACATCTACGTGCCCTGCGAGGTCTGCCACGGCGCCCGGTACAACCGGGACACCCTGGAGGTCACCTTCCGGGGCAAGACCATCGCCGACGTCCTCGACCTGTCGTGCGAGGAGGCGCTGGGCTTCTTCGCCGCACAGCCGCCGATCGCCCGCCACCTCCAGACGCTGGTCGACGTGGGACTGGGCTACATCCGGCTCGGGCAGTCGGCGCCGACCCTGTCGGGAGGAGAGGCCCAGCGGGTCAAGCTGGCCTCCGAGCTGAGTCGGCGGTCGACGGGCACGACCCTGTACGTGCTCGACGAGCCGACGACCGGGCTGCACTTCGACGACGTGCNNACGACGTGCGCAAGCTGCTCGACGTCCTGAACCGGCTGGTCGACCAGGGCAACACGGTCATCGTGATCGAGCACAATCTCGACGTCGTCAAGAGCGCCGACTGGATCATCGACATGGGTCCCGAGGGTGGCGACCGTGGCGGCACGGTGGTGGCGGAGGGCAGCCCCGAGCAGGTGGCGGCGGTCGCAGCCAGCTACACCGGCCAGGTGCTGGCGCCCATCCTGGGCGTCCTGCCGGGCATCGCGGCATCGCCGGCGCGCTCGGGCGATGGCACGGGCGCGGCGAAGGCGGTCGCCAGGAAGAAGTCGCCGGCCACGAAGGCCGTGCGGGCGAAGAAGGAACCGGCGGCCGGGACGAGATCGACTGCCCGGCAGGCCACGAAGAAGTCAGCGGCGACGAAGCAGGCCACGAAGAAGTCGGTGACGAAGGCGACGGCTACCAAGGCGACGGCGGCGAAGAAGGCACCAGGGGGCGGAAGACCGCTGCCTCGCGGTGACGGGTCGGCGGCCTGACGGCCGCCAGGCATCCGGTGGTCCGGTGTATCCGGACAGGCGGGTGCCCGGACAGGCGGGTGCCCGGACGAACTGACGAGCGGAGCGTCAGACGGTGGCGAGCATCCGCTCCAGGGCGACCCGGGCCCACGTGGCCGTGTCCTGGTCGACCACGATGCGGTTGCGCACCTCGCCCTCGACCAGGCCCTCGAGCACCCAGGCCAGGTGGGCCGCGTCGATGCGGAACATGGTCGAGCAGGGGCACACCAGCGGGTCGAGGGAGACCACCGTCTTGTCCGGGGTCTCGTCGTCGAGTCGCTTCACCAGGTGGATCTCGGTGCCGACGCCGATGACCGAGCCGGCCGGGGCCTCGGCGACGGCCCTGATGATGAAGTCAGTGGACCCCACCTGGTCGGCGGCCTCCACCACGTCGTGGGCGCACTCCGGGTGCACGATCACGATGCCCCCGGGGTGCTCCGCACGGAAGGCTTCGATGTGGGCCGGACGGAAGCGCTGGTGCACGGAGCAGTGGCCCTTCCAAAGCAGCAGTGCGGCCGACTTGAGCGTCCCGTCGTCGAGGCCGCCGGAGGTCAGGCGCGGGTTCCACACCGCCATGTCGTCGGCGCCGTAGCCGAGCTCGAACCCGGTGTTCCGGCCCAGGTGCTGGTCGGGGAAGAACAGCACCTGGTCGCCGCGGCTGTGCCCGTTCCCATCGGCGCCGAGTGCCCAGGTGAGGACCGCACGGGCGTTGGACGACGTGCACACGACCCCGCCGTTGCGGCCGACGAAGGCCTTGAGGGCGGCCGAGGAGTTCATGTAGGTGACCGGCACGACCCGGTCGATGTCGGTCACGGCGGCCAGGGTCTCCCACGCCTCCTCGACGGCGTCGATGTCGGCCATGTCCGCCATCGAGCACCCGGCGTTGAGGTCGGGCAGGAGGACCTGCTGGTGGTCGCCGGTCAGGATGTCGGCCGACTCGGCCATGAAGTGGACGCCGCAGAAGACCACGAACTCGGCCTCGGTCTGCCCGGCAGCGATGCGGGAGAGCCCGAAGGAGTCGCCCCGGGCGTCGGCCCAGGCCATCACCTCGTCCCGCTGGTAGTGGTGTCCCAGGATGAAGACCCGGGGCCCGAGTGCCGCCTTGGCGACACGGATCCGTTCGGCGAGTTCGTCCGGACGGGCGGACGTGTAGGCGTCCGGGAGTGCGTTCTGTAGACGGAGCATGTGGGTATAACCTCCTCGGGGAGGCGCTCCGGTCAGTGGCCGGCGGGGACAGCCTGGTCGCCCATCCGCGGGGATGTCGGCCCCGGAGCGGTAGATGTTCGCCGGGAACCAGGCCGGCGTCCCTCCAGTGTATTGCCTACGACCTGCGATCGCGCACCTCACCGTTGTCGGGTCGACCCGGTGGCCCCTGTCGGCACGGCACACTGGAGCCGTGGTCAACCGTCCTCTGCCCGGATCGCTCCCCGACGAGCCCGGCTCCTACCAGTTCGTCGATACGGACGGCAGGGTCCTCTACGTCGGCAAGGCCAAGTCCCTGCGCTCCAGGGTCAACTCGTACTTCCAGGACCCGGCCAACCTTGCGCCCCGCACTGCCCAGATGGTGGCGGCCGCCGACCACATCGAGTGGATGGTCGTCGGCACCGAGGCCGAGGCCCTGCTGCTCGAGCACAACCTCATCCAGCAGTTCCAGCCCCGCTTCAACGTCCGGCTCAAGGACGACAAGAGCTACCCCTGGCTGGCCCTGACGGTGGGGGACGAGTGGCCGAAGCCCGCGGTCGTGCGCGGCCGCAAGCGCAGCGGGGTGCGCTACTTCGGGCCGTACCCGAACGTCGGGGCCATCCGCGGCACCCTCGACCTCCTGCTCCGCTCCTTTCCGGTGCGGACCTGCTCCGACGCGAAGTTCCGCAACCACGAGCGGCTCGGGCGGCCGTGCCTCCTGTTCCACATCGAGCGGTGCGCCGGTCCCTGCGTGGGGGCCGTGTCGAAGGAGGACTACGACGGGATGGTGGCCGATCTGGCCACGTTCCTGGCGGGCGACACCGCCCCGCTCGAGCGCGAGCTGGAGTCGGGTATGCGGGAGGCCTCCGCCGCCCTCGACTTCGAGCGGGCCGGCATCCTCCGGGACAAGCTCGAGGCCGTCCGCACGGCGGACGCCGTGCGCCAGATGGAGCTCGACAGCCCCGAGGACCTCGACGTGCTGGGCCTGGTCGAGGACGAGCTCGAGGCGGCCGTGCAGGTGTTCCACGTCCGGGCCGGCCGGGTGGTGGGACGCTCGGCCCTGTTCGTCGACAAGGTCGAGGACCTCGCCCCCGACGAACTGGTGGCCCGCCTCCTGGTCGACGTCTACGCCGAGGCGGCCTCGGGCGTGCCCCGCCAGATCCTCGTGCCGACCATGCCCGCCGACCTGGAGGCCGTGTGTGCGTACCTCGCCGAGCGACGGGGTGGGCCGGTGGCCGTCAAGGTGCCACTGCGCGGGCCGAAGGCGGCACTCCTCGACACCGTGGTGCGCAACGCCGGCGACGCCTTCGTGCGGCACCGCCTGCAGCGCACCTCCGACCACAACAGCAGGGCCCGGGCGCTGGAGGCGCTCCAGCGAGAGCTCCGCCTGCCCGTCGCCCCGCTCCGCATCGAGTGCTACGACATGAGCCATCTGCAGGGCACCGACTACGTGGGCTCGATGGTGGTCTTCGAGGACGGACTGCCGAAGAAGAGTGACTACCGGCACTTCAAGGTCACCACCGTGGCCGGCAACGACGACTACGCGGCCATGGAGGAGGTGCTGACCCGCCGACTGACCGCGCTGCTCGACGAGGAGGCACGGGCCCGCGACCGGTCGGAGGAGGGCGATGGCACGACCGCCGCCGGCGCCCCCGGCACCGCGGTGCGCCGTCGCTTCGCCTACCCGCCGCAGCTGCTGCTCATCGACGGCGGCCTCGGCCAGCTGCACGTGGCCACCCGCGTGCTCGACCGGCTCGGGCTGTCGGACAGGATCCCGGTGGCGTCGTTGGCGAAGAGCTTCGAGGAGGTCTACCTCCCCGGCTCCTCGGTGCCGGTCCGCCTGCCCCGCACGTCCGAGGCCCTCTACCTGCTGCAACGGCTGCGTGACGAGGCCCACCGCTTCGCCATCTCGTACCACCGGACCCTGCGCGGCAAGCGGATGACGGTGGGGGCCCTGGACGGCGTCACGGGGCTCGGCCCGAAGCGGCGGTCCCGCCTCGTCGACCAGTTCGGCGGCCTGGGCGAGCTGCGCAAGGCCACCCATGACGAGCTGGTGGGCCTATCGTGGTTACCGGCCGAGGTGGGTGCCGCAGTGTTCGAGCGCCTGCACACGCCGTTGTCGCCGGACCGATGACCGACGGGTGAGAGTGGAACGATGAGCGAGTACCTGGTGGTGACCGGCATGTCCGGGGCGGGGCGGTCCACGGCCGCCGCGACCCTCGAGGACCTCGGCTGGTTCGTGATCGACAACATGCCGTCGGCCCTGATCGCCAAGGTGTCGGAACTGGTCGACGGGACCGGGTCCGAGATGGAGCGGGTGGCCTTCGTCGTCGGTCGCGGCGGCGGGGACCTCGACGATGTCCTGCCGGCGGTCGACTCCCTGATCGCCGCCCGCAATCGTGTCCGGATCGTGTTCCTCGACGCCGCCGAGGACGTCCTGATCAGGCGGTTCGAGGGCACCCGACGGCGGCACCCCCAGGCCGCCCGGGGGGTCGTCGACTCCATCTCCGACGAGCGGGCGCTGCTCCTGCCCATCCGGGACCGGGCCGACCTGGTGATCGACACCGGCGAGCTCAACACCAACCAGCTGCGGTCCCGCCTGATCGAGGTGTTCGGCTCCGAGGAGCAGGGCAGCAGCATGCAGACGTCGGTCGTCTCCTTCGGCTTCAAGCACGGCGTCCCGCTCGACGTCGACCTGATGTTCGACTGCCGCTTCCTCCCGAACCCCTACTGGGACGAGAACCTCCGGGCCCACAGTGGACTGGAACCCGAGGTCCGCGAGTACGTCCTCGACCGCCCCGAGACGCTCGCCTTCCTCGACAAGCTCGAGGACCTCCTGACGATGCTCATCCCCGCCTACATGAAGGAGGGGAAGTCGTACCTGACGGTGGCCATGGGCTGCACCGGAGGACGGCACCGGTCGGTGGTGCTGGCCGAGGAGCTCTCCCGTCGCCTCGATGCCCACCAGCTGCCCACCACCGTGTTCCACCGCGACGTGGACCGGTGAGCCCGGTGACCCGGGACCCCGGAGTCGACGGGGGGGCGGGCCCCCGGGTCGTCGCCATCGGGGGTGGACACGGGCTGGCGGCCACGCTGCGGGCCGTGCGGACCTACACCGACCGGGTGACGGCCATCGTGTCGGTCGCCGACGACGGCGGCTCCTCGGGGCGACTCCGCGAACTGCTGCACATCATCCCGCCTGGCGATCTCCGCAAGTGCCTGATCGCCCTGGCCGAGCCGGGCAGCCCCCTCGCCACCGCCTTCGACTACCGGTTCGACCAGGAGGAGTTGGCCGGCCACGCCCTCGGCAACCTCGTGCTGGCCGGCCTCATGGACGCCTCGGGTGACCCGGTGTCCGCACTTGACGAGGCCTGCCGGCTGCTGGGCGTGCGGGGCCGGGTCCTGCCGTCCTCCACGGAGCCCGTGGTGCTGAAGGCCGATGCCGCTTGCGGCGAGGTGACGGGGCAGGTGGCGGTCAACGGGACCGACCACATCCTGCGTGTGTCGCTGGTGCCGGCCGACCCGCCGGCGCCCGAGGCGGCCGTCGCCGCCCTGGTCGAGGCCGACCAGATCGTCCTCGGCCCCGGCTCGCTGTTCACCAGCGTCCTGGCCGCCGTGGCCGTGCCCCAGATCCTCGAGGCGGTCAACACCTCGTCGGCCCAGCGTGTCTACCTCTGCAACCTGCGTCCCCAGGACACCGAGACGGCTGGCTACGACGTCGCCCGGCACGTGTCCGCACTCCTGGCCCACGGCGTCGAGGTGGACCGGGTGGTCTGCGACTCCTCCGGGATCGCAGTCGGGGCCACCCCGGTGCCGGTGGTCGACGTGCCCCTGGCCAAGGCCAACGGGCTCGCCCACGACCCGGCCAGACTGGCGCAGACCCTGGCCGATCTGCTCGGATGAGGCCCCGGACCCTCCGGATGCCGTAGCGTGGCTGTGCCCCGGCCGTCCGAGGGGCGACGGGACGACACCGGGTGGTCGTCCCGAAGAGACCATGGGATGAAGGGTGAGGCACCAGCGACATGACCGTACGGATCGGCATCAACGGCTTCGGACGCATCGGACGGCACTACCTGCGGGCGGCCCGCCTCCTCGGGGCGGACGTCGAAGTAGTTGCCATCAACGACCTCACGTCGCCAGAGACCCTGGCGCACCTCCTCAAGTACGACTCCACCCACGGGAGACTCGGCGCTGACGTGACCGTGGGCAACTCGAAGTTCACCCTCGACGGCAAGTCCATCGTGGTCCTGGCTGAGCGCGACCCGAAGGCACTGCCGTGGTCCGATCTGGGCGTCGACGTGGTGATCGAGTCGACCGGCCGGTTCACGTCGAAGGACTCAGCCGGCACACACCTCGACGCCGGAGCGAAGCGGGTCATCATCTCGGCCCCGGGCACCGGTGTGGACGCCACCTTCGTCGTGGGCGTCAACGACGACCAGTTCGACCCGGCCAAGGACTTCGTGGTGTCGAACGCCTCCTGCACCACCAACTGCCTCGTGCCCATGGTGAAGGTCCTCGACGACGCCTTCGGGGTGGAATCGGGGCTCATGACCACGGTGCACGCCTACACCAACGACCAGAACCTGCTCGACCTGCCGCACGAGGACCTGCGGCGGGCTCGCGCCGCAGCTGTCAACATCGTGCCGGCGTCCTCCGGAGCGGCCCGGGCCACCAGCCTGGTCCTCGAGTCGATGAAGGGGCGGCTGGACGGCGCCGCCCTCCGGGTCCCCGTGCCCGACGGCTCGATCACGGACTTCACCGCGGTGATCCCCGGCGAGGTGACCGTCGAGCAGGTGAACGACGCCTTCCGGGCCGCTGCCTCGTCGGGACCGCTCGCCAAGGTCCTCGTCTACACCGAGGACCCGATCGTCTCGAGCGACATCGTGGGCAGTCCCGCCTCGTGCACCTTCGACGCCGGTCTGACCATGGTGATGCCTTCGGCCTCGGGGGTCACCCTCGTCAAGGCGAACGGCTGGTACGACAACGAGTGGGGCTACGCCAACCGGTTGGTCGACCTGTCGCTGGTCGTAGGCGCCGGGGCCTGAGGCCGGCCGGGGACGAGTGAATGCGCATCGAGGGGAGACGGTGACATGAGCGATTCCGGCAAGAACCCGCTGCTGCAGGGCCTGCCGCTGTTGGAGGACCTGCCCGACCTCGACGGTGCCAGCGTGCTGGTCCGCGTCGACTTCAACGTCCCCCTCCGCCCGTGCGAAGACGCTCCGGCCGTGGTCACGGACGACTTCCGGATCCGGGCCGCCCTCCCCACCATCGAGTACCTCGGTGCCCGTGGCGCCCGGGTGACGGCCTGCACCCACCTCGGGCGGCCGAAGGGCGCCCCGGACACGCGGTGGGAGCTCGGCCCGGTGCGCGAGGAGCTGGCCCGCCTCGCACCCCAGGTGGAGCTGCTGGAGAACCTGCGCTTCGACCCGGGCGAGACTGCCAACGACCCCGCGTTCGTGGAGAAGCTCGTCAACTCCCACGACGCGTACGTCAACGACGCCTTCGGCGTCTCCCACCGTCGGCACGCCTCGGTGGTCGGTCCGCCGGCATTCCTCCCGAGTGCTGCGGGACTGCTTCTCCAGAAAGAGATCGAGGCACTGGGCAAGCTCCTCGGCCAGCCCGACCAGCCCTTCGTGGCCGTGGTCGGCGGGGCCAAGGTGGCGGACAAGCTGGGCGTCCTGAAGGCACTGCTGCGCCACGTGGACGCCCTGGTGGTCGGTGGTGGGATGGCCTTCACGTTCCTTGCCGCGCAGGGTCACGACATCGGCGGCTCGCTGGTCGACCGCGACCGCATCGACGACTGCGCGGAGCTGCTGGCATCCGGCACCCCGATCCACCTGCCCACCGACATCGTGGCCCTCGAGCCCGGTGCCGCCTTCGGGTGCGACTGCGGGAGCGGCGAAGTCCGCACGGTGGGAGCCGACATCCCCGACGGGTGGCAGGGGCTCGACATCGGGCCCGACACGGTGGCCGCCTACGCCGAGGCCATCGCCGGGGCCGGCACCGTGCTGTGGAACGGCCCCATGGGTGTCTTCGAGGACCAGCGATTCTGCGCCGGGACGGCCGGTGTGGCCGCCGCCGTGGCTGCCTGCCCCGGGTACACGGTGGTCGGCGGCGGCGACAGCGCCGCCGCGGTCGACGAACTCGGACTGGCCGACCGGATCAGCTTCATCTCCACCGGGGGCGGCGCATCGCTCGAGCTGCTGGAGTTCGGTGACCTGCCGGGTCTCGCGGCCCTGCGGGGGGCACCGAACGCCCCCGGGCACACCACTCCGTGAGCGCCGCCACTCCGGGGCGTCGGCCGCTCGTCAGCGGCAATTGGAAGATGCACCTCGACCACCTCGAGGCGATCCACGCCTCGCGGGACCTCGGCCTGCGACTGCAGCCAGCGGACGTTGGCCCGGTCGACGTCTCCGTCCACCCACCGTTCACCGACCTCCGCTCCGTGCAGTCGGTGCTCGAGGGCGAGGGGATCCCCGTGGCACTCGGGGCACAGAACTGCGCGATCGAGGACGCCGGAGCCTTCACGGGTGAGGTCAGTCCCGTGATGCTGGCCAAACTGCACGTCGAGTACGTCATCGTGGGCCACTCCGAGCGGCGGGCGCTGTTCGCCGAGACGGATGCCGTCGTGGCATCCAAGCTCAAGGCGGTGCTCCGCAACGGCATGACCCCGGTGTGCTGCGTGGGCGAGACGATCGACGAGCGGGACATCGGCCTCACCCAGGAGCGCCTGTCGTCGCAGGTGGGGGCGGTACTGGCTGCTGTGCCCGCCGAGGCCGTGCCCGGCCTGGTGCTCGCTTACGAGCCCGTCTGGGCCATCGGGACGGGCCAGGCGGCCACGCCCGAAGACGCCCAGGACGCCTGCGCGTGGATCCGAGGGGTGGTGGCGTCACAGGTGGGGGAGGAGGAGGCCACCCAGGTCCGGATCCAGTACGGTGGGTCGGTCAAGGCGGCCAACACCGAGGAGCTCATGGCCTGTCCCGACGTGGACGGGCTGCTGGTCGGTGGTGCGAGCCTCGACGCCGCCGAGTTCGTGGAGATCGTCCGGGCCGCCGCCCGGGCCGGCCGCTGAGTTTGGTAGCGTCTGCGATGGTCCCTACCCCGAGGAGAGGCTTTCCGTGCTGACCGCAGTCATCGTCGTGCTCCAGATTCTCTGCTGCCTCGCGCTCATCTTCCTCATCCTCATGCACTCCGGCAAGGGCGGCGGGCTGTCCGACATGTTCGGTGGTTCGGTGGGCTCGGCGGCCGCCGGGTCGACCGTGGTGGAGAAGAACCTGGACCGGATCACCGTCACCGTCGCCGTGATCTTCGCCTTCACCAACATCATCCTCCTCCTGCGCCTGCAGTGAGCGAGCCGGGTGCCGGGCCCGCCGAGCCCCGGTCCCGGATGTCATCGCTGTGGCGTGAGCGGCGCGCCCGGTGGACGTTGCCGCTGGTGATCATCTTGATCATCGCCGCCGTCGCCATCGTCGACCATCTGAGCAGCAGGCAGATCAGCCAGGTCGACCAGCCGGTCATTCCGCCGCCTGTCGCCACCACCGGCGGGACGTCGATCGTGCACCTACCCGGCCCATGGTCCGGCTACAACCCGAACACGCCGGCCGGCGCCTCGTCCACGACCCCCAGCCTGCTCGACGCCGTGCTGCCCAGCGCCTACACGATCAACCCGAAGCTGGTGCCCCAGGTCAACACCGACCTCCTGGAGAGCGTGGAGGCCACCTCGACGTCACCCCTCACCATCCAGTACGTCATCAACCCGAAGGCCGTGTGGTCGGACGGGGTGCCGGTCACGGCCGACGACTTCGTGTACGCATGGCAGGCGCAGAAGGGCAACGGGACCGACGTCGACGGCCAGCCCGACCAGGTGGCGTCGACCCTCGGCTACCGCGATGTGGCGTCCGTCAACGGAAGCAACGGTGGTCGCACGGTGACCGTCGTCTTCACCAGGCCCTTCGCCGACTGGCGGGTCCTGTTCGACCACATGGTCCCGGCCCACATCGCCCGCAGGGTCGGGTGGAACACCGGGTTCGACTCCTTCGACCCGGCGGTGGACCTGTCCGCCGGGCCGCTGCTGCTCAAGAGCGTGAACGCGTCGGGCACCGCGGTGCTGGTCCGCAACCCGTCGTGGTGGGGGACCCCGTCGGTGCTGTCGTCCGTCGTAGTGGCCGCCGGGCAGACGGACGACAGTTGGATCGGCCCCCTCGCGTCCACGAACGCTGCCGTGTCCGAGCCGGGGCAGTTCACCCTGTCGGCCCTGGACTCGGTCAGCTCGCTGCCGAACGCACAGAGCTCGGTGCACCCGTCGCTCGATTTCCTGTCGCTCGAGTTCGATGTGAAGTCGACCGTGGGATCCCATGTGGCCGCCCGTCAGGCCATCGCCCACGCGATCGACCGGTCGGCACTGTTGACCCGGCTGTTCGGAACCATCGACCCCGCCCTGACCGTCAACCAGGACCACCTGGCCGTGGCGTGGCAGACCTCCTACGCCCCGTCCACGGCAGCGGGGGAGTACTCGACGCCCGACGTCGTCGCCACCGACACGTTGCTCCACTCGCTCGGCTATACGCGGGCGGCCGGAGCCGACTACGTGGACGCCGCCGGCAAGCCCCTCGTGGTGCGGATGGCAGTGGAGCAGGGTGACCCGTGGATCACCGAGGTGGCGACGGGTATCGAGGCCCAGCTGAAGGAGGTCGGGATCACCGTCGTTGCCGAACCTGTCCAGGGTCGGGCGGGCCTGGCGGCCGCAGCGGCCACCGACTCCTACGACATGGCCCTGGTGACCCGCACCTCGGGGCCGTACCAGTCGGCCACCGCCGGGTGGTACTCGGACGGGCAGGGGAAGGCGGGTGTCGACGATCAGCAGAACTGGAGCCGGTTCGACGACCCCCAGGTCGACCAGCTGTTCTTCCAGGCCGCTCAGGAGCTCAACCCGGTGACCGGATCGGCCGTCTACACCCAGATCGACGACCAGCTGTGGGACCAGATGGTGGCGCTGCCGCTCTTCGGCGAACCCGGCCTGGCCGCCAACGGGGTGCAGGTGGCCAACGCCGCCTACAACCCGTCGGTGGACGGCATCCTCTGGAACGTCGCCCTCTGGACCCGGCTGAAGCCGGCTCCGGCCACCACGCGGTCCTGACCGGCACGGGACACCCCCGTGGGCGCGCTACCATGCCCTTCGCCCCGATGGCCACATCGGAGCCACTTCGTCGGAGTGGCGGAATAGGCAGACGCGCTAGCTTGAGGGGCTAGTGTCCGAAAGGACGTGGGGGTTCAAGTCCCCCCTCCGACACGCTCCAGGTCCACGCCCTGCAGGCCTGGGACCTGGGAGTTTCTAGCGTCGCCGTTTTCAGCGACTCGCTCCAGGTCCACGCTTCGCAGTGTTGACGTCAGCTGGACCTCTTCGGTGGAACCGATGCGCCGGTACCGCACAGTCAGCCCGAGTGCCTGGTAGAGCGCAGCTCGGTCGGCCTGCTCAATGCGCCCGAGCAACTCGGGCAAGTCTCGCAGTGCCGTGAGCGTCTCGACCACCTCGTCGAGACTGAGCGGCCTCGGGGCCGGAGGGGCGGTCGCCAACACCGACTGGGCGGCGTCCTTCTCCCGCTGGGTGGCCGCTATCCGAGAGGCGATGACGTCGGCGGGGATACCGGCCTCCAGGCCGTCGAGGTGTTTCGACAGTTTGCGCTCGCACTCGGTGAGTGTCGCCCGGGCCCGAGTGATCGCTGGATCTTGCCGGTGCCCTTGGGAGTCCTCTTCGACGATCTGGGCTGCCGTGGCCTCAATACGGTCCGCTGAGAACAGATCACAGAGCCAGGCGTCCACGTGGGGGAGTAGGCGGTCTTCACGCACTGCCAAGGTCCGAGGGTGGTCATTGACTGCCACCGGGTAGTCGTTGCTGACCTTGCAACGGTAAAAGGCATGACCTCGGACCAAGTTGCCCTGCAGTTTCTTCCCGCAGCAGTCGCAGACCACCAGCCCGGCCAACGGGTAGCGCGACGGTACGGCCCGCCGCACCCCGCTATGGCTCCGGCGCTTGGCCGGCGTGATGGCCTTGGAGCGGGAGTTGGCCGCAATGAGCGCCGCAACCCGGTGCCAGGTCACCTCATCGACGATGGCGTCATACGTCTGTACCGAGGCCGTGACCCACTCGGCCCGGTCCTGCGATTGCTGCTGGGTCACATGGCCGAGAGCTGGGACGTCAGGATCGAGGAGGATGTCCGCCTTCTTGGTGCGGCCTGACACGTGATACCCGAGGTACCGGGGGTTGGCCAGGATGCTGCGAACCGCCGACATTGCCCAGGCATGGCCAGATCGATGCGAGTTCCGACGTCGGTCGTGAGCGGATGGACTCAGAATCCCTTCGTTGGTCAGCACGGTTGCGATCTGCTTGTAGCCCGCACCGGCAAGGTACGAGTCATAGATGCGCTGCACGACAGGAGCGGTCACAGGGTCGGGGGCGAGTTGATGGAGCCGGGCGCCCGAGGCCGCCTTGGATGGGTTCGAATGGGGTCCGTGATCGGCGATCAGATAGCCGTAGGGGGGACGCCCACCGAGCCAGCGACCGGCCTGTGCATGGGCTCGAACGGCATTGGCGACGCGTAGCCGGGTCCGGTTTCGCTCCGCACGGCTCATGGTGCCGTAGTTCGAGAGAGCCATGTAGTGCCCGTCGTTATCGATATCGACAGCCCCGCCCAGTTCAGGCACCCACAACCCAACGCCATAGTGGGCGAACTGAAACAGGATTCCCTCAAACTGGGTGCCGGAGAAGGCACGCTGTGGCTCGGCGATGACCAGTGCATCCCAGCCTCGGTTCATGTCCTTCAAGTCACGGAGGATCCGGGAGGCTTCGGGGCGGCGGTCCCAGGGCAAACTTCTGCTCTTGTCGATGTCGTGATACGTGGTGACGATCTCACCATGGGGAGCGACGAGGCGAGCCGCGACGTCGGTCTGCCAGCGCAGGCTGTCGGCCGGGTCCTGCAGGTCGTCAGTAGACGTACGGGCGCTCAGTGCGAACCGGATCACGCTGCCTCACGTTTCTGGTGGTCGCGTAGGGTCCGCACGATGCGGGCCAAGACGGCGGCCACGTTTGGGGTCACCTGGGGTGCGTCCTCGGCCATGAACCGAATTGGCTCACGGTGGTCCGAGCCAGACGACGGACGACCCTCCACGGTACCCCGAGGTGCGTCGGCGATTGGCGGATTTGCCTTCATGAGCGCCGCCTCCTTCGCCGCCCATGGGGCGCTATGCGCACTCTTGTTCCAGGAGGAGCTTCTGGACGAAGTCCAGGAGGCTGGTTCGAACGACGAGCCGACGGCGTCCGACTTTGACGCTCTGGATCCTCTTGGTCATGACCAGCTCATAGGTCCTCGTCCGGCCCAGCCGGAGGACGTCGGCCGCCTCTTCTACCGAGAGCAGCAATTGGGTGTCCATCTGCATCGTGTCTTCTTCATCGGGCAGGGTGGTGCTTCCACCCTCTTGTCGGGGTCGGGGCGTGTCCGTTCGGGACCAGGGTCCGCTCAGCGGGGCTGCCTGGGTGGCGGCGGGCAAGCCTGACGGGTCGGCTCTGCTCGTACCCGGCCTGATCGGCTCAAGTCCGTTCGGGCGCATGTCAAGCCACCAGCCGATCGATGGCGATCCGGCGCCGGCGGCAGAGATGACCGGCGGGGAGTCCGGCGAGCTGGGCCACTTCGGTCAGGGCCATGCCGAGGACTCTCGTCGCGTAGAGCACAGCGGCGTCGGTGACCATGAGGCCGTGTCCGGTCGCCTCGGCGAGAGCAGCGGCTAAGAGTTCCTCGCCCGTGCGACCGATCGATGCCGGGAGGGCGTCCAATTCACCGAGGCTGCCGCTCTGACGGGAGCGGTGCCGACGTTCACTGCTCTGGAGTGTTCGCAACCGGGTGCGGACCCCTGACGAGAGGTCACCGGCGGCGTACGGGCGGTGAGTGCCCGACCACCTGGTCGTGAGCTTCCAGAGCGCGGAAATGGCGTCGGCATGGAAGGCGTCGCGATCGCACCACGGCCCCTCGGCCAGGTCGAAGCGCCGGGGGAGGGCGAGCACCCCGGGGATGAGGGCTTCCATGATGGCCCGGGGGACGAGGGCGTCGACGTCGGCACTTCTCAGCATGGCCGTGATCACCTCGGCGGACTCGTTGCGGGACAGCTGGCCCGAGGAGAGCGACAGGGCGGTGACCAACTCGGCCAGGTTGTCGACCTCAAGGTCGGCGACCACCGGTTCGCACTGAGCCAGGCGATGACAGGCGGAACTCGATGGGGGAGCGATTCCGATGGCTAGCCATTCGCTGCGGAGATGTCTGATCGTGGGGGTGTCCATGCCCGCCACGATGACGATCGGGGTTCATCAAACCCCTCATCAAATGCCTCATCACTCGAAGAAATCTGAGAAATCTTCGATGGCCGACGAAGCCCCTGGTCAAGAGGTTGCCGGTCGTAGCGGCGCGGATAACCCCTGCTCAGAGGGTTCATAACTTTCATCATGAGGGGGTTCATGATGACGGCATCAGATCAGTCGTTGTGAAGCTGTAATGGCTCCGAAATGGTGATGAAAGCGCCATCGTCGCAGCTCAGAGTGTTCATCATTCGAGTTGTGAACCCCTCACAAACGCTGCTGGGCTTCGTCGACGGCGGGAAGATCATGTTGGTGTGGGTTCAGGTGGGCTCGGTGATCCACGACGCCGACGCCGTTCGGCGCTCAGCGTGATCGGAGGCAGTGCGGCGGACCTATTCGCTGACCGGCGCGGGTCGTCGGTTGGTGCCACGCCGTCGCCAGCCGTCAAGGGCCGCTGCGGAATACGGCTCGACCCCGGAGGTCGCCGGCACGCCGGCGCCGGGGTCGGCCTTAATGTCCTCTCTCGGCCTCCGGCCGTCCCTTGACTGCCGGCACCGGTGTGGGAGGTTGGCTCCCAGCGCTCGATGGTGGACCAGGCGGGACAAAAGGCGCCCCACCCGCCATCGACCTGGTGATCATCGACAACGACACGGCCCGGCACCGCGTTGGCGTCGACGAGGACGCGGGCGAGGTGGTCCCGGCGCGGTTGGCTGCGATGTCGTGAGCGACTGGTTCATTCCGGGCGCCCCTGCCTTCTTCACCGAAGGGCCCCGGCTGTTCTTCCATATGGCGCCGGATCGACCCAGTTCTTTGCATGAGCCAACCAACGAAATCCCACCCGGGCGCCTCGCGTGCCGGAGACAACGCCAATCTTCTGACCGAAGGGTCCAGGATCAGAGGCCCGGTGAACGCCCAGCCCAGAGGGTTCATCACTCCGATCATGAGACCAACCATGGGACCGGCCATGAGCGCGGACCGGCGATCACAGGTCCAATCGACCCGTTCGATCGTTGGGGCACCTGAATCGGCATCGTCCCAGCTCAGAGGGCTCACAACTTCAACCATGAACCCGATGATGACCGTCGGGCAGGGTTCACAACTTCGGCCGACATCCGGGCAGAACAGGGCACCTGATTCGGTATCGTCCCAGCTCAGCAACGTAGAGCCCTTGG
>PLRX01000161.1 GCA_003164095.1 Acidimicrobiaceae bacterium | reverse complement strand
CCAGTCGACAGTCCACGAAGCGTGGGCAGCGTCGAGGATCACCGCTGAGGAGGCGGCAGCTCTTGAGCGACCGTCGCCCTCGTTGTACAGGCTGCTCGCTGAACCAAGAGTCCCGACGACGTAGGTGGCCCACAGACCCGGCAGTGTTCAGGGCCACCCTCCTGATCCGAGGAGCGTTCCCCAGCGAGACGAGCGTCCGAGTCGCCGTCGGTCAGGGAAGTCCTTGGGCATCAGGGAAGTCCTTGGGCAATCGCCCCATCGATGCGCAGTCGGCGGTAGGTCATGCTGGAACCTGGGATCAGATGTCCGGCAAACCAGCCACCCCGACCGGCCGCCGGCGCAGCACCGGGAATCCTGGCTTCGCCCCCGGCCGCACTACCCCATTTGGGCTCCTTCTGACCCCTCGTCCAGATGACGAACTGCACGACGTCAGTGGCTGCAACCGTCCGAGCACACATGTTCAACGGGTAGACCGCAGGTCGAATGGGCAGCTCGGAGACCACGGCCGACCCGAACTGAGTGAATGGACTGCTCGGATCAGCTTCGGTATTCCAGACGTGGAAGTTGAAGACGTCGAAGGCACCCAACCAGATGTTTCGGGTGACGGTGATGGCCCTGACCTTGCCATCGGGCAAGCTCATCAGCCGCAGGACGATTCCTTGCTGATCGCTTCCCTGTCCGGTGGCGAAGGAGGCACATACCGTCTGGTCGGACTCGCTTCGGCCAGCTTTGTCCCAAAAGAATTCCCGGTTGTTGCTTGCGCTCGATTTCGGAGCCGTCACAACTTCGGTGCCCGGGGACGGGTTCGAGTACGTATACGCACTGCAATCGGGGGTCACCCGAGCAGTGCACGTCGACGAACTTGAAGACGAGACACCCCCGCCAGTCGCAGCCGGCCCTGTGCTGCAGTCGGCAAGTGAAATGGCGAGAACGGTGGAGACCGCCACCGCACATACTCGACTTCTGATATGGCCGGCGTGGCCTGTCTTCCGAATACAACCGACGCTAGTTGACGTGGGACAGTCACATGAGGTGACGGAATGGGGATTGAGCCTCTGTTCGGACGTTCCTCAGCTCTCGTCAGCCGAACGCGACGACGTGTTGCGGATCGAAGACGATGACGGACCGCACGCTGTCGGGCGTGTCGAGCACCTCGACAGGCGTGCTGTAGCGGTCTGCTGCCTTCTGGACGTAGATCTTGTCGGGATCAGCGACGAGTTCGACGTTGGCTCGGATCTCGAGGGTGCGGAACGGGTTTGCGGGGTCGATCAGGAACAAGGTCGCTTTGGGGGTGCGGACAAGGTTCTTGTACTTCTGGCGGCTCGTGTCCACCGAAGTCTTGAGTACGTCGTCGTCGTCGACCAGATACCAGACAGCGGTGGACTGGGGAAGCCCGTCGGCACCGATAGTGGTCAGGACCGCCGTGGCCGGGTTGGCGAGGAGGTCGGCATGACTCTCGGGGACGTTGATGATGGCTGCCATGGAAGATCTCCTCTGGCGATCGGCGGAGCGGAACTCCACGCAGCGTAGCATAAGTGGGGATTAGTCCCCAGTTCGTATAGGCTCGTGGACGAGATGGGCAACTCACGACTACTGCGCGCTGACGCTGAGCGCAACCTGGCAGCGCTGGTCGACGCGGCGCGGGAGGTCTTCGCAGAGCAAGGGCTGTCGGCGCCGCTGGACGAGATCGCGCGCCAAGCGGGCATCGGCAACGCCACCCTGTACCGGCGCTTCCCGACGCGCATCGACCTCATCGAGACCGTGTTTGCCGAGTCGTTGCGCGAGCACCTAGCTGCCGTCGAGAAGGGCTTGGCTGCTTCTGACCCGTGGGTTGGCCTCGCCGACTACGTCGGCACCGTCTGCGACATGCAGGTCCGAGACCGTGGGATCGCCGACCTGGTGACGATGGACATCTCGATGACGCCTGACGTCGAGGCCCTGCGTTCCCGTGCCTTTGCCGGGCTCGCCGAGTTGATCGAGCGTGCGCGAGACGCAGGTGAGCTTCGCCCGGACTGCACCGCTGAGGATGTCCGCTTGATCCTCATGGCGAACGGCGGAGTCATCCGGAGCGCGTACCGCGCCCGCCAGCACGCGTCTCGTCGGGTGGTGCACCTGCTGCTCGACGGCTTGCGCACCGACGCAGCTACCAATGGGCCTGGCCCTCCGTCAGCCCGGTCGATGCTCGCCGCGATGCGCCAGCAGAGCCGAGAGCTCAATCTTCACCCACGACAGAGCACCGAAAGGACCGGGCAGTCATGACCTTCCAGCTTGGCGTGTACTCCTTCGGGAACACCCCCCGTACTGACGACGGAGGCTATGGCCCGACCGCCCAGGCGGTGAGCGACCTGCTCGAGGCGATCCACCTCGCTGATGAGGTGGGTCTCGACGTCTTCGGCATCGGTGAGCACCACACTCGAGGAATGCCCCTGTCATCACCGACCTCGGTCGTGAACGCTGCGGCAGCATCGACGGAGCGCATCATCCTGAGCACGACCGTCACCGTGCTCTCGACCGACGAGCCGATCCGCGTCTTCCAGCAGCTCGCCACGGCCGCCGCCATCGCTCCTGGTCGGGTCGAGGTGGTCGCGGGGCGCGGCTCATCGAGCGTGACCTTTCCCCTCTTCGACTTCGACGAGGCCGACTACGACGCCCTCTTCCGCTCGAAGCTCGACCTGCTCATCGAGCTCAACCGCCACGAGCGGGTCACCTGGGCGGGCCCGCACCGGCGACGGCCGCTGCACGAGGCGACGATCGTTCCTCGCCCCGAAGCGCCGCTACCCCTCTGGCTCGGCACCGGTGGCAGCCCCGAGTCAGTGCTCCGAGCCGTTGAGCTCGGCCTCCCCCTCTTCCTCGGAGTCCTGGGCGGGAGCCCGGAACACTGGGCCCGCTACGGTGCCGCCTACCGGAGCGCCTGGAGGGAAGTCCACGAAAGCGAGCCGGCGGACGTCGCGGTGGCCATGCACGGGTTTGTCGCGGACGATGACGCCACAGCCAAGGAGATCTACCTCCGACATGAGCACCGGATGTTCGTCGAGGGGTTGGCCGAGCTGGGACGCACCGCTCCGCCACCGGAGGCTCGCGCCGCGGAATACGGCCCCGGCGGCATGGTCTTCGTGGGCGGCCCGGACCAGATCGCATACCGCATCCTCGATCTCCATGGCCAACTCGGTCACCGCCGGCACATCATCCAGATGGATGTCGGAGGCATGCCACAGCGTGACTTCCTTCGAGGCATCGAACTGCTCGGCACCAAGGTGCTTCCGCGGATCCGGGCAGCCATTGCCTGACTCTCGACGGACCAGCTCACAGGCTTCCCGTCGGAACTCCTCGGGATAGATGTGCGGACGACCCACTGTGGGCTCCTTCCGCCGGGGTCTTCCCCGGAATGAAGTGTCCACGAGAGCGGGTCAACTCCACATTCGCCTGACGTTGATGGGCGAGCCACGTGGTGGAGTCCCGTCCGAGGCTCCGAGGGCCTGGCCCATCCCAAGATCACATGGTTTAGCGTGAGGGCGAGTCATCGCAGTCACCGGCGAGCTGAATTGTCCCCGCGCTCCGATTGGGCAACACCACGACGGGTGGCGTCAATCGCCGGAGGGGCGGGACCCTTCCAGGAGAGGCGAAAGGAGACGTGTGCCGATGCGACTGAGACTTGGGCGCGAGCAGCACGACCGGAAGTCGTCCGCTGAGCTGGGTCCCGGTCATCAGACCGCGAATGCCACCGAGAGCGACCGGCTACCCGCCATCGAGGTCCGCGGGCTCGAGAAGTCCTACGGTGGCGTTCCCGCCGTGGCGGGCATCGACCTGACCATCAGGCCAGGTGAGATCTTCGCCCTCCTTGGGCCAAATGGGGCAGGGAAGACCACGACTGTGGAGATCTTGGAGGGGTACCGCACCCGCGACCGTGGCGAGGTGACGGTCCTGGGCTACGACCCCGGGCCAGACCGCACCCAGATGAAGGCTCACATCGGCATCGTGCTGCAATCGACGGCCGTAGAGCAGTACCTGACGGTCGCCGAGACGCTCACGATGTACGCGGAAATGTTCCCCCACCCAAGGCCGGTCGACGAGGTGATCGGCCTCGTCGGTCTCACCGACAAGCGCGACGCCCGCGTCATCCAGCTCTCCGGGGGCCTGCAACGGAGGCTCGACATGGCGATCGCGCTCATAGGCGACCCTCAACTGCTGTTCCTCGACGAGCCGACGACCGGTTTCGATCCGTCGGCGCGGCACGAAGCGTGGGACGTGATCAAGGACCTCGCCGCCCTGGGCAAGACGGTGTTCCTCACTACCCACTACATGGACGAGGCCCAGTACCTCGCCGACCGGGTGGCCGTGATCGCCGGGGGCCGGATCGTGGCCGAAGGGCCACCGTCGACGCTGGGTCATCGTGAGCGTTCGACGGCCCGTGTCCGCTTCCGTCTGCCCGCCGGCAGCACACCCCCGTCGGACTTCCGCGCCCCGCCCGGGTCGGACGGTTTCGTCGAGATCGCCGTGGACGAGGCTGTGTCCGACGTGCACCGCCTCCTGCACTGGGCCGTCGAGGAGGGTGTCGAACTCGAGGGCTTCGAGGTCAAGCGGCCGTCGCTCGAGGACGTGTACCTGTCGTTGACGGACAATCGGTCCGATGCGGATGAACCGGGTGGCGCCGGCGGATCGTCGTGACCGTGGTGACCCTGACGTTCTCGCAATTCCGCTATGTGAACAAGGCCTTCTGGCGCAATCCCTCCCGGGCATTCTTCACGTTCGCATTCCCCCTCATGTTCCTCGTGATCTTCACGGCCTTGCTCGGGAACGGAACCGTCCACATCGGAGCGATGGCGGTGAAGGCCTCGACCTACTACGTGGCCGCCATGGCGTCGTTCGGGGTCATCACCGCGTGCTACTCCAACATCGCCATGACGCTGGCGTTCCAGCGCGACAACGGGATATTGAAGCGGATCGACGGGTCACCGCTGCCCAGCAGTTCCTTCCTGGGATCCCGAGTACTCCACGCGCTGTTCGTCGCTGTACTGCTGGTCGCCATCACCGCCGGATTCGGGCGGGCGTTCTACGGAGCCGAACTACCGAATGGCGTACTGCTTCTCCGCTTCCTCCTCATGCTCGTGGTGGGGGCGATGGCGTTCTGCGCCCTCGGACTCGCGGTCACCGCGGCCATCCCCAACGCCGACGCAGCACCGGCCATCGTCAACGCCAGCATCCTCCCGCTGCTCTTCCTCTCGGGCATCTTCATCCCGTTCGGCAACGACACACCCACGTGGATCATGTGGATTGCCCGGATCTTCCCGGTCAGGCACTTCGCCGCCGGCATGCAGGCCGGCTTCATCGGGACAGCCTTCGACTGGACCGACGTCATCGTGGTGGCGGCCTGGGGCGTGGCCGGGCTTGTGCTAGCAATCCGGTTCTTCAGCTGGGAACCTCGCTCCGGATAGCGATGCCTTGGGAGAGCCGGTTGGAGAGCAGCCTGTGAGCGCGCGGCTCGGACTGATAACGCTGAGGTCTGCTGCTTCTGCCGAGCACGGAGCCATGGACTGGATCCTCAGCAACCTCCGGCCGGGGTTCCGCGGCTCGTAGGC
>PLRX01000107.1 GCA_003164095.1 Acidimicrobiaceae bacterium | reverse complement strand
AGGTGCCACAGGTGCCGCAGGTGCCGCAGGTGCCGGGACGCTGAGCCCCAGTGCCTCGGCCGTCGGCGCGTGGACGACCTGTCCCGCCCGGACCACGCAGGTGCCGACGACGATCTCGTCGTCGAAGTCGGGGGTCAGTTCCCCGTCCTTTACGACCAGGCCGAGGAAGTTCGCGATGTTGCGGGCGTAGAGGAAGCTGGCGTGCGTCGGCATCGACGATGGCGGGTTCGTGAGTCCCACCACCGTGACGCCTCCGACGCGCACGTCCTCCCCGGGCTTCGACAGCTCGCAGTTGCCACCCGAGTCGGCGGCCATGTCGATGATGACCGCACCTTCCGACATCCCGTGGACCATCGCCTCGGTCACCAGGACCGGCGCCTTGCGCCCGGGGATCTGGGCCGTGGTGATCACGACGTCGGAGGCGGCCACCTCGGCGCCGAGTAGCTCCTGTTGCTTGGCCAGGTACTCGGCCGACTGCTCCTTGGCGTAACCGCCGGCGCCGTCCTGGGTCTCGAGGTCGAGCTCCACGAACTTCGCACCGAGGCTCTGCACCTCTTCCTTGGCCGCGGCGCGCACGTCGTAGGCCCGCACGACGGCGCCGAGGCGACGCGCCGTGGCGATCGCCTGCAGTCCGGCGACCCCTGCGCCCATCACCAGGACCTTGGCCGGCGGAACGGTACCGGCGGCGGTCATGAACATGGGGAAGAACTTGGCGAGGTGCTCGGCCGCCGACAGCCCGGCGCGGTAGCCGGACACGGTCGCCTGCGACGACAGGGCGTCCATCGACTGCGCCCGGCTGATGCGCGGTAGGAGATCGAGGCTGTAGACCGTGGCGCCCTTGGCGGCCAGTGCCTGCACGACGTCGGTCGAGGCGACCGGCTGGAGGAAGCTCATGACCGAGACACCCTCGGGCAGCAGAGCCACCTCGTCGAGGGTCAGCGGCTGCACGTGGGCGACGAAGTCGGCACCCTTGAGCGCGGACGCCGCATCGGGGACGACGGTCGCCCCGGCCTCGACGAATTCCTCGTCGGCGAACCGGGCGCCTGCAGCGGCGCCGGCCTGCACGACCACGTCGACGCCGGTCGTGGCCAGCTTTGCCGCGACCTCGGGGACGATCGCGACGCGATTCTCCCCCGGGCGCGACTCCTTGATAACAGCGAGTTTCACGGGCATGGGTATATCAGGCAATCGGGGGGCAGGGACCATTCCTGCCTGGGAGAGGAGCGGTGCTGCAGCGGACAGGACATCGTAGCCATGCGGTGGGTCGACGTCGCGGGAGGCCACGAGGGGAGCTGCGGGCATACGGCCGACGACCCCCTCACCCGCATCGACCGATCGGGCACGGTGGTGGTTCAGGTCACTATGACGTGAACACCCGGGAACCATCGCGGTGCAGCAGCACCGCGATCGGGTCAGGCCTGCTGCACCTGGTCCATGTCGGGCACGGCGCGCGGGGTGGGTGGTGCCTCCGAGGCATCGGGCTCGGGCTCGAGATCGGTGCGCAGGGAGTCGACCGGGACCGTCGTTCCGTAGGCGAGGAGGAGCGTCTGTCCCTCGGTCCGGGAGAAGACGGGGATCTCGGGACCGGCGGCGAAGGTGCGGACGTCGTCCCGTGAGATGGGACGGGTGAAGAAGAAGCCCTGGGCGGCGTCGGCGTCGAAGCCGGCGGCGATGCGCACCTGGGCGGCCGTCTCGACCTGCTCCACGATGGCGGACATCCCGAGGGAGTGCGCCATGTGGATGACCGTCTCGACCACCAGGCGGTTGATCCCCTGGTTGGACTCGAGTCCGGCCACGAACGAGCCGTCGATCTTGACCGTGCTGATGGCATGGCGCTTGAAGGGCTCGAACGACGACCAGTTCGTGCCGACGTCGTCGACCGACAGCTGCACGCCCATGTCACTGATGGCCTGGAGGTCAGCGGCGGCCGTCGGGTCTACGACGGCGTCCTCGGTGACCTCGATGTTGAGCTGGTCGCTCGGGAAGCCCGTCTCGTGGAGCGCACCGCGCACGGCCTCGGACACCTCGCCACGCTGGAGCTGCTCGACCGTACAGTTGACGCCGAGCTGGATACTGCGGGACCAGCTGCACGCCTCCTCGCACGCGGCAGCCACGATCCACCGGGTCAGCGGGCCGATGTCACCGCTGGCTTCGGCTGCCGGAATGAGGAGGTCCGGCGAGATCCGCCCACGGGTCGGGTGGCGCCACCGAACAAGGGCCTCCATGCCGAGCAGTCGGCCGGTGGAGACGTCGACGACGGGCAGGTACTCGAGGTAGGGGGTCCCCTGGAGGGTGAACGTCGGCTCCGGGTAGGTCAACATGCGACTCGTCACTCCTGGACGCTGATCTGCCACCCCCGGACGGGGCGGTCCACGAAATCCGGTCCTGTGCTCTTCCATCGTCCTGGATCGGGACGAACTTGAGCACCCGGGGGTCACGGTCGGAACCCCCCCGTAGCGGTCCGGACGGCCCTCCCGGGATCAGGTGGCGCCCTCGACGGCGGTCAGGAAGGCGGGGCGCTCGCCACCCCCGTGGGCGACCAGGTTGGCGCCGCTGACGTAGGCGGCGAGCGGCGACGACAGGAAGAGGCAGATGCCCGCCATGTCGTCGGGCGTGCCGAAGCGGCCGAGCGGGACGGTGGCCGCCACGGCCGCCATCCCGTCCGGGCCGCCGTAGTGCCCGTCGGCCGACTCGGTGGCCACGAGACCAGCGCTCAGGGCGTTGACCCGCACCTTGGGCGCCCACTCGACGGCCAGGGACTGGGTGAGGCTGACGAGTCCGGCCTTGGCCGCGCCGTAGGCCGCGGTGCCGGGAGATGGCCGCAGGCCGCTGACCGAGCAGATGTTGACGATCGACCCACCCTCCTCCTGGTCCTGCATGACGGCGTTGGCGGCCTGCGCGCAGTAGAGCGGGGCGAGCAGGTTCAGGTTGACGATGGACGCCGAGAACCGTGGCGAAGCGGTGGCTGCGTCCGCGTTGGGCGATCCCCCGGCGTTGTTCACCAGCACGTCGAGCCGACCGAACCGCCCGACCGCCGCGGTCACGACGGCGGCCGCCTGGTCGGGGTCCCGGATGTCGGCGGCCACGAAAGCGGCACGCCGGACGGTGCCTGCCCGGTCCCGCCCCGTGGGCAGGTCCTCGTCCGCGATCTCCGACCTACCGCAGACCAGGACGTCGGCTCCGGCAGCCAGGAACGCCTCGGTGATGCCACGGCCGATGCCTCGCCCCCCGCCGGTGACGACGGCCACCCGTCCGTGGAAGTCGAGGGGATCGCCGCCGCCGTCACTCCGGTCCGCTGCCACTGCTGCCTCCCTGGTTCCGACTGGTACTGTCCTGACCACTATTACCTGACACTGCATCAGATCGGAAACCATCGGGGCCCGGTCGCGGTGTCGGGCGAGCCAGCACCCGTGCACGCCGAGTGCGTGGCCGCGTCCCCGCCGTGCCCTCCGGCCCGGCCGGGTCCGGGGGCCACGCCGCAGACCCCCGGAGCCGACCATGCCCATCACCACCCACCAGGACCGACCCGGCATCGCCGAGATCGTGATCGACCACCCACCGGTGAACGCGCTCGACGTCGCCGGCTGGTTCGGTCTGGCCGAGGCGGTACTGGCCGCGGGGCGGGTGCCCGAGAACCGGGTCGTCATCCTCCGGGCCGAGGGCCGCGGCTTCTGCGCAGGCGTCGACATCAAGGAGATCCAGGCCGGGGGCGACCAGGCACTCATCGGCGCCAACCGCGGCTGCTTCGCCGCCTTCGCCGCCGTCTACGAGTGCGAGGTGCCGGTCATCGCCGCGGTCCACGGCTTCTGCCTCGGCGGTGGCGTCGGTCTCGCCGGCAATGCCGACATCGTGGTGGCCTCGGACGACGCCACGTTCGGGCTTCCCGAGGTCGACCGCGGCGCCCTCGGCGCCGCCACCCACCTGTCACGGCTGGTGCCCCAGCACCGGATGCGGTCGATGGTCTACACGGCCAAGCCGGCCACGGCCGCCGAGCTCCACCACTACGGCTCGGTCCTCCGGGTGGTACCGAAGGACGAGCTGGTGTCGGCGGCCTATGAGGTCGCCGAGGACATCGCCGCGAAGAGCCCGACCATCATCCGTCGCGCCAAGGAGTCCCTCAACGGGATCGACCCGGTCGACGTGCGGATGAGCTATCGGCTCGAGCAGGGCTTCACCTACGAGCTGCACGTCGCCGGAGTGGCCGACGAGCAGCGAGCCGCATTCGTCGAGAAGCGCGACGCCGACACGACCCGATGACCGCCGACACGCACACACCACGACCAGGTGGTCGGTCGGCTTCCGAAACGAGAGGTTCCGCACATGGCTGACAAGCGCCTCACCCTCGACGAGTTCATCGCCGGACTCTCGTCCGGCATGACCATCGGCATCGGGGGCTGGGGGTCGCGACGCAAGCCGATGGCCGCCGTCCGGGCGATCCTCCGCTCGGACCTCACCGACCTGACCGTCGTCTCCTACGGCGGACCCGATGTCGGGTTGCTCTGTGCGGCGGGCAAGGTGGCCAAGGCCGTCTACAGCTTCGTCACCCTCGACTCCATCCCCACCGACCCCCATTTCAAGGCCGCCCGGCAGGCGGGCGCGATCGAGGCGATGGAGGTCGACGAGGGGATGTTCTACCTGGGCCTGCTGGCCGCCTCGCAACGGGTGCCCTTCCTCCCCACCCGGTCCGGACTGGGCTCGGACGTGCTGACCGTCAACCCGTCGCTGCGCACCGTCCGCTCCCCCTACGACGACGGCGAAGAGCTCGTCGCGATGCCGGCGCTCCGACTCGATGCCGCCGTCGTGCACGTCAACCGCGCCGACGCGGCCGGCTCCGGGCAGATCCTCGGGCCCGACCCCTTCTTCGACGAGCTGTTCCTCGGGGCCGCCGACCGTCGGTTCGTCACCACCGAGCGGCTCGTGCCGACAGACGAGCTCGCCACCGGAGGCCCGCTGCAGTCGCTGTGCATCAGCCGGCTGCTCACCGACGGGGTGATCGAGACGCCAGGCGGCGCCCACTTCACCGCGTGCGTGCCCGACTACGGACGTGACGAGGGGTTCCAGAAGGAGTACGTGGCTGCGGCCGGCGACCCGGAGGCGTGGGCCGCGTTCCGCGAACGGTTCCTGGCCGTCGACGAGGACGGCTACCAGGCCGCCACCCGCGAGGCCGCCGAGCAGCGGGCCGCCGCCAAGGCCGCCAAGGAGGGCGCATGAGCGAGTCCACCCCCACCGGAGTCACCCGGGCCGAGTACTGCGCAGTCGCCTGCGCCGAGGTCTTCCGCGGCGATGGCGAGGTCATGGCGAGCGCCTTCGGCACCGCTCCCGCCCTCGGCGCCCGGCTGGCGCGGCTGACGTTCGCGCCGGACCTCGTCCTGACCGACGGCGATGCCGCGCTGGTCGACGGTGCTCCGCCACTCGGCGCGCCACCGGCATCGCTCGTCCTCGAGTCCCACATGCCCTACCGGCGCGTGTTCGACGTCGTGTGGTCGGGACGGCGCGACCTCATCATGATGGCGTCGCAGATCGACCGCACCGGCAACCAGAACATCAGCGCCATCGGCCCGTGGGACCGACCCAAGGCACAGCTCGTCGGGGTGCGTGGCGCACCCGGCAACACGGTCAACCACTCGACCAGCTACTGGGTGCCCAACCACTCGACCCGCTCGTTCGTGGAGCAGGTGGACGTGGTGTCCGGTGTCGGCTATGCCCGGGCCGAGGCGGCCGGACCGTCGGCCACCAGGTTCCACGAGATCCGCTACGTCGTGTCCAATCTCGGCGTCTTCGACTTCGCCACACCCGACCACTCGATGCGGCTCGTGTCGGTGCACCCGGGTGTGTCCGTGAACGACGTGGTCGCGGCCACGGGGTTCGCGCTCGTCCTGCCCGACGAGGTGCCCGAGACCCGGGTCCCGACCCCCGAGGAGCTGGAGCTGCTCCGCACGGTGCTCGACCCACGTGGGCTGCGCGAGCGCGAGGTCCCGGCATGACCCACGCGGCCCTGCACACGACGTTCTGCGACATGGTCGGTGTGCGCTACCCGATCGTCCAGACCGGCATGGGGTGGGTGGCCGGCCCCCGCCTCGTGGCGGCCACGGCAGAGGCGGGCGGTCTCGGCATCCTCGCCTCGGCCACGATGACCTACGAGGAGCTCGTCACGGCGATCGGCGAGGTGCGGTCGCGCACCGACCTGCCGTTCGGCGTCAACATGCGCACCGACGTCGCCGACGTCGGCGACCGCGTGGCGCTGATGATCGACAACGGCGTCCGGGTGGCGAGCTTCGCTCAGGCACCCAACCCGGCCCTGATCGACCGGTGTCGCAAGGCCGGGCTCGTCGTCATGCCCACCATCGGTGCGCGGCGCCATGCCGAGAAGGTCGCCGAGTGGGGTGTCGACGCGGTCATCGCCCAGGGGGGAGAGGGCGGCGGTCACACCGGCGCCGTCCCGACGTCGCTGCTGACCCCGGCGGTCGTCGACGCGGTCGGCGACCGTGTCGCCGTCGTGGCGGCGGGCGGCTTCTTCGACGGTCGCGGTCTGGTCGCCGCACTGGCCTACGGCGCGTCTGCCATCGCCATGGGGACGCGGTTCCTGCTGACCCGGGAGAGCAGGGTGCCCGATGACGTCAAGCGCCTCTACCTCCAGACGCCGGTGACCGGGACGGTGGTGTCGACGGCCGTCGACGGCGCGCCGCAGCGCGTCATCCGTACCGACCTCGTCGACCACCTCGAGAAGTCGGGCTGGCTCCGGGCGCTGCCCCGGGCACTGGCAAACGCCCATGCCTTCCGCAAGGAGACCGATACCACGTTGGTCGCCCTGGCGAAGGAGGGCGCTGCGATGAAGAAGGGCAACGAGTTGTCCTGGCCGCAGGTGGTCATGGCGGCGAACGCACCCATGATGACGAAGGCCGCCCTGGTGGACGGCCGCACGGACGTCGGTGTGCTGCCGACGGGACAGGTCGTCGGCGCCATCGATGAGCTCCCGACCGTCGAGGAGCTCATCTCGCGCATCATGGACGAGGCCGGTGCGGTGCTCGACCGACTCGGCGCCTGACGCGCCACATCGCGCCGACGCGCGTCACCGCGCCAACCGTCTTCCACGCACCGTCAGGCCGCCTCGCCGCATCCCGTCGTCCTTCGTCGCGCCACATGTCGTCGTGCCGCACCGTGCGCGTGCAGTGCGTGTGCGCAGCGCATGCGTAGTGCACGCGCTCGGCAAACACGCTGCGCATCGCGTGCAGCCGACGTCGTGACGCACACGCAGCGCCGGCGCCGGTCGCGTGGCACCACACGACGACGACCGATCGTTCGCGCACGGGCCACACACCTCGCGGTGCACTGTCGCCCGCATCGGTATGGACAAATTGCCCATTGTGCGGCTTGGGCAACTGGGCGATAATCGGGTCCCCAAGACGACGCCCGTCGGAACGAGTGGACCGCACATCACGCGGCTCGCACCGGAGGACAGGGTGACGTCGGGCCGGATCGCTGGTCGTCCAGCCGGAGAGGAGTTGCGGTGTCGGAAGGTACCTTGCCGGGAACTACGGAGCGCACCGCACGACGGTCCGCGCCCACCTCGATCACCGGCGTGGGCGCCGTTACCGGTTACGGCTGGGGACGCAAGCACGTGTGGGACGGCTTCCTCCTCGGCGAGAGCGCAGTCCGACTCACCACCGGGCTCGACGGCTTCGTCGACGGTGGCGAGGCGTGGCTGGCCACCATCACCGACGATGGTGACCGTCGCGATGGGCCGAGCCGCTACATGCAAGCGCTCCGCTTCGCCGCACGTGAGGCCATCACCGACGCCAGCGAGCGCGGGTGGGAGCCCGGCAGGGTCGTGGGTGTCGTCCACTCCATCGTCCTCGGCGATGTGGAGATGTGGAGCGAGTACTACCACGAGGCCCCCGAGCGGGTCCGGGTGAAACGCTGGGTCAACATGCTGCCGTCGACCGTCATCTCGCAGTTGATGAAGGAGAACGACTTCCACGGCCCGACGATGTCGGTGTCGGCCATGTGCGCTTCGGCCAATGCCGGCATGTTCACGGCCAAGTCGTGGCTCGACTCCGGCATCTGCACCGACGTGATCCTCCTCGCCACGGATCTGTCCGGCATCCCGATCAACCTCCGCCGGTTCAAGGATCTCGGTGTCGCCGTGCTCGACTCCCCGCCCTTCGACGCCTGCCGTCCCTTCCAGGAAGGCAGCCGCGGCTTCGTCGGCGGCGAGGCTGCCGTCGCCATGGTGCTCTCCACCGAGGACACCGGCTCCTACGCACAGGTCCTCGGCGGCGCCATGACGATGGATGCGTTCAACCTGGTGGCCGTCGCCCCCGACATGACCGAGCTCGAGCGGTGCTACCGCGAGGCGCTCGCCACGTCAGGGGTCGACGCCTCCGAGGTCGCCTACATGAATGCCCACGGGCCCGGCACGGCCCAGTGCGACGCCGCCGAGGGCATCATGCTGGACCGCCTCTTCCCCGAAGCAGCCGGCATCTTCTCGATCAAGCCCCTCGTCGGGCACTGCCAGGCCGCCGGCGCCGCAGTCGAGATCATGGCCACCATCTACGCCTTCCAGACGGGCTACGTGCCCGCGCCACCCCAGGTGGCCCCGGGACATCCGCGCCTCGTCAACGGACTGACGGCCAGGCGTCCCGGCCCGATGCTGAAGTCCTCCATCGGCATGGGCGGCTACAACACGGCCATCGTGTTGGGGGAACCCTCCACCTGAGCTGTAGCTAGGCCTGGGTCACCAGGTGTGGCAAAGGCTAAAGATTGACCGGCGGACCGCCGATATCTAGGGCCTATGGTCACGACGAGCGAATTCGACGGCGGACGCCGGACGGTCTCGTTCGACCGCGTCGAGCTCGGCGGGACCACCTTTCCCGAGCACCCGTTCGAGCTCTCGCAGCCCATCGACCTGACCGGCGACGGGCTCCCCACGGTCACCTGGGTCTACGACAGTGCCAAGGACGTCGTCACCTGGTCGTCCCCCATCGAGGAGCTGTTCGGGTTCCCGATGGGGATCCGGGGGTTCTCGGTCGTCCAGGGATCCGGCCAGGACCAGCCTGAGCTCCTGCGGCCCCCGGCGGACTTCGGCGAACGGGCCGACATCGGCGCCGACCTGCTCGCCCCGATCCTCGCCCCCATCCGTGCGGGTGTCCCGCCGGCGGAGTTCGACCTCCACTTCACGGTCACCTGCCCAGACGGCACCACCCGGGTGGCCGTCATCCGCGCGTCCCCCCTCCCGGACGAGGACGACCCGAGGAAGGCCAGTCTCTACGGCGGCGTCGTGATCGACGTCACCGCCCAGCAGAAGTTCGAGTCGGAGCTGAGCGAACTAGTCGACCGGTACCGCCTCCTCACCGAGGTCTCCCCCGACGTGGTGATCGTCCACCAGGACGGCCTCCTCGTCTACGGCAACCGGGCCGGCGTCAAGCTGTTCAAGGCCAACTCGATGTGGGATTACTACGGCGAGCCGGTCACCAACTACGTCCATCCCGACGACATCAACGGCATGATCGAGCGGCTGGCCCAGCTGACCGAGCCGGGCCAGTTCTTCGAGCACGGCGAGGTCCGTGCCGTCGCCCCCGACGGCTCGACCACCGTGATGGAGCTCACCAGCATCCGCACCACGTGGGGAGGCAAGCCCGCCTACCAGGCCATTCTCCGCGACGTGTCCGAGCGCCGGGCCGCCGAGGCCGCCGCCCGGTACCGGGCCAGCCTGGTGGCGCACGTGTCGGACGCCATCATCGGTATCGACGCCGACGGACGCATCGAGAGTTGGAACGAGGCCGCACAGGTCATCTACGGCTGGACCGAGGAGGAGGTGGCCGGCCACTCGATCGGGTCGGTCGTCTCCGCCAACCGCACCGACAGCGCCGCCCTGGTCGAGCGAGGCCAGCGCAGTCACCGGCGCAAGGACGGCTCCACCGTCGACGTCCTGGTGTCCATCGACCCGCTGGTCGACGACGACACCCTTCCGTCCGGTTGGGTGGTCGTGATCACCGAGTTGACCGATGCCCGCCAGGCCGAAGCCGGACGGCGTGCCGCCGAGGAGCGGTACGAGGCCGTGGTCGCCTCGCTGAGCGAGGGCATCATCCTCTTCGACGAGGCCGGCAGGATGAGCGCCCACAACCAGGCGGCCGAGTCCATCCTCGGCGACCGGTTGTCCGAAGGCGACGGCCACCGGCTCTTCACCGGGTCGTCCATCGCCACCTCGGCCGAGGGGTTCCCGCTGACGCCCACGATGTTCCCCCACGTCAAGACGCTCGCCACCGGCGAGTCCGAGGACGGCGTCATCATCGGGGTCACCGACGAGCGAGGCCGGCGCCAGTGGCTGTCGATGAGCTCGCGCCTGCTGTCCGGGGCGAGCCAGACCGACTCCCCCATGGTCGTCTGCTCGTTCACCGACGTGACCGACCGGAGGGCCGCCGAGGCCCAGCTGCACTGGCTCGCCTACCACGACTCACTCACCGGGTTGGGCAACCGGTCGTTCTTCAACGACGAGCTCGAGCGCGAGCTGCTCATGTCGATGCAGAGCGACACGAACCTCGCCGTCCTCTTCATCGACCTCGACCGCTTCAAGCTCGTCAACGACTCCTTCGGGCACGCCAGCGGCGACGAGCTCCTGCTCGAGCTGGCACGCCGGTTCAAGACAGCGGCCCGCAAGGGGGACGTGGTCAGCCGCTTCAGCGGTGACGAGTTCGTGGTCCTGTGCCCGAACGTACGCGACGAGGACCATGCCGTGGCACTCGCCAGGGAGTACTCGAGCGTCATCGACGCACCGTTCAAGCTGTCGACCGGTCGCTCCGTCGTGGTCACCTGCAGTGTCGGCGTGGCGTTCGTCGAGCGGGGCCGTCAGAGCGCCCAGGACATCCTCCAGCAGGCCGACACCGCCATGTTCAAGGCGAAGGGCAAGGGTCGCTCGCGCGTCGAGGTGTTCGACGAGTCCCTGCGGGTGAACTCGGTGGCCCGGCTCGAGATCTACGACGACCTCCGCCACTCGATCGAGCACGACGAACTCGTCGTCCACTACCAGCCGATCGCCTCGGTCGAGACCGGGAACATCATGGCACTCGAGGCCCTCGTGCGGTGGAACCACCCCACCCGCGGCCTGCTCGGCCCGATGGAGTTCATCCCCTTCGCCGAGGAGACCGACCTCATCTTCTCCCTCGGTCGGTGGGTCCTCCGCGAGGCCTGCCACACCATGGCCCGCTGGCGCAAGGAGCTGCCGGGAGCCGAGGACGCCTACATCACGGTCAACCTGTCGGTGCACCAGCTGAGCGACGTCACCCTCCTCGACTCGATCGCCGAGGCACTGGCCGACTCGGGCCTCCCGCCGGAGGCGCTGGTCCTCGAGGTCACCGAGTCCCTCCTCATGAGCGAGAGCCAGGAGACGATCGACGCCCTCGGTGGCATCCACGCCATGGGCGTGGGCCTGGCCATCGACGACTTCGGCACCGGCGAGTCCTCATTGGCCCGCCTGAAGCGGTTCCCGGTGAAGGTGCTCAAGATCGACAAGTCGTTCGTCGACGGCCTCGGCATCCTGGAGACCGACGAGGCCATCGTGGCGGCCATCGTCCAGCTCTCCAAGGCGCTGGGCCTGGTGGTCCTGGCCGAGGGTGTCGAGACCCCGGCACAGCTCGAGCGGGTGGCGGCACTCGGGTGCGACCTCTACCAGGGCTACCTCATGTCGCGGCCCATCAGCGCGGACCACGTCGACTTCACCAAGCGGGCGGAGACGACCCCGCAGAGCGACCTCCCCGCGTAGCGGCGTGCTCCGGCGCCCGCTATGCGGGGCGGGCCCGCTGCCGCCCCCCGTGCAGGGGGCGGCAGCGGGTCATCAGCCCAGACGTTCGATGATGGTCGCGTTGGCCTGGCCGCCGCCCTCGCACATGGTCTGCAGGCCGTAGCGGGCGCCGGTGCGCTCCATCTCGTTCAGGAGCGTGGCCAGCAGGCGGGCCCCGGAGCCTCCCGTCGGGTGGCCGATGGCGATGGCACCACCGTTGACGTTCACCCGGTCCATGTCCGGGTGGTGCTCCTTCTCCCACGCCAATACGACCGAGGCGAAGGCCTCGTTGATCTCGACGAGGTCGATGTCGTCGAGGGAGAGCTTGGACTTCTCGAGCACCAGGGTCGTCGCCGGGATCGGCGCCGTCAGCATGATGACCGGGTCGTTGGCCGCCACCGCGAACGTGTGGAAGCGCGCCCGGGGCGTCAGTCCGAGCTGGCTGGCGCGCTCCTCGGACATGATCAGCACCGCGGCCGCGCCGTCGGAGATCTGCGACGACGCCGCCGCCGTCACCAGCCCGTCCTCGACGAAGCACGGCGGCAGCGAGGCGAGCTTCTCGTAGGTGGAACCGGCCCGGACACCCTCGTCGAACGTCAGCGGCCCCTCGTCGGCCGGATCACCCTCGTCGGTGCCGGCCACGGCCACCTTGTCCTCCACCCGGGCACGACGGGTCGCCAGGGGAAGGATCTCGTTCTCGAAGCGGCCCTCGGCGATGGCCGTGGCTGCCCGCACGTGGGAGCGCAGCGCGAACCGGTCCATCTCCTCGCGGCCGATCCCCCACCGACGGGCGATCTCCTCGGCGCACAGACCCTGATGGATGAAGTCGAACCGACCGTGGACCGTCGGTCCGTACGCCTCACCCGGTCCGTGCTCCGTGGTCGAGCCGATCGGCACCCGGCTCATGGCCTCGACCCCGCCCCCGATGACGATGTCCATGGCGCCCGAGGCGACGGCCTGGGCGGCGAAGTGGACGGCCTGCTGCGCCGAGCCGCACTGGCGGTCGACCGTCGTGCCGGGCACCGTGTCCGGGAACCCGGCGGCCAGGGCGGCGTTGCGCCCGATGTTCATGGCCTGCTCCCCCACCGTCATGGTGCAGCCGAAGATGACGTCCTCCACCAGGGCCGGGTCGAGGTCGTTGCGGGCGATCAACGCCCGCAGCGGCTGGGCGGCCAGGTCGACGGCGTGCCAGCCGGAGAGCCGGCCATTCTTCTTGCCTACCGGGGTGCGGACGACATCGACGATCACTGCGTTGGCCATGGCGCCATTGTGCCCGATGGGCCCCGGTTGCCGGAAATCTGGCGGTGTGTCAGATTTCCCGGACCCGCCGTGCACCCCACGGGCCCGGCCGATCGAGGGACGTACCCGATGGATGGATCGAGGGACCAGACGATGGACCTGCACTACACCGACGCCCAGGAGGCGTTCCGGGCCGAGGCCCGGGGCTGGCTGGAGGCCCACGCCCCGGCACCCCGCTCGCTGCCCTCACTCGACACGGCCGAGGGGTTCGAGGCCCACCGGGCCTGGGAGGCCGAGTTGGCCGCCGATCGTTGGTCGGTGGTCTCCTGGCCCGAGGAGTACGGCGGTCGCGGCGTGGGCATCCTCGAGTGGCTGGTGTTCGAGGAGGAGTACTGGCGGGCCCAGGCGCCGTTGCGGGTGAGTCAGAACGGCGTCTTCCTGCTCGCCCCGACGATGTTCGAGTTCGGCACGGACGCACAGAAGGCACGATTCCTGCCCCCCATGGCCTCGGCCACCGAGATCTGGTGCCAGGGCTGGTCCGAGCCCGACGCCGGCAGCGACCTGGCGGGCATCCGCAGCCGGGCCCGCAGGTCCGACACCGAGGGTGGCTGGGTGCTGTCCGGCCAGAAGACCTGGGCGTCGCGCGGTGCGTTCGCCGAATGGTGCTTCGGCCTGTTCCGCAGCGATCCGGAGGCCGAGCGTCACCGGGGCCTCACCTACTTCCTCGTCGACATGGCGACGCCAGGGGTCACGGTGCGGCCGATCCCCCAGATCGACGGTGAGACCGGCTTCGCCGAGCTCTTCTTCGAGGACGTGTTCGTGCCGGACGACCTCGTCCTGGGCGAGGTCGGCAAGGGCTGGAACGTGGCCATGGCCACGGCCGGCTCCGAGCGCGGCCTGAGCCTGCGCAGCCCGGCCCGCTACAGCCGTGCCGCCGACCGTCTGGTCGACCTCTACGCCGAGACGATGGCGGCCGACCCGAACCGTGCGCAGCGCAGCGCCGACGCCGTGGCCCGGGCCTGGATGGATGCCGAGGCCTACCGGCTCAACACGCTGTGGACGGCCACCCGGGTACTGGACGGCGGATCGGTCGGGCCCGAGGCCAGCGCCAACAAGATCCACTGGTCCGAGACGGACCTGGCCATCCACCGTGCCGCCCTGGACCTGCTCGGCCCCGCGGCCGAGCTCCACGGCGACGGGGTGGACGCCCCGTGGCTCGACGGCTACCTGTTCGCCCTGGCCGGCCCCATCTACGCCGGCACCAACGAGATCCAGCGGAACGTGGTGGCCGAGCGCATGCTCGGGCTGCCGCGGGGCTGAGGGGAGCACGCCATGCACTTCGCCTTCACCGACCAGCAGCTCGAGTTCCGCGACGCCGTGCGCCAGGTGCTCGCCAAGGAGTGCACGACCGACGACGTGCGAGCCGCCTACGACGCACCGGCGGCCCGGACGGCCCGCTGGGCCACGCTGGCCGAGCTCGGGGTCACCGGCCTGACAGTGCCCGAGGACCTCGGTGGCCTCGGGCTCGGGCTCGTGGACCTCGTGCCCCTGGTGGAAGAGGCAGGTCGGGTGGCGCTGCCCGAGCCACTCGGGACGACGGTGGGGATCGCCGCACCGCTGCTGGTCGACCTGTCCGCCGGCGGGTCCGGGGTCCCGACCACACCGCTGCTGACGGGCATCGCCGCCGGCGCCCTGACGGTCGCCGTGGCCGACGCCCGCTGGCCCGGTGCCCCGGTGGCCGGGGCCGACGGTGCCGAGTTCCTGCTCCTCGTGGACGACGGTCCTGACGGGCCCGGGCTCCACGCCCTGGACGGGTCCGCGACGACGGTTACGCCGGCGTCGTCGCTCGACCCGACACGGCGCCTCGGCATCCCGGAGTGGGCCCCGTCGGCCGACACACTGCTCGTGGCGGGCGAGGCGGCCCGTGCCGCGATCGCCGTGACCGCCGACCGGGCCGCCGTCACCACCGGGGCCGAGCTGCTCGGCCTGGCCGACACCATGATCGCCCTGACGGCGGACTACGCCCGCGACCGGCAGCAGTTCGGCAAGGCCATCGGCAGCTTCCAGGCCGTGAAGCATCTGCTGGCCGGCGCACAGGTACTGCTCGAATTCGCCCGGCCCGTCGTCTACGGCGCCGCCTGGGCACTCGACACCCGCCAGGCCGACGCCCCCCGTGCGGCCTCGGTGGCCAAGGCCTACGCCTCGGATGCCGCCCTCGAGGCGGCCCGGGTGGCCCTGCAGGTCCACGGGGCCATCGGCTACACGTGGGAGTGCGACGTCCACCTCTTCCTGAAGCGGACGTGGGCGCTGGCCGAGGCCTGGGGGTCGGCGGGCGACCACCGCGCCCGGCTGCTCGACTCGCTGCTGGCCGGGCGCTGACCCGACCGGCTGCTCATGCCGGTCCGGGGTCGAGCAGCCGCTTGAAGCCGACGTGGCTCGGCGTGAAGCCGTGGCGTTCGTAGAAGCGGTGGGCGTCCGCACGGGCCAGGTTCGACGTGAGCTGGACGCGATAGCAACCGGCGGTCCGCGCCCGGTCGACCGCCGACTCGACCAGGACGCCGCCCACACCCCGGCCCCGTACCTCGGGTGCCACGTGCATCGACTCGAGCTCGGCGCAGCGGCCGCCACCGTGCTGCAGGTGGCGAATCGTGATCAGCTGGCAGGTGGCCACCACCCGTCCGTCGAGGACGGCGACAAGTACGTCGGTGCCCGGATCCGCTGCGATGTCGGCCAGCGCCGCGCGGTAGGGGGTGAGGTCGGTGTCGTCCTCCGTCGGCGCCAGGGCGCCGGCCCGCAGCAGGGCGACCAGGTCGCCCGCGTCATCGGGGGTGGCCGTCCGGATCACGACCCTCCCCGTCAGCGCGTCAGTAGCGGGCAAACGCGTAGATCGGCATGCCGTTGTAGGACTCGGACAGCGACGGCAGGTACGGACCGTTGATGATGACGGCCAGGCTGCCGGTGGCCGCCGGGCCGGCGTCGCCCTCGATCGTGACGATCGCGCCGTCCGGCCACACCTGGGCGACCAGGCCGACGTGGACCGACGAGGAGGTCGACCACGGACCGGTGCCGTAGAGGACGGCGTCACCCGGCAGAGGGGATGCCGTGGGCGGCAGTACCGCGGTGTACTCCTGGGCCCAGGAGTACATGTCGCCGGTGAACGCATACGACGGGATGGGCACGCCGGCTTGGCGCCACACCCAGGTGGCGAACAACGAGCACCAGGCCTCGCACGGGCCGTACGGGTTGCAGAAGTAGCCCGTGTCGGGGTCGGCGTTCACCTGGCTCGCAGCGGTGGCCACGATCGAGGCGGCGGTCGCCGACACCACCGGGTCCGGCGGATTGGCGAACGAGTAGTTGAAGCCGTCGGGGTCGAGCAGCCAGTAGCCGACGCCATCGGGCGCCACGGCGATGCCGGCCAACGGGATGATGTCGTGGGAGTTGCCCCCCAGGCCACCGGAGAGGTCTCCCCGGAACGGGGCGTCCCCGAAGGTGAACACGCTGCCGCCGGCACCCACCAGGTAGTAACCGCCACCGTCGGGCATGGAAGCCATGCCCGCCACCGGGTCGCCCAAGGGGACCCCACCGGTCGACCCGTAGAACCCCGCGTCGCCGAAGGCGAAGATCCCACCGTCGGAGGCGACGAGCCAGTAGCCCGCACCGTGGTGCATGGCGGCCATGTCCACCACCGGGGCGACCAGTGCCGTGCCGCCCATCGATCCGAGGAAGGTGGCGTCCCCGAAGGCGAACACCCCGCCGTCAGAGGCCACCAGCCAGTAGCCGCGGCCGTCGGGTGTCGACGCCATGCCGACGATGGGTTTGTTGAGCGGCTGGCCGCCCATCGACCCGTAGAAGCCGGCGTCACCGAACGCGAACACCCCGCCGTCGAGGGCCGCCATCCAGTAGCCGCGGCCGTCCGGCGTGCTGGCGATCGTCACGACCGGGCCGGCCAGCCGCAGGGCGCCGAGGGAGCCGTAGAAGCCGGCGTTGCCCATGGCGTAGACGCCGCCGTCAGCCGAGGCCAGCCAGTAGCCCTGGTCGGTGGTCGAGGTGGCGGGATTGGGGGCCATGGCCACCACCACGGAGTTCAGCGGGACGGTGAGCGGCGCGGGCACCTGGGCCGAGCCGTAGGCGAGGGTCCCGCCCCCGGCGTAGGCGTGGGGCTTGGCCAGTGCCTGACCGACCGTTTCGGCACCGGCGGGCGCTGGCACCACTCCCACCAGCAGGGCCGTGGCCAGTGAGACCACGACAGCGCACATGGCCACGAGTCGACGTGTCCGTTGCATGGACACCCATCGTAGGCACTCCGCACCCGGGTCGAAAGGGCTGATCTGCCGAGTGCGAGGACCGTCCGACCCGGGGGTGGTGTGGTGGTCACGGCCCTGCCCGCGATCGCGGACCGGCCGGGACGGCAGCTGACACACCGTCAGAAGCGGGGATATGCTCAGCCCATGGCCGAACTGCCGATGATCATCTCCGTCGACGACCACATCGTCGAGCCCGCCGACGTCTGGACCAGCCGGATGCCGGCCAAGTTCAAGGACGCCGCGCCGCACATCGTCCGGAAGGACATGCCCGACGTGACCTTCGTCGGCGGCAAGCTCACCGTCAACGAGGGTGGGGGCGGCGCCCCGGCCGACTGGTGGATCTACGAGAAGCTGCAGCGCCCGCTGCTCCGGGTCGACTCGGCGGTGGGCGTGCCCCGCGACGAGGTCACCATGAAGGGCGTCACCTACCAGGACATGCGTCCCGGCTCCTACAGCCAGAAGGAGCGCCTCGAGGACATGGACGTCAACCACATCGAGGCCTCGCTGTGCTTCCCGACGTTCCCCCGGTTCTGCGGACAGACCTTCTCCGAGGCCGAGGACAAGGAACTCGCCCTCCTGTGCGTCAAGGCCTACAACGACTACCAGGTCGAGGAATGGTGCGCCGGCACCGGCGGACGCCTGGTCCCGCTCATCATCGTCCCCCTGTGGGACGCCCACCTGGCCGCCGAGGAGGTCAGGCGCAACGCCGAGCGCGGCGTCCGGGCCGTCTGCTTCAGCGAGATCCCGGCCTACCTCGGCCTCCCCTCCATCCACGACCCGGACCTCTATTGGGACCCCTTCTTCGCGGCGTGCGACGAGACCTCGATGATCGTCAACATGCACATCGGATCGAGCTCGAAGATGCCGTCCACGTCGGCCGACGCACCCGCGGCCGTCGGGTCGTCGCTGACCCACATCAACGCCGAGCTGTCGATGACCGACTTCCTGATGTCCGGCCTGTTCGAGCGGTTCGCCAACCTGAAGGTCGCCTACTCCGAGGGTCAGATCGGCTGGATCCCGCACCTGCTCCACCGCATGGACGTGGTGTGGGAGGACAACCGGGGCTGGGGCGGTGTGGCCGACAAGGTGCCGAACCCGCCGTCCAGCTACTTCAAGGACCACGTGTACGGCTGCTTCTTCGACGACCCGAACGGGCTGCGGCTGATCGACGAGATCGGCGAGGACAACATCACCTACGAGTCGGACTACCCGCACTCGGATTCCACCTGGCCCCGCACGCGCGAGATCGCCGAGAAGCAGATGGCCGGACTGACCGACGAGCAGCGCTACAAGGTGGTGCGGGGCAACGCCATCAAGCTCTTCGGCCTCGACTTCAAGTGACCAGCGGGCAGTAGCCACAAGTGGACCTCCGGTACTCCGACGCCGAGCAGGCGTTCCGCTCCTCCTTACGCGCCTGGCTCGACGCGATCCTGCCGAGCCTGCCCCCCAAGCCGTCCCCCGACGACTGGCCGGGGCGCCGCGCCTACGACACCCACTGGCAGCGACTGCTGTTCGACGCCGGCTACGCCGGGGTGGACTGGCCGGTGGAGGGTGGCGGTCGGGGCAGTTCGGCCGTCGAGGAGCTCATCTTCAAGGAAGAGCTGGAGCGGGCACACGCCCCGTACGTCGGGGTGAACTTCGTCGGCCTGCTCCACGCAGGGCCGACCATCATCGCCGAGGGGACCCCCGAGCAACGGGCCAGGTTCCTCCCAGCAATCCTGCGCGGCGACGAGGTGTGGTGCCAGGGGTTCTCCGAGCCGAATGCCGGGAGCGACCTGGCCTCGATGCGCACCCGGGCCGTCCGTGACGGCGACGACTACGTCGTCAGCGGGCAGAAGATCTGGACCTCCCACGCGGAGGTGGCCGACCACTGCGAGCTGCTGGTCCGCACCGGGCCCGAGGACAGCCGCCACCGGGGCATCTCCTGGCTGATCCTGCCCATGGACTCGCCCGGTGTGGACATCCGGCCACTCCACACCATCGCCGGCTCCACCGAGTTCGCCGAGCTGTTCCTCGACGAGGTCCGGGTGCCGGTGGCCAACCGGGTGGGCGAGGAGAACGACGGTTGGCGGGTCACCATGGTCACCCTCAGCTTCGAGCGGGGGACCGCGTTCGTGGGCGACCTCCTCGAGGCCGTGGAACTGCTGTCGACCACGGTGGCGCTGGCGCGGCGCACCGGCGCCTGGGACGACCCCGGAGTCCGCCGGCAGGCCGGCCACCTGAAGGCCGAGCTCGACGCCCTGTGGGCGCTCACCAAGCGCAACGTGTCCCAGGCCGCCCGCACCGGGATCCCGGGGGTCGGCGGGACCTACTTCAAGCTCGCCTACTCGGAGACCCGCCACAAGCTCGGCGAGTTCTCGCTCTCCCTGCTCGACCGCGCCGGCCTGGCCGCCCACGACCTCGAAGGCACCGACGGGCTCGGCGTGCTGCCGGCCGGGACCATGGTCGAGGACTGGCTCCGGGGCATCTCACTGACCATCGCCGCAGGCACGTCCCAGATCCAGCGCAACATCGTGGGTGAGCGCATCCTCGGGCTGCCCAAGGAGCCCCAGGCCGCCGCCGGTGGGAAGGTCTGAGCAGATGGACTTCGAGGTTTCCGAATTCCAGTCTGACCTGGCCGACGGCATCCGCCGCCTGTGCGAGGGCCGCTTCCCGCTCGAGTCGATCCGCTCCCGCGAGTCCACCGCCCACACGGTGGACCGCGACGGCTGGAAGGAATTGGGCGACGCCGGGGTGTTCCACCTGTGCCTGGCCGAGGAGGCGGGCGGTGTCGGTCTCGGTCTGGCCGAGGCGTCGCTGGTCTTCGAGGAGCTGGGGCGGTCGCTCGTCCCTGGCCCACTCGTCGCCTCGCATTTGGCCGCAGGGCTCGTCGACGGAGCCGACGACGGCTCGGTGGTGGTCGGGCTCGTCGAGCGCCCGGCCGGCGGTGCCCCGGGTGCCGACGTCCTGCCGATCGTGATCGAGCACCTGGCCGACCTCGACGTGCTGCTGGTGCTCTCCGACGAGGGCATCGGGCGTCTCGACCCCGGTTCGCTCGACGCCACGCCGCTCCCCCGCCCGATGGACCCCCTCACCCCGGTGTGGTCGGTGGCCTCGCTTCCGACCGCCGAGCCGGTGGCCGGGCCCGAGGTGGCCGCGTGGTGGCGTCGCGACGGGGCGGTGCTGACCGCCGCCCTGCAGGTGGGCATGGCTCAATGGGCCTGCGACCTGGCCGTCGAGTACGCCAAGGGCCGCGTGCAGTTCGGCCGCCCGATCGGCGGGTTCCAGGCCGTCAAGCACCTCTGCGCCGACATGGCCGTGCGGGCCGAGGTGGCGCGCATCGCCGTGCAGGCCGCCGCCGTCACCGTGGACCAGCCCGACGTGGGTGATCCGGACGTGGCGGCCGCAGGGGCGAAGCTGCTGGCCGACGAGGCGGCGGTCACCAACGGGCGCTCCTGCATCCAGGTCCACGGGGGCATGGGCTTCACGTGGGAGGTACCTGCGCACCTCGCCTACAAGCGGGCCCGGGTGCTGGCGACCACGTTCGGCACCGACGGCGCCCTGGCCGAGTCGCTGGCCGATGCCCTGGCCCCGTCGACCGGGCGCTGACGAACGACAGCTGACAGACCCCACCCCGGTGGGCCAGACCACGTGAGGACGACCTGATGACCGATCCGATCCCCGCCCCGCCCGCCGACGTCGTGACCGTCCTGCCCGCCGGAGTGGTGTCGTTCGGCATGCAGCTGCCGATCCAGTCGCAGTCGACCATCTACGTCGAGCCGTGGGAAGCCGGTGCCGGTCCCGACGAGCTCGCCCGGGTGGCGCTGGCGTGTGAGTCCGCGGGCTTCTTCTATGTCGGGGTCTGCGACCACACGTTCATCCCGGAGCGGCTGGCCGGCGCGATGAGCACGGTCTGGTACGACACCATCGCCACCCTGGGGTGGCTGGCCGCCGTGACCTCCGAGATCCATCTGCTGTCGCACATCTACGTGGCCGCGCTCCGGCACCCGCTGCGTGCCGCCAAGGAGTTCGCCACCGTCGACGTGCTGTCCAAGGGCCGCGTGGTCTGCGGCGTGGGCGCCGGACACGTCAGCGAGGAGTTCGACCTCATGGGACCGGCGTTCGACGAGCGCGGCCCGGCCACCGACGAAGCCGTCGCCGGCCTGGCTCTCGGGCTGATCGAGGAGTACCCCACCCTGCCCGGGCCGCGCTGGCCCGCCTCCGGGGTCGGCCTGCAGCCGCGTCCGGCGCGCTCGCCCCGCCCACCGATCTGGGTCGGCGGTTCCTCGCCCGCCGCACTGCGACGGACGGCCCGGTACGGCGACGGTTGGCTGCCGCAGTCGGTCGGACCCAACGTCGAGCTACTGGCGACGCTCCGTGAGCTGCGGGCGGAGTATCGCGACGGTGCCCCGCTCGACATCGGGTCGATCGCCTATCCGATGTACCTCGGCACCCCGCCGGCCGACAACGAGCTGCCGCCGGGCACGGTACAGGGCACGGCCGAGACGCTGGCCGAGCACCTGCGCCCCCACCGCGAGGCGGGCTGCGGCCAGGTGCAGGTGCGGTTCCCGGCCCACTCGGTCGAGGAGCTGTGCGACCAGATCGCCGCCTTCGGCGGCGAGGTCATCCCCCTCGTCAACGGCTGAGCGACGCGTGGAACCCGTTGAGCACGGCGGCCGCCTGGCCCGGGTCCTGCAGCGCCCACCAGTGGCCGACGCCCGACAGGGTCGCCTGTCGTGCCCCGAGCATGGCCGCCACCTCGGCCGACAGCACCTCGTCGCCGAAGGAGTCCTCCGTCGCGTGAAGTACCAGGCCCGGCGCCGACGTCGGCGTCAGCGCGTCGCCCCAGGAGTCGAAGATCCGCGGCGTGGCCGACCGGTAGAGATCCATGATGCACGAGGCCATCACCGGGTCGCCCAGGGGGACGAGGACGCCCGCGTCGGCTGCAGGCACGCCCATCGCCTCGTACCCAGCGGCCAGGTCCTCGGCCGACACGCCGACCTGGGAGGCGAAGAACTCCTCGCCCGCGCCCTCGGTCTGCCAGATCTGGGCGAAGTCGTGCCACGTGTACCCGGGGTGCATGACGTTGGCCACGTCGGCGGACCAGGACCGCAACAGGTCGCCCCGTGTGGTGGCCACCCGGTAGGTCAGCGCGGCCCCCCAGTCATGCCCCACCAGGTCGACGGGCTCGCCGATCGCCTCGAGCTCGTCCACCAGCCAGGCCGCGTAGTCGTCCTTGGTGGCCCCGAAGCCGTCGGGCCGGGGGCAGGCGAACCCGGGCAGCCCCAGTGCCGTCGTCGGACCGTCGAGGCGCTCGCGCAGCTTCTCCCATAGGGCGGCGGACTCGGGTACTCCGTGGACCAGGACGATCATGGCCGCCACCGTACCCATCCCCACCCGTCCGTGCCCGGGTGTGCCCGGGTGTGCCCGCGACAGGGCGAAGTTCAGGGTGCGACGGTCGTGGTGGTCGCCCCGGCCGGCAGCGTGGTGGTCGACCCACCCTTGATCGTGGTGGTCGTCGTCGACCCCTTGGTCGTCGTCGTGGTCGTCGAGGTGCCCCCGCCGCCCGGGTGGGTGGTCGTGGTGGAGGACGTCGGGTGGGTCGTGGTGGTCGACGACGTGGACGGAGCCGGCGTGGTCGTGGTCGTGGTGGTGGTCGGCGGGTGCGTCGTCGTTGTCGTCGACGGCACGAGGATCGGCACACCCCCCGAATTGCCCGAGCTTCCGGAACTCGTGGCCTTGGCGGCCGGCGGGTAGATCGCCATCAGCGTGCCGAAACCGAGGAACGCCACCACCATCAGCACCGTGGACCGGCGCACGGGCACGACGGACGAGACCGGGAGCGCCATCAGCCCCACGAGACGGCTACGCGTCACCTCCACGTCCTGGACGGGCTCCGGGCGACCCGCGCCAGGGGACCCGTTACCGTCCACCGGTCGGGCGTCCCCCGTCGGGGTCGCGTCGCTCACGAATCACCCCGGGTCGAGGGCGATCCGATGCCGGGCGATGCGATGCCGGACCGACGCAGCGCGATCGCGGCCCGGAGGCGGATCTCGCGGGCCACCTCGAACTGGCGGCCCGGAAGGGTGCGGGCGATGAGGCGGAGCTGTACATAGCCGACGTCGATGGTCTCGACCCCGGCCACCACTGGGTCGCCCAGGATCAACTCGGACCACCGTGGGTCGGCGGCCATGCCCTCCACGACCTTCTTCAGGAGGGCGGTGACCTGCTCGAGGTCCTCGCTCACGTCCACCGGGATGTCGATGACCGCCCGTGACCAGTCCTTGGACAGGTTGGTGACCTGGCGCAGCGCACTGTTGGGCACCACCACCAGCTCGCCCTGCTGGGTGCGCAGCTTGGTGACCCGGAGCGTCAGCTCCTCCACGGTCCCCGTGATCCCGGTGGTCTGGCCGGGCATGGACAGGCGGATGACGTCGCCGAACGCGAACTGGTGCTCGGCGAAGAGGAAGAAGCCGGCCAACAGGTCCCCCACCATCTGCTGGGCGCCGAAGCCCAGGCCGATGCCGATGACCGTGGCGGGAGCCACGAGTGTGGTGAGCGGGATGCCCAGTTCGTCGAAGGCCAGGATGGCCGCCACGAAGTAGGTCAGCGCGACGGCCACCCACTCGATGGCTGCGCTGATCGCCCGCGACCGCTTGAGCGATTCGGAGGCCACCATGCCGGATTCGATCTGGCCCCGGATCTGGAGGTCGATCCACCGCCGACGGCGCATGCCCACCCAGTGGGCGAAGCGCACGAGGAGGCCGGCCCCGAGCACGAGCACGACGACCGGCAGGAGGTTGTCCCGGAAATAGTGGAGGTGGAGGATGCCCGAACCTTACCGTCGGCCCCGGCGGGGTCCGGGCCGGGTCACGTGCCCCGCCCATGTCACCGGGGCGCCGTGCGTGGCATAATCTGACGCACTGTCAGTTCCGGGGGGACGAGGCGGCGGCATCCGGCCGCACGCCGCCGCCCCGGCCGCCAGCCACGCTCACCGGCCCGTCGGCACACGCACCGGGCCCCACGAAGGGAACCGCACCATGCTCGACTACGTGATCCGCAACGGCCTCGTCGTCGACGGCACAGGAGCGCCCGGCTTCCGGGCCGATGTCGGGATCAGGGACGGGATCATCGTCTCCGTCGGCACCGTCACCGAGGAGGCGGCGACCGAGCTCGACGCCGACGGGCTCGTCGTGGCTCCCGGCATCATCGACCCCCACACCCACTACGACGCCCAGCTCTTCTGGGACCCGACGGCCTCCCCCTCCAACCTGCACGGCGTGACCACGGTGATCGCCGGCAACTGCGGCTTCAC
>PLRX01000082.1 GCA_003164095.1 Acidimicrobiaceae bacterium | reverse complement strand
AGGGTGTGACAGGGGCGGGCGGTTGCGGTGCGGGGAGGGCGGACGGGGTGAAGTGGAGGCCCATCGATGGTCATGAACCCTGTTGTGGCGCGTTTGCCTGTAGTGTTGGTGAGTCCACCCGCCCCGTTCTCACGGCGCCTGGTGGTTCCCGAGGCACACTCCGGTGCTTCCCCTGTAGCCCGAAAGTGTCCTCATGCCTGCCTCTGCCCCTTCCTTCGCCGTGCTCGGCGTACCCTCGGACATCGTGTCCGCGCTCGATGCCAATGGCATCACCTCACCGTTTCCGATCCAGGCGATGACGCTCCCCGATGCGCTCGCCGGGCGTGACGTGTGCGGGAAGGCCCCGACGGGGTCCGGGAAGACCCTCGCCTTCGGCATCGGTGCCATCGCCCGCCTGACAGGCAAGTCGTCGAAGCCGAAGCATCCCCGCGTACTCGTGTTGACGCCCACACGTGAGCTCGCCGCCCAGGTGGCATCGGAGCTCCAGGTGCTCGCTGACCCACGGGGCCTCAAGGTCGACTGCTTCTACGGTGGCGTGGGCTACGGCCCGCAGTTGAAGGCGCTGTCGCGCGGCGTCGACGTCGCCGTGGCCTGCCCCGGCCGCCTGGGTGACCTCCTCGAACGTGGCAGTATCCGCCTGGATGCCGTGGAGATCGTCGTCATCGACGAGGCCGACCGCATGGCGGACATGGGGTTCCTGCCCGACGTCCGCCGCATCCTCGACCTGACGCCCCATGGCCGTCAGACGCTCCTCTTCTCGGCAACGCTCGACGGTGACATCGACGTGCTGGTGAAGCGGTATCAGCACGAGCCGGCCCGCCACGAGCTGGAAGCCGACGAGGACGATGCCAGTGCAGCGATACACCTGTTCTGGCGGGTGTCGTCCGGGGACCGGCTCGACCGGACCGCGGAGGTCATCACGGCGAGCGGCCCGACGATCGTCTTCTCCCGTACCAAGCACGGTGCCGACCGGATCGCCCGCCAGCTCGAGCAACGGGGCATCCGCGCCGCCGCGATCCACGGTGACCGTAGCCAGAAGCAGCGGGAGAAGGCACTCGACTCCTTCGTCCGGGGCGCAGCCGACGCGCTCGTCGCCACCGACGTGGCGGCCCGGGGCATCCATGTCGACGGGGTGAACGCCGTGGTCCACTTCGACCCGTCAGCCGACCCGAAGGACTACGTCCACCGCTCGGGCCGGACCGCCCGTGCCGGCGCCACCGGCGTTGTGGTCAGCTTCGTCACTCCGGACAAGGCCGGTGCGGTCAAGAAGCTCCAGCGCGAGCTGCACGTGCCGATCGGGACCACGGAGTACGACCCCGGCGCAATCGTCAAGCTCCTCGGTCCGCCCCCCGCCCGGCGAGTGGTCGCCGAGCGGCCGGCGAGCCGGGACCGCGAGTCGTCCCCCAATGCCAATCGCGGCGGCGTGCGGGCATCGCGTCCCTTCAAGACCCGCAAGCCCGGCAGCCCCGGCGGAGCGCAGCGGAACGGTGGCCATCGCGGGAGTGCCGGCGCCAGCGAGGGTGACGGCCGTCGCAACGGCGAGTCCGGACCCCGTGAAGGTGGCCCCCGCACGTCCGGGAGCAAGCCGTCCGGGTTCTCCAAGCCGGGCAAGCCCAACGGATCCGGCAAGCCAAACGGCTTCAGCAAGCCGGGCAAGCCGGGGCGGACCACGAAGCCCGGTGGCCACGGGACGACGTCATCCTCGACCAGAGGTTCCTCGCCCGTCGGCGGCAAGTCCCGTACTGCAGGCGCCGGTGCCTCGGGTGGCGTGCGTCGCGGCGGCGCTGCCGGTGCACATGCGACCAATGGTGGAGGGAACCGGTCGCAGCGCGGTCGGTAGACGGCGTCTGCAACGCAAGGTCGCAACGTTTCGCGTGGCCCAGCCTCTACAGTCCAGTGATGCCTTCCGACACGAAACCGTCAGTGAACGTTCCGGACGGTCCGCCTCCCGGTGGACTCGTCCTCGAGGACCTCGAAGTGGGTTCAGGGCCGGAAGCAGTGGTCGGCAAACCTGTGACCGTGCACTACGTCGGCGTGTCTTGGTCCACAGGTGGCGAGTTCGACTCCTCGTGGGACCGGGACGAGCTGTTCAGCTTCCCGCTGGGAGCAGGCCATGTCATCCAGGGTTGGGACGAGGGCGTCGCCGGGATGAAGGTGGGGGGCCGCCGGCGGATCACCATCCCGCCCGAGCTGGGCTACGGGAGCCGGGGAGCCGGCGGGGTCATCGGGCCCAACGAGACACTGGTCTTCGTGGTCGACCTCTTCGACGTCGGCTGATCCGCTCGGGCGCCCGCTGAGCGGAGCGCATCAGCGGAACAGGTCGCCGGTCGGGTCCCGCACGATCTCGTCGGACACCGAGGCCCGGCGGAGCCAGGACGGATCGAGGCCGCGCACGACGGCGGCGGGCACCGACTTGTCCTTGCCCATGACGAGCTCGGCGGCCGCAGCGACCTCGTCAGCCACGCAGACCTCTGTGGCCTCGAGCACCCGACCGGTGGCGTCCTTCGTACCGCGGAGGTCGACCACCCCGGCGATGCCGGCGATGCCGATGGCGACGTCGGTCACCCCGTTGCGCCAGGTCCGGCCGAACGTGTCGGACACGATCACGGCGAGGTCCACACCGAGCTGGTGCACGAGGGCCTCACGGAGGCGGCGGGCCGAACGGTCCGGATCCACTGGGAGCAGGGCCGCCGTCCCGGCTTCGACGTTGGAGAGGTCGATGCCGGCGTTGGCGCAGACGAAGCCGTGACGGGTCTCGGTGATCAGGAGGTCGCCCCGGCGACGCAGCACCCGGACCGACTCGGACTCCACCAGCGCCCGCTTGGCGTCCGGGTCGTCGGTGTCGATGAGGACGATCCGGCCCTCGGACTTGGACACGACCTTCTGCGTGACGACGAGGACGTCGCCGTCGCGGACCCACGGCGCCGCCACGCCGTCCCTTCCGGTCACGCGGAGGGCGGGGGCGAACAGTCCGGCCAGGTCGTCCCCCGGGCGCACCTCACCGATTCCGTGGACCGGCACGACGCTAAGGGCACCGGCGGGCAGGCCACCCGGCACTCCTGCGTCGGCGGTCGTGTCAGGCACGTGCACCGATCACGACCTCGGCCAGGGCCGCTGCGCGAGCGACGTCGGACATGACGGTCGCGGCGACCACGCAGCGGACGCCCTCCGCCTCCACGGCCGGAGCGAGGGCTGCGTCGGACTCGTCGATGACCAGTGTCGACACCCAGGGTGCGTACCAGCGGGCGACGCCGACCACCGAGGACTCGAAGCCCATCTCGACCAGGAGCCGATCGGCCGGACCCTTGAGTGCCGCACCCGCCACGATGGGGGAGACGGCGACGATGTCGTCGCGGCGTGCGGCAAGGGCCTCGGGTACCCCCGGGACGGCCAGTACCGGGTCGATCGACACGACGGGGTTGGAGGGGCACACGACCACCGTGGATGCCCCGGCGATCGCCTCGAGGACGCCTGGACCCGGGGTGGACTCTGCCGCACCCTCGAAACGGACCTCCTCCACGGCCACATCGTGGCGGAGCTTCACGAAGTACTCCTGGAACCCGATCTCGGTCCCCCCGACGACCCGCACGCGGGTCCGGAGCGCATCGTCGGTGACCGGCAGGAGCCGGACGCCCACCCCGAACCGCTCCGCCAGCTCAGCGGTGACCGTCCCGAGCGCCGCACCCTCGGACAGGCGCTGTGTCCGGTAGAGGTGGGTGGCCAGGTCCTGATCACCGAGGTTGAACCAGGTGATGCCCCTGAGCCGGCCGAGGGACTCCATGACCCGCCAGGTCTCGCCCTTGAGCCCCCAGCCCGTCTCCGGGTTGATGGCGCCTGCAAGCGTGTACATGACCGTGTCCAGGTCCGGTGAGATGTGGAGCCCATGGAGGTCGGTGTCGTCCCCCACGTTGACCACCGCGGTGATGTCGCCGGGAGGAATGACCTCGACCATGCCGCGCAGCAGACGGGCGGCACCGACTCCTCCGGCCAGGGCGGTGATCACCGGTTGGACGGGTCGGCAGCATGTGTCGGGCGCATCCGCGCAGGCTACCCGGCTCCGTGGGGCGGTCCAGCCGGAGGACACGGTCCCGAGTGCCGTGTTGTGCGGGCGGCAGGCGGGGATGTGCAAGGCTCACGACGTGCCGCCGGAGCGACCAGCGACCGCCGCCGACCACCGGCTGTCCGTGGCGTTCGACGCCACACCCCTGCTCGGTCGGCCCACCGGGGTCGGTGTCTTCTGTGCGGGGGCACTCGGGGGACTCGCCGGCCGTGACGACGTGTCGGTGTCGGCCTTCGCCGTGAGCTGGCGTCGCCGGGAGGGGATCGACGCACTGCTGCCCTCGGGGGTCGGGTCGAGCCAGCGCCCGATGCCCGCCCGTCCGCTCCATGCCGCATGGGCCCATGGTCCGCTCCCCCCGGTCGAATGGTTCATCGGTCGCACCGACGTGGTCCACGGGTCGAACTTCGTGGTCCCGCCCACCCGTGCGGCGGCCAGGGTCGTGACCGTCCACGACCTGACCGTCGCCAGGTTCCCGGAGCTGTGCGATGCGCCCACGCTGGCATACCCGCGCCTCATCCGGCGGGCCGTGGCCGAGGGGGCGTGGGTGCACACTCCATCGTCCTTCGTGGCCGACGAGGTGGTGGCCGAGTTCGGTATCGACCCGCAGCGGGTGCGGGCCGTCCATCACGGCATACCGGAGCTTCCGCCCGCACCGGGGGAGGGGACGGTTGATCGGGCCGCGCCCGGCGGGGGCGGACTCGCACTGCCCGCGGGCTGCCGACGGTACGTGCTGGCGATCGGGACCGTCGAACCACGCAAGGACTACCCGCTGCTGATCGAGTCGTTTGCCGCCGTGGCGGTCGAGCACCCCGATGTGGCGCTGGTGATCGTGGGGGGGGACGGCTGGGGAATCGAGTCGTTCGCCGAGGCACTGAGCGTGTCGCCCGCCCGGTCCCGGATCCTCCGTCCCGGCTACCTCGACGGAGGTGCCCTGGCGGCTGCCCTGCGCGGTGCCGCCGTGCTGGCCTATCCGTCCCGTTACGAGGGCTTCGGGTTCCCTCCGCTCCAGGCCATGGCCGAGGGGGTACCGGTGGTGGCCACGGCGGCAGGGGCGGTCCCGGAGGTGGTCGGCGACGGTGCATGGCTGGTGCCCCCGGGCGACCGGGACGCCCTGTCCGCCCGGCTGGTCGAGGTTCTCAGCGGCGGACCGGAGGTCGACGCATTGGTGGAACGCGGGAGGGTACGCGCCAGCGCGTTCAGCTGGGATGCCTGCGCCGCCGGCCTCGTCGACCTCTACCGGGACGCCGCCCGTGCGACAGGCGCCCACGGATGAGCCGCCAGCGCGTCCTCCTCCTGGCCGAACAGCTCCGCCGCTCTGCGGCCGGCGGGATCGGCACCTACGTCCTCGGACTCCTCCAGGGACTCGACGCGCTGGCCGTCGCCGATCCTGGCGACGCCCCCGAGCTCACGCTGACCGCCAGCCGTCCTCCCTCCGGCGCCGGGGGGGACCCGCTCGGCGATCTCGGTCACGCGCTCCACGCGTCGACGCTTCCCGGCCCGCTCCTGACGCGTGCCTGGGACCTCGGGCTCGTACGTGCTCCGTCCGGGTTCGACGTCGTCCAGGCCGTCTCGCTGGCCACGCTCGAGCCGGGTCGGGCGCCGCTGGTCGTCACCGTCCACGACCTCCTGTGGCGCCGGATCCCGGATGCGTACCCGGCCCGCGGCCGACGCTGGCACGAGGCGGCGCTGCGACGCGCGCTGCGACGGGCCGCGCACTTCGTGGTGCCCGCCGCTGTCGTCGGTGCGGACCTCGCCGAGGCGGGCGCCTCGTCCGACAGGATCACCGTCATCCCGATGGGGTCGGACCATCTGCCACCGCCGGACGTGCCGGCCGCCGCCGCCCACCTGGCGTCGCTCGGTGTGCACGGCCCCTTCCTGCTCTGTGTCGGGACGCTCGAGCCACGGAAGAACCTCCAGCGACTGGTCGAGGCCTACGAGGCCGTACGTGCCGAACTGCCCGAGCCGTGGCCCCTGGTGATGGTCGGCCCGTCGGGCTGGGGGGAGCAGGTGGCACTCGGTCCCGGTGTCGTGCTCGCCGGGTCGGTGTCGGCCGGCGAGCTGGCGGGGCTCTACGCGTCGGCGCGGCTGCTCGCCTACGTCCCCCTGATCGAGGGGTTCGGCCTGCCCCCAGTCGAGGCGATGTCGGTGGGCACGCCGGTGGTCGCGAGCCCACTGCCCAGCACCGGTGGGGCCGCACTCGAGGTCGATCCCCACGACACGGCGTCAATTGCCGCCGGCCTCCTGCAGGTGGCCACCGACGAGCCGACCCGGAGCGATCTGGTCGCCAGGGGTACCGCCCGCGCCGCCGAACTGTCCTGGACGTCGATCGCCCGCAGGCACCGGGACGTGTGGGACCTGGTCTCGGACCGCGGACCGGCAGGGGACGGAGCCGGCACGTGACGGACCAGGAGGCAGCCGTGACGGTCCGGGTCCCTGCGGGAACCGCCGGGGAGCCCTCGACGTTGCGCGTGGCCCTCGACGTCAGCGCCGTGCCCGAGCGTCCGGTGGGCGCTGGGCACTACATCCTGCAGCTGGCCCGACAGCTGGCGGTTCGTGCTGACGTCGACCTCGTCCTGTGCAGTCGTGCCGACGACCGTGACCGCTGGTCCCCGTTGGTCGCACCCGGTGACCTGCTGGCGTCGGCCCCGGGGCCCCGTCCCCTCCGGCTGGCTTGGGAGCAGCTCCGGCTCGGCTCGCTCCTCGCCTCGTCGGGCGCCGACGTGCACCACGGCCCCCACTACACGATGCCCCGGAGGTCACCGGTGCCCTCGGTGGTGACGGTCCACGACCTGAGCTTCTTCGACGCCCCGGAGTGGCACGAGCGTTCCAAGGTCGTCCTGTTCCGTCGGGCCATCGAGCGGGCGGCGCGGGACGCGGCGGTCGTGGTGTGCCCGAGCCGTGTCACGGCGGACGGACTGGAGACATGGTGTCGCGTGGAGGCCGAGGTGGTCGTCGCCCCCCACGGAGTGGACGCCGAACGCTTCTGTCCGGACGAACCGTCACGAGGGGCGGATGCTGCCCTGCTGGCCGAGGTCGACCACCGGCTCACCTCGGACCGACCGCTCCTGGTGTTCGTGGGGACGCTCGAGCCGCGCAAGGACGTGCCGACGTTGGTGCGCGCCTTCTCGGCCGTGGCAGGCCGGCATCCCGACGCACTGCTCGTCCTGGCCGGGGGCAGGGGCTGGGGCGCAGACGCGGTGGATGCGGCCGTCACGGCGTCCGGGCTGGGTCCTCGCGTGGTGCGCACCGGCTATGTGGACGACACGGTGATCCCGGCCCTGCTGCGCTCGGCGACGGCGGTCGTGTACCCCTCGCTGTACGAGGGGTTCGGTCTCCCGGCCCTAGAGGCGCTGGCGTGCGGTACCCCACTCGTGACCACCAGTGGGACGGCGATGGAGGAGGTGGCCGGCACCAGCGCACTCCTCGTCCCCACCGGTGATGCCGCCGCCCTGGCCGACGTCCTCGACGACGTGCTCGGCGGTCGCCAGGACGACCGGGTGGTGTCTGAGCGACGGTCGGAGGGCTTCGCCATCGCCGCCGCCCACACCTGGGAAGCCAGCGCAGACGTCCACGTCGAGGCCTACCGGACGGCGGCGGCACGCGGGCGCTGACCCCGGTGTCGCGGGTCGCCGGCCTGTCCCCGGGCCGGTGGGAACGGCGGATCGCTCGGTGGGTGCGCACAGCCGGTAGGGTGACCCGTCGTGCGCTCCCTGATCACCGGCGGCCGCGGCTTCGTAGGCACGTGGCTGGCCGACCATCTCCGCAGCAGCGGCGACGACGTCGTCCAGATCGACCAGGAGGTCGAGATCACCGACCCCGCTGCGCTCCTGGCGGCGGTGCGGTCGGCAGCCCCCGATGCGATCTACCACCTGGCGGCCATGACCCACGTCGGCAAGTCGTGGGACGAGCCCCTGCGGGTCCTCGAGGTCAACGTCCTCGGCACCGGTGCCCTGCTGGCCGCTGCCCGCGAGTGCGGCACCGACCCGCGGGTCCTGGTGACGAGTTCCGCCGAGGTCTACGGGGCGGTGACGGACCCTGCGCAGCTCCCCCTGACCGAGACGTCGCCGACCGCGCCACTCACCCCGTACGCCGCATCGAAGCTGGCCGCCGAGGCGCTGTGCGCCCAGGCGTGGCTCGGCCACGGACAGCACGTCGTGACGGTGCGCCCGTTCAATCACATCGGGCCGGGCCAGTCGCCCAACTTCGCCGTGTCGGCGCTCGCCAAGCGCATCGTCGACTCGGAACGCTCGGGGGCCACCGAGATCCCCGTGGGCAACCTGACCGCCAGGCGCGACTTCACCGACGTCCGGGACGTCGTCCGCTCCTACCGGATGCTGATCGAGTCAGGGGACCCGGGTGGCATCTACAACGTGTGCTCGGGGAAGGACGTCGCCATCCAGGACATCGCCGACCGCCTGCTGGCCCGGGCCGGGAGCTCGGTGCGCCTGGTCCAGGACCCGTCGCTGATGCGCCCCGTCGAGGTGCCCGTGCTGCGCGGCGACCCTGGCCGACTGACCGCCGCGACCGGCTGGGTGCCGGAGCTGCCGCTGGACCAGACCCTGGCCGACGTCCTCGCCCACTGGCGGGACGCTCCCGCCTGAGGGCCCGGACGCGGAGAACGGCCCGCACGTGGCGGGCCGTTCTCTCGGGGGACCTTGGGGGTCGGTCCCTGGGTGACCGGGCCTCGAGGGCGCTCCGGTCCGTGCGCCGTCCGGTAGGGGGGTACCCGACGGCGTCGTCGTGCGTCGCTCAGGCGACGGCGGTGGGCCGCATGTTGCGGATCTGTGACCGGGCGTCCTTGGCCTGCTCGTGGGCCTGCTTGGCGATGTCGCGGGCCTGGGCGGGGAGCCGGTCCTCGAACGGTGCGAAGACGGCCTCGACCCGCTCGATGAGCTCCTCGGCACGGTCCATGAACTCCTCGACCTTGGCGTCGACGTTCTTGACGGCCTCGGTCAGGTCGCCACGGACGGCGGTCACCCGGTCGCCGAGCCCGGACGAGGGGTCCTGCAGCTTCTCCATGAACTCGCGGCGCTGGACCTGGGCCTGCTGGAATCCGAGGACGCCGGCGCCGATGACGACGTAGGTGGCGTCCTTGGCGACGTTGGCGATGTCCTTGGCGGCCTTGGTGATGTCGGTGTTGATGTCGGGCATGGTGCGCTCCTTCTGCTCGGTTCTTGTGCTGCCTTCACGTTCCAGTCGCACCACGCCGGTCTCCTGCGTCCAGGATTCTGTCGTCGTGCTCGGATACAACTGTATACCAGATGATAAACATTTGCAAGCACTCCGCGAGCACCGGTCGGCCCCGACCGAGCGTGGGGGCCCGACGACCGACTCCAGAAGTCGGGTCCAATACCCTCGTCAGCCCCCTCCAGGCCCGATAGCCTCTGACCCCTGATGGAAACACTGGCCCCGCCGGTTGTCGCCGTCGTCGTCGCCCACGATCCAGGTCCGTGGTTCGCTGAGACGCTGGCCTCGATCGCCTCACAGGACTATGCGGAGTTGTCGGTGTTGGTCCTGGACACGGGGCTGTCGGGGGACCTCGCCGCCCGTGTGGCCAAGGTCCTGCCTGATGCCTACGTGCGGCGATTCGGGTCGAATCGGGGCTTCGGGGCCACCGTCAACGAGGTCCGGACGATGGTCAACGGGGCCTCCTACTACCTCCTGTGCCACGACGATGTGGCCCTGGACCCGGACGTCGTCCACCTCCTCGTCGAGGAGGCCTTCCGCTCCAACGCGGGGATCGTCTCACCGAAAGTCGTGAGTTGGAGCGACCCCGTGCAGCTCGTCCATGTCGGCATGAGCGTCGACAAGGGTGGATCCGTCGTCGAGCGGGTGCAGCCCCACGAGATCGACCACGGACAGCACGATGCCGTCCGGGATGTCTTCGTCGCACCCGGCGGGGCGACGCTCATCCGGGCCGACCTGTTCGACGCACTCGGGGGCTACGACCCGATGATCGTGGCCATGGGGGAGGACCTGGACCTGTGCTGGAGGGCCCAGGTCCTGGGTGCCCGCATCATCGTGGCCCCCGATGCCCGGGTGCGCCACCTCGAGGAGCTGGCCTCCGGCGAGCGCCGCCTCGAGCCGTCCCTGGTGGCCGCCGAGGAGTTCGCCGCCGAGTCCCCCCCCGCAGAGCCCTCTGCAGCCGAGTCCCCCGCCGTCGAACTCTCCGCGAGGTCCGCAGCTGCGGATGCCTCCGACGAGGGTGGCCCGGAGGACAACCCGGACGCCGTACTGGCGTCGGCCGTGACGGGTGCGTCGGCGCCGGAGGCGAAGGACCCGGATCGACTGGTCACGCTCCAGGAGCTCCAGCGCCGCCACGAGCTGTTGGCGGTGTTCACCTGCTACTCCCGCACCCACCTGCTCCGGGTCGTGCCCCAGATCTTCCTGTTGGCGGTGGGGGAGGTGCTCGTCGCCGAGCTGGCCGGCAACCGCGCCCGGGCGGCTGCCGTGGTCCGGGCCTGGCGCTGGAACCTCGCCCGGCTGCCGGCGACCCGTGCGCGGCGGGCGGCCCTCCAGCCCAAGCGGCAGTTGGGCGACAAGGAGATCCGACTCCTACAGGTACGGGGGAGCGCCCGGCTGTCCGCGTACAGCCGCCGGGTGTTCCAGCACGGGTTCCACGGTGCCCACGCCGATGAGCTGGCAGCGGCAGCCGCCGTGTCGGCCGAGGTCTACGGCGGCCCGGACGAGGGGCTCGAACTGGAGCCTGGCGTTGGCACGACCGAGGCCGGACGGGTGACGGGCAGGACGCGCCTCGCCATCTGGCTGACGGCCGCCGTGCTCGTCGTCATCGGGTCCCGCGGGGTGATGACCAGCCACCTCCCGGCAGTGGGCCAGTTCACCCCGTTCCCGTCCTGGTCGTCGACCATCTCGCAGTTCTTCGGGGGATGGCACCCGTCGGGAGTGGGCACGACGGCTCCGGTCACACCAGCGCTGGGCATCTCCGGGTTGGTCGGTACGTTGCTGCTGGGCGCCATGGGGCTGACCCAGAAGATCCTCATCTTCGCCTGTCTCCCGTTCGGCGCCTGGGGGGCAGTCCGCCTGCTGCGCCCGTTCGGGTCCCAGCGTGCGGCACTCGTCGCCGGACTCGCCTACCTGGCGATGCCCTTGGCCTACAACGCGCTCGCCCTCGGGCGCTGGGGCGCACTCGTGGTCTACGCCGGATCGCCGTGGGTACTCGCCATCCTGGCGCGCTCGACCGGGCTCGAGCCGTTCGTCCGCACCGCAGGGGTCCCTGCCGCTGGATCGCCGGCCGGTGACGAGCCGGGCCGGGCGGTCCCGGCGGGCGCCTGGGCGTCGCGTCATGGCCTCCTGGGGGGGTCGCTGGCCCTCGGCGTCCTCGAGGCCGTCCTCATCTCCTTCGCACCCGCCGCCGCCATCGTGGTCGTGCTGTCCGCAGTCGCCCTGGTCGTCTCGTCCCTCCTGTTCCGGGATGCAGGGCCGACCGCCCGGGCGGTCCGGCTGGCACTGGGTTCCACCGTGGTGGCGTTGGTCATCTGTCTGCCGTGGGCGATCGGGGTGCTTGCGTCAGGCCGCGGGATGGTCGCCGTCTTCGGTCTCGTGACGCCCGCCTCGGGTGCCGCCTCCTGGAGCGCGCTGCTCCGCTTCGCCACCGGCCCGATCGGCGACTCACCGTTGACCTGGGGCTTCCTCGTGGCCGCCGCCGCACCGCTGCTGCTGGCCCGGGGCGTCCGGTTCCGGTGGGCCACCCGGTTCTGGGCCGTGGCGCTCGTGTTCTGGTTCGTGGCCTGGGTCAGCGGACGCGGGTGGACCGGGGGCCTGGCCATCGAGCCGCTCGTCCTGCTCGGGCCCGCCGCCGCCGCCACGGCCGCCTCGATCGGACTCGGCGTGGCCGCGTTCGAGCGGGACCTGCCCAAGGCCGCGTTCGGCTGGCGGCAGCTGGTGACGGTCGTGGGGGTCCTGGCCGTGGCGCTCGCCTCGGTGCCGACGCTCATCTCCGCCCTGCCCGGCCGGTGGGACCTCCCGACCAACGATTTCGCCCAGTCGGTGTCCTGGATGAACGCCAAGGCGTCGGACGGGGCGTTCCGCGTCCTGTGGCTCGGCGATCCCCGTAGCCTGAACCTCGGCGGCTGGAACGCCGGCGACGGTCTCGCCTACGCCACGTCCGAGGACGGACCGCCCGACGCCCGATGGCTGTGGAACGGGACCGCTGCCGGACCGGCCGCACAGCTCGGCACGGCGGTGGACCTCGCCCGCCAGGACCGCACGGACCGACTCGGCTACCTGGTCGCTCCCGCCGGGGTCCGGTACGTCGTCGTCCTCACCTCGATCGCGCCGGACATCGCCGGCCAGCAGAGCCCCACCGCCTATCCCGTTCCTTCCGACCTGCTGCCGTCCCTCGACCGGCAGCTGGACCTGCAGCCGGTCCTGTCGGGCACGGGCATCACCATCTTCGCCAACGCCGACTGGGTGCCGCAGCGGGCCGAGGCCACGGGCCGAGCCGGGGCCGCCGTGGCGCTGCCGTCGCCGCTGGCCGCCGGACCGGGCTCCCCCGTCGTGCCCGGAGTCCGGTCAGTGCTGCCCGGTGCCCCTGCATCCCGCTCGTTCGAGGGCCCACTGACCGCCGGCACGGTGTTCTCGTCGGCCGCCCCGTCGGGTGACTGGCACCTCACCATGGCATCGGGCGCGTCGGCACCCCGGTCCGACTCCTTCGGATGGGCTTCCCGGTATGCGGTGACGGCGGCCTCGACGGGCACCCTCCGCTTCGACGGCGGACCCGTGCCGCTCGGGTCCGGGGTCTTCTCGGTCGTCGCCTGGGGCCTGGCCCTGGGAGCCCTGGTGGACCGCCGCCGGCTCCGACGTCAATGGGAGCGGGTGGGACGGCCCCGGACGTGGTCACCGGGCCGCTCGCGTTCCACCGACGAGATCGACGATGTGTGGGGGACGGACCAGGAGGTGCTCGGATGACGGGTCCGATCTCCGGGGTGCCGGGCGTCGGCGATGACGTGGACGGGGTCCGGACGGCGGCCGAGGTGACCGGCTCCGTGCCAGCGGTGCAGTCTCGCATCGCACGTCGGCGACGGGCGCAGCGCCCGGTCGCCGGACGGACGGCGGCGATCGCCGCCGCTGCCGTCGTGGTGGTCGGCGTGGGTGTCGTGTCACTGGCCGTCCCTCCCCCGAAGGCGCCCGCGGCCCCGGCCGGCGGCGGGGTGCAGGTGGCACCGGCGGACGCACGGACGTCCTCGCTGTTCTGCACGAGCGGCGCCGGGGTGGACGCCGGCGCGGGCGCCACCGGCGCCGTGGCGCTCACGAACACGTCGCGGACCACGGTGCACGGGGTCATGACGACGGTGGCCGCGTCGGGAACGGCCCAGATCCGCAGCTCGGTGGTCGTGCCGCCACTCGGGACGGCGGAGGTGACCCCGGCGACCGGGCTCCCCGCCGGAGCGACGGCCACCACGTTCGCCTTCGTCGGCGGCGGAGTGACCGGGACGATGGTCATCGGCGGGCCCACGGGCTGGAGCACCGCCCCGTGTGCCTCGACCGTGGCACCGCAGTGGGAGTTCGCAGGTGGGTCGACCAGTAGTGGGCTGCTCGACCTGTCGCTCTACAATCCGACGGCCGCCCAGGCCGTCGTCGACGTGAGCTTCCTGACCACGGGCGGTGCCCTCCTCGTGCCCCAGGCCTATCAGGGCATCACCCTCGCGCCCGGACAATTGGTGGTCAACGGCCTGGGTGCCTACGTCCAGGGCCAGGCGGGGGTCACCACGCTGGTCCAGGCGACGTCGGGAGCGGTCGTGGCCACCGAGCTCGACAAGATCTCGACGCCGACGCCGACGCCGACGCCGACGCCGACGCCGACGCCGACGGGGTCGGGTCTGGCCCTGGTGGCCGGGACGCCGGCCCCGGCGACGACCTGGCGGTTTGCCCAGACCACTGCCGTCCAGGGCGGGACGGTGAACCTCGTGGTGGCGAATCCTGGCGGCTCCCAGGTGGCCGCCGACGTGTCCGTGGGCCTGTCCGGCGCCTCGGTGACGCCGCGGGTCCTCGATGTGCCGGCACACGCGGTGGCGACTCTGACCGTGTCGGCCGTGGCCGGTTGGCCGCTCGGGTCCCCCTACTCCGTCACCGTGTCCGCACCCTCGCCCATCGTGGTGGGCCGCAGCGTGACCGCCCCCTCTGGCGCCGTGGCACCACAGGCGGGACTCACCGGGGGGACGACCAGCCCGGCGACGACGTGGCTGGTAGTCGGTCCGGGCTCGCCGGGCAATCCGCTCTCGGCGGGTGCGGCCATCCGGTCGCTGGCGGTGGCGGACCCCGGCGGGACACCCGTGTCGGTCACGGTGGTCCCGCTGGCCGGTGGTCAGCCGGTGGCCCGAGCCCGGGTCGCCGCCGGGGGCCTCGTGGTCTTCGGGGCCGCCGCGGTGGGCGGCCTGCGCCCACTGGTGGTCGAGGCCACGGGTCCGGTGGTGGTCGAGGCGGACGACGGGCCGACCGGTGCGCCGGGCGTCGTGTCCACGTCCGGCTTCCCGCTGTCCTCCTGAGTCAGCCCCTCTGACCGTGGGCCCGCCACCGCCCGACACGGACGGGGCGGGCGGTGGGCCTCAGTGTGAGGCGGGGGGCGGAGGCGGTGGCCAGGGTGCCTGCTTGCCGGGCCACGGAGTCTGGGCCTGGGGCCAGCCGCCTGTCTGCGGGGCCGATCCGTTGCCCGGCTGGACGACCGGGGGCACGGGGGCATCGGAACCGCTGCCACCGGTGGCTGGGGCGGCATTGCTGTTCGTGCCCGCCGGCTGTGCGGGCTGGGCCGGTGCGGGTCCGGCCTCGGCCGAGGGGACGGGTGCGGGCGCCGTCGCGCCGCCGACCGGTCCGACGGGGGCGTCCGCCGGAGGACCGTCGACGTTGGCCGTGCCGGTGGGGCCGTGCTGGCTGGCCACGAAGATCGGCGGCACCGTCTTGACGCCGGGGGCGTGGACAGGTCGACCGTAGGCGGTGTCGACCAGTCGACCCACCGTCTCGCCGTCGATCGTCTCCTCGTCGAGCAGGGCCCGCGCTACGGCGTCGAGGCCACCGCGGTGCCGGGCGAGCACCTCGAGGGCCCGCTGCTCCTGTGCCCTGAGGATCTGCTCCACCTCGTCGTCGATGATCTGGCTGGTGTGCTCCGAGTAGTCGCGTGTGTGCATGAGGTCCTCGCCGAGGAAGACCTGCCCCTGCGAACCCCATGCCATCGGGCCGATCCTGTCGCTCATGCCCCACTCACGGACCATCTTGCGGGCCAGTTCGGTGTTGCCCACCAGGTCGTTTGCGGCCCCGGTGGAGAGGTCGCCATAGACCAGCAGCTCGGCGGCGCGCCCACCCATCCGCACGGCCAGCGAGTCCTCGATGTGCTGTCGGGGATGGATGTGCCGTTCCTCCATGGGGAGCTGCATGGTCACCCCGAGTGCCATCCCGGTCGGGAGGATCGTGACCTTGTGGACGGGGTCGGCGTCGGGGAGCACGTACGCGAGGACGGCGTGGCCACCCTCGTGGAACGCCACGCGCTCCTTTTCGGCGTTGGACAGGACCAGGCTGTCACGGCGCTGACCCATGAGGACCCTGTCGCGGGACGCCTCGAAGTCCTCGTTCTGGATGACGGTCGAGCCCCGGCGGACGGCGTGCAGGGCCGCCTCGTTGACCAGGTTGGCCAGGTCGGCGCCGCTCATGCCGGGGGTGCCGCGTGCCACCTTGCCCAGGTCGACGGTCGGGTCGACCCGCTTGTCCTTGCAGTGGACCTGCAGGATCGGCAGGCGCTCGTCGAGGTCGGGCAGCGGCACCACGATCTGACGGTCGAACCGCCCGGGGCGGAGGATGGCGGCGTCGAGGATGTCGGGACGGTTGGTGGCGGCCATGACCACGATGCCCTCGGTGGGGTCGAACCCGTCCATCTCGGACAGCATCTGGTTGAGCGTCTGCTCGCGCTCGTCGTGGCCTCCGCCGAGGCCGGCGCCGCGCTTGCGGCCGATCGAGTCGATCTCGTCGATGAAGACGATCGCCGGGGACTGCTTGCGGGCGGTGGCGAACAGGTCGCGGACACGGCTGGCGCCCACGCCGACGAACATCTCCATGAAGTCGGAGCCGCTGACCGACATGAACGGCACGCCCGCCTCGCCCGCCACGGCCCGGGCCAGGAGGGTCTTTCCGGTTCCCGGGGGACCGACCAGGAGGATGCCCTTGGGGATGCGCGCGCCGATCTCCTTGAAGCGCGCCGGGGTCTTCAGGAAGTCGACGACCTCACTGATCTCGAGTTTCACCCCGTCGTAACCGGCCACGTCGTCGAACGTGGTCGACGGGCGCTCGGTGGAGTAGAGCTTCGCCTTGGACCGGCCGATGGACATGATGCTGCCCATCTGGCCCTGGGCCCGGCGACTGATGAAGTAGAAGATCCCGAGGATGATGGCGAACGGCACCAGGTACCAGATGATCGACACGAGCGGGTTCTGGGTGGTGGTCACCAGCTTGTAGTTGGCACCCAGGGGCTTGAGGGCGCTGAGCTCGGAGTCGGTCACCGGGTTCGGCCCGTTGGCCGTGTACTTCGTGCCGTCGGTCAGGGTGCCGGTGACGACGCCGGACGACTGGTCCACCGTCGCCGTGGACACCTGCTTGTCCGACACCTTCGTGAGGAACGTGTTGTAGGTGATCTGGGAGGTGTTGGCCTTCTGGACGAGGCTCGGGACGATCAGGACCGCCAGCACCACGACCATCACGACCGCGAGGAGGACGATGCGGTTCTTGTTCTGCCCAGGGGACTCCTGGCCGGGGGTGCTCGGGGACGGGCCGCTGGGGGCGTTGGGGTTGGGCGGGGTCACCTCTTCATGCTACGCGCCACGGGGCCCGCCTGACGCATCGCCCCGCCCCGTCGCGCCCGGTGCCCCACCACGGTGCGTCGTCGGTATCGTGGGGGAGTGAGCGACCGGCCCGAACAGGCGGTGGATGCCGCGGGACCCGGCGCACCACCTCCGACGACGCACGACCCGACCGGGCCCGGCACCGGCGTGGCGCCCCGTCGGTTCGGCACGGGTGACATCTCCCTCGGCCGGCAGCTCGATGCCGGTGGGAGCCCGGTCGACCGGCCCGCGGCCTGGCTGTGGCTGTTGTACGCCGCACTCGGGTTCCTCGGCGGGCAGGTCCTGGCCGCGGTGTTCGTCGGGATCGCCGGGGCCCTCGCCGGGCAGTACCACCAGCTGACCGCCCTGTCGAAGCTGTCAGAGCCCCCCACGTGGTTCGTGCTGTCCACACTCTTCGGCCTGTGGGGCGGCTTCGCCGGCGCCGCCGTCCTGGCCAGCAGTCTGCGGGGTACCAAGCGCCTCGTGCCCGACCTCGGGCTCCGGTTCCGCTGGATCGACCTGCTCGGCGTCCCGATCGGGGTGGCCGGCCAATTCGTGGTGGCCCTCATCTACATCCCGATCAAGCCCCACATCCACGACTTCAACCAACGCTTTTCCGCTCCGGCCCAACGGCTGACGGGGGGCTCCCACGGTACGGGCTACTGGCTGATCGTGGTCGCCACCGTCGTCGGTGCGCCGTTCTTCGAGGAGCTCTTCTTCCGAGGGGTCCTGCTCCGCGCCCTGGCGCGGCTGTTCGGCCGATGGGGCCGCTGGGTCGGGCCCGCGCTCGCCGTGGTGGTCAGCGGTGTGCTCTTCGGACTGGCGCACGCCGAGTCGCTGCAGCTGCTCGGACTGGCGACCTTCGGCGTGATCCTCGGCGCCGTGTCGTACCGGACGGGACGGCTCGGGATGAACATGGTGGCCCACGCCTCGTTCAACGCCCTGGCGCTGAGCGCCGTGGTGCTCCCGGCCCTGGTTGGCGCCCGGGGGCTGGCCTGACATGACGCCGGGAGAGTACGGCGACACCGAGGGGGCCACGGCCGTGGAGGACGCCCCGGCGTGGCCTCCGGGCGCCCCGGCCGCACCGGGGTCCTCCACCACGGACACACGGGTGGTCCGCAGGTCGGTCCGGGCGCCGTGGTGGGTGCGGATGACCCGTCGGACGGCCTGGCCGTCGTGGACGGGTGCCGCCGCCATTCTCGGCGTGATCGTGGTGGTGCTCACCCAGATGCATCCGAACCTGCTCTTCCTGAACACCACCACGGCGGGCGGTGACACGGGCGCCCACGTCGCCCTGCCCGCCTTCCTCAAGTCGGACCTGCTCACCCACGGCCGGGTGACGGGCTGGGACCCGGGCTGGTACGACGGCTTCCCCCTCTACACCTTCTACTTCCCGTTGCCTGGTCTGGTCACGGTCCTGTTCAATGTCGTCTTCTCCTACGACGTCGCCTTCAAGCTGGTGACCGTCCTGGGCAGCCTCCTCCTGCCGCTCTGCGCCTGGGCGTTCGCCAAGCTGGCCGGGCTGCGCGACCCCGGTCCGGGCTGCCTGGCCGCCGCCACGCTCCCGTTCCTGTTCGAGCCCAGCTTCTCGATCTACGGCGGGAACCTGCTCTCGACGCTGGCCGGCGAGTTCTCCTTCTCGCTCAGCCTCTCGCTCGCACTGCTCTTCCTGGGCGTGGTGGCATCTGGGCTGCGGACGGGGCGGCACCGCGCACTGGCCGCGGTGCTGTTTGCCGCCGCCCTCCTCTGCCACCTGATCCCCGCCATCTTCGCGGTGGTCGGTGCCGCCGTGTGGCTGCTCCTGGACGCCGACCTGCCACGCATGGTCGCAGGCGGCGTACGGGCCGCGGTGGCGCGACGTCGGTGGGGCCGGCGCCTGGCGTGGTCGGCCGTCGCCGGTGCACTCGGCCTGGGACTGGCCGCCTGGTGGCTGCTCCCGTTCTACGCCGAGCAGCCCTACACGACGAACATGGGCTACACCAAGGTCTTCGGCTATCCGCACCTCCTCTTCCCGGGGTCGGCCCGGTGGGTGCTGATCGCCGACCTGGTGGGCGTGGCCTTCATGGTGCTGCGACGCAACCGGGTCGCCCTGTTCCTCGTGGTGATGGCCGGGCTGTCGGCGTCGGCCATGATCGTGGACCCGGCCTCCAAGCTCTACAACGTGCGGTTCCTCCCGCTGTGGTTCCTCTGCCTCTACCTGCTGGCCGGGTACGCGCTGGCCGAGGCGGTGGGCCTGGTCGCCCGGTGGTGGCGACGACGCCGGCTGAACGTCTGGGTGCGGTCGGCCCGCCGCAGCCTCGGCACAGTCGACCTGAACGAGTGGTCGCCGGGCATGCGGGTCACGCGCTTCCGGCGCCCCGTGCCCGCGGCCGTGGCCGCCGGGGCGGTCATCGGGCCGCTGGTGGGACTGGCCGCCGCCTGCCTGGCGGTGGTGCCACCGCTGGTCGTGCCGTCGGCCACCCTGGCCAAGATCGGGGTCACGGTGGGTGCCGACCAGCCCAGCGCCTGGGCGGAGTGGAACTACTCGGGCTACGAGAAGAAGCCGGACTACCCCGAGTTCCAGGCGGTCATCAAGATGATGTCCACGGTCGGTGCGTCGCAGGGCTGCGGGCGGGCCATGTGGGAGTACGACCCGTCCCTCAACCGCTTCGGCACGACCGAGTCACTCATGCTCCTGCCCTACTTCACCAACGGCTGCATCGACTCGATGGAGGGACTGCTCTTCGAGTCGGCGTCCACCACCCCGTTCCACTTCATCAACCAGAACGAGCTCTCGCCGAACCCGTCGAACGCGGTGGTGGGGCTGCCCTACGGCGGCCTCGACGTACCGCTCGGCATCCAGCACCTCCAGGAGCTCGGTGTGCGCTACCTGCTCGCGTCGTCGACCACGGTCCAGTACGCGGCGGCGGCCGACCCCTCGGCCACCCTCGTCGGCTCGACGGGGCCGTGGAGCACCAACTACAACGGCGAGGCGCTCGACACGACGTGGAAGGTGTACCGGATCGCCGACACACAGCTCGTGGTGCCGTTGACCCGTCAGCCGGTCGTGTGGAAGGGCGTCGGGGCCGATCAATCCAGCTGGCTCACACCGGCCGTCGACTGGTACGACCATCCGTCCCGGTGGGACGTCGTCCCCGCCGCCGACGGACCCGCGACGTGGACGAGGGTGCCGATCGGTGCCACGTCGGTGCCCTCGGTGTCGGAACCCGCGGTCACCGTGTCCGACGTCAACCAGACCGAGGGCGGGGTCAGCTTCCACGTCGACAAGGTCGGCGTGCCGGTGGAGGTGCGGATCTCGTACTTCCCCAACTGGCAGGCCTCGGGGGCGGAGGGGCCCTTCCGGGTCGCCCCCAACCTGATGGTGGTGGTGCCGACGAGCAACGACGTGACCCTGACGTACGGCAACGTGCCGGCCGACTGGGTGGGTCAGGCGCTGACCCTGATCTCCCTCGTGGTCGTCGTCGCACTGGCCGTCGCCGGTTGGCGCGCCGGCCGGTCCCGTCGGGCCCGCCGTGCCGCGGGGGCGACCCGGTGACCTACGAACTCGCCATGTTCCCCCTGTCCTCGGTCCTGTTTCCGGGGGCGGGCCTGCCGCTCCACGTGTTCGAGGAGCGGTACCGGGCGTTGATGACCCGCTGCCTGGAGGCCGACGGCGAGTTCGGGGTCGTCCTCATCGAGCGCGGTTCCGAGGTGGGCGGTGGTGACCAACGGGTCGACGTGGGCACCGTGGCCCGTATCGCCAACGTGGCCGAGCTGGACGGCGGGCGCCTGCTGGTGGTGGCCACCGGGATCCGACGGGTCCGGGTCGAGGGGTGGCTGTCCGACGACCCCTACCCGCGGGCCATCGTCGAGGACCTGCCCGACGACGACACCCCGTGCAGTGACACCGTCCTGGCCGGGGCCGAGGGGTCGTTGCGACGGCTGCGGTCACTGCTGTCCGAGCTGGGCGACGTTCCGGCACTCCCCCACAGCCTGCGGATCTCGGGTGACTCCGCCGAGGTGGGCTGGCAGCTCTGCGACATGGCGCCGCTCGTCTCCCTCGACCTCCAGCGTCTCCTCGTGGCCGAGGGCCTCCTGGCCCGCATGGAGCTCCTGGACGAGCTCTGTGCGGCCATGGCGGGCGACGTCATCGGCCTGCTGTCGGGTGAAGGAACGGCGTAGCCGCTCGCGGCGGTCGGGGCGGCGACAGGACGGGACGGGAGAGGCGCGGCGGGGTGCTCCTGCGCTCAGGGCACCTCGCGCTGGACCAGGAAGGCGGTGATCCCGTCGGCCAGGCCCTGGGCGGCCTGCTGACGCCACTGCGGTGATTCGACCAGCGCCGTGTCGGTCGCGTTCTGCATGTTGGCGCACTCGATGAGTACCTTGGGCACGGTCGAGAGGTTCAGGCCCCCGAGGTCGCCGCGGGGGACGATCCCGTCCGAGCCCGTGTAGTCCGAGACCGGTTCGCCGGTGGCGGCCAGGAAGTGGTCCCGCACGTCGTCGCCGAGCTGGCCGGACGGCACCACGATGGCCCGGTTGTCGCTGATCGAGCTCACCACGGGGACGGGCACGTCGACGGCGAAGCCGCGACCGCCCGGAGGGCCACCGTCGGCGTGGATCGAGACGGCGGCGTCCGACCCGGCGAGATTGCCGATGGCCGCCCGGACGTCGACGCACGGACCCACCCCGGTGTCGTTGGTGCGGGTGAGGACCACCGTGGCGCCACCACCTGCGAGAAGAGCGGCCAACCTGGTGGCCACGTCGAAATTGAAGGCGTGCTCGGGGTACCCGTCGAGGTCGGTCGTGCCCGCCGTGTCGCACGACTCGGTGAAGCCGCCGCCGTCGATGGGGCGGTCGATGAAGGCGGGGTCGGCACCGTTGCCGCCGTCATGGCCGGGGTCGATGGTGACCACTTCGCCCACGAGCGGCGGGACGCTGACGGCACCGAGGAACGGTGCCCCGCCGAAGGCGAACACACCGCCGTTGGATGAGACCACCCGGTAGCCCGTGCCCCCGGTGTCGAGGGAGACCACGGCGCGCTGGACGAGACCGACGGCCGACCCGTCGAAGGGTGCGTCGAAGCAGAACACCCCACCGTCGGCAGCCACCATCCGGTAGCCGCCACTGACCGCGTCGACGGACATGCCGACGACAGGCGATGCCAGGCTGAGCCCGCCCATCGAGCCCTGGAACACGGCGTCGCCGAAGGCGAACACCCCGCCGTCGGAGGCCACGAGCCAGTAGCCCCGGCCGTCGGGGGTGGCCGCCATGCCGACCACCGGCTCGTTGAGCGGCGTCCCGCCCATGGATCCGAGGAATGGCGCATCGCCGAAGGCGAAGATCCCGCCGTCGGAGGCCACCAACCAGTAGCCCCGACCGTCGGCGGTGGCCGCCATCCCGACCACCGGACGGTTGAGTGCAGTCCCACCCATGGAGCCCAGGAATCCTGCGTCGCCGAAGGCGAACACCCCGCCGTCGGTGGCGGTGAGCCAGTAGCCGCCCCCCGTGGGATCGGACGCGGATGCCACGATCAGGTGGCTACTGGTGATCGTGCGGGGGGACGGCCGGGTACCGCTGTGCGTGGTGACGGCGGCCGTGGAGGGAGCAGACGCGAGGGACGCCGTGGTCGCAGCCAGCGTGACCGCGGCGACGACCGTGGTGACGACGACGGTCCCGAGCCACCGCTTCGGCCGTGCGTGCCGCCCGCTCGGGGTCGACGTGTCCATGGCAGGGATTCCGATCACGTCCAGATCCTGCCACGGGGGCCTGGCCTAGGATGGTCCGGCCATGGCCTCCCTCTCCAACGTCTTCAAGGCGTACGACATCCGGGGCGTCGTCCCCGATGAGCTCAACGCCCTCCAATTCCGCGCCATCGGCGTGGCCGTCGCCCGGTTCACCGGGGCACCGAGGATCCTGATCGCGCGGGACATGCGCGAGTCCGGGGTCGAGCTCTCCGAGGCCTTCGCCCTGGGGGCCCGCTCCGAGGGCGCCACCGTGGTCGACCTGGGGCTCGCCTCGACGGACCTCCTCTACTTCGCCGCCGGGAGCCTCGATGCGCCCGGGGCGATGTTCACGGCCTCGCACAACCCGGCCCGGTACAACGGCCTGAAGCTCTGCATGGCAGGGGCACGGCCCATCGGGCGCGACACCGGCCTCATCGAGATCCAGGCCACCGCGGAGCAGCTCCTCGATGAGTGGGGCACCGACGGACCGGCCGAGCCCGAACCGTCGACGTTGGGCGCGCTCGAGCACCGCTCGGTACTCGACGCCTACGCCGACCATGTCCGGTCGTTCGTCGACACGTCGGCACTCCGCCCGCTGAAGGTGGTGGCAGACACCGCGAACGGCATGGGTGGCCTGGTAGCCCCCAAGGTGTTCGAGGGCCTGCCGTTCGAGGTGCAGATCCTCTTCCCCGAGCTGGACGGCAACTTCCCGAACCACCCGGCCGATCCGATCCAGCCCGAGAACCTGGTGGAGCTCCAGAAACTGGTGCTCGCCACGGGTGCCGACGTTGGCCTGGCCTTCGACGGCGATGCCGACCGGGTGTTCCTGGTCGACGAGCATGCCGAGCCGGTGTCGGGGTCGCTGACCACGGCGCTGGTGGCGTCCACGCTGCTCGACAAGCACCCGGGTGCCACCGTCCTCTACAACTGCATCTGCTCGCGCGTCGTCCCCGAGGTGATCGCCGAGAAGGGCGGCATCGGCGTGCGGACCAAGGTCGGCCACAGTTTCATCAAGCAGGTGATGGCCGACACGGGAGCCGTCTTCGGCGGCGAGCACTCCGGGCACTACTACTTCCGCGACAACTACCGGGCCGACTCGGGGATCATCGCCGCCATGCTCGTGCTCGAGCTGCTGAGCGTCACCGGTCAGCCGCTGTCGGAGCTGCTGGCCCCGTTCAAGCGCTACGCCGCGTCGGGCGAGATCAATACGGTGGTGGACGATCCCGCCGGCACCGTCGAGCTGATGGCGGCCGAGGTGGAGGCCGCCGGCGGTGCCCTGGGCACGGCCGACCGCCTCGACGGGCTGACCGTCGACCGGGGCGACTGGTGGTACAACCTCCGCCCGTCGAACACCGAGCCGCTCCTCCGTCTCAACGTGGAGGCGCTGGACGAGGCTGCCTGTGCCGCCAGGGTGGCCGAGGTGCAGGAGTCCATCGCCCGGTTGCTCGGCTCCTGAGCCCTCGGTACTGCGTCGGACCGCCGTCCGGACCACATGAACTGACCCGCACGACATCCAGAGAGGACCAACCATGACGCTCGACCCGCTGCTGATCCAGGTGCTCGCCTGCCCCGAGGACAAGGGCCCGCTTCTGTACTTCGCCGACGAGCAGGTGCTGTTCAACCCTCGGCTGCACCGCACGTACGAGGTACGGGACGGCATCCCGGTGCTGTTGATCGACGAGGCGACCACGGTGGACGCCGCAGAGGACGCCCGGCTGACGGCCAAGGCAGCGGCCGGCGGAGCGGTCACCACGAGCGCGGCCGCCGGCGCGTGACCGTCTCGCCTGCGGTCGTCGATTCGCGGGGGATCTGGGACGCCACCTTCGGCCTGCCCGAGCAGGTGGCGGCGGCGGCCGAGGCGGCCCGGGAGGTCGACGGGCTCCCGGGCCACGACGACGTCGAGAACGTGGTGGTGCTCGGCATGGGGGACAGCGGCTTCGTGGGCGACGTGCTGACCGCGGTGGCTGCGCCGTTCATGCCGGTGCCTGTCACGGTGGTGAAGGGTTACGTGCCGCCCGACTACGTGGGGACCGGGTCGCTCGTCCTGGCGGTGTCGTTCTCGGGCGACACCGAGGAGACGGTCGAGGCCGCCACCGCGGCCTACGAGGCCGGGGCCGCGCTCGTCGTCGTGTCCGGCGGGGGCGAGCTCGTGCGGCTGTCGGGGGAGTGGGACGTGCCGCTGGTGCCCGTCCCCGTGTCGATCCCGGAGGCCCGCACCGCACTCGGCGCCATGGCCGTGCCGCCGCTGGTGCTCCTGGAGGCGATCGGGCTGTTCCCCGGCGCGCAGCAGTGGATCGACCTCGCCGTCGACCAGCTGTCCCGGCGTCGCGACCAGCTCGGGCGCGACGGCAACGTGGCCGAGCTGACGGCGCGACGGATCGGTCGGACCATCCCACTCGTCCACAGCAGCCAGGACCTCGGTGCGGCGGCGGCCCTCCGCTGGAAGTGCCAGATCAACGAGTCGGCCAAGTCGCCGGCCTTCTGGAACGTGCACCCGGAGCTCTGTCACAACGAGGTCGCCGGTTGGGGCCTGAACGGCGACGCCACCCGGCAGCTCATCACCCTCGTGAACCTGCGCCACGACGCCGAGCACCCCCAGGTGAGCCGTCGGTTCGACCTGGTCACCGAGGCCCTCCGCGAGGTCATGGCCGACGTGGTCGAGGTCCGCGCCGCCGGCGAGGGCGACCTCGCCCAGTTGCTCGACCTGTCCCTGGTGGGCGACGTGGTCGCCCTGCATCTGGCCGGCAGCGAGGGGGTCGACCCCGGGCCGGTTCCCGTGGTCGACGACATCAAGCACGTCCTGGCCGCCGGCGACGACGCCCGAACGGCGCCCGCCAACCGGACGTGATCGGTCGGACGGCTCGTCAGGCCAGCCGACGATCGTCCGGTACCCGTGTTGCGGTTGGATGACGGCTCCGTGAACTGCGGACACAGCAGTTAACTTTTGTCATCCGCGGGCGTATGCTCGCCATATGAGCGACGTGCGGGTCTGTGGTTGCAAGTCGAAGCCAGTCGCAGGCGAAACGACCCACGTAAGGCAACTCATGGTTGCTGAGCATGGTGCGGCTTAGGAGTAAGTCCTGCCCGTGGCGTCCCCGGCTGTCGGGGGCGGGCGGAGAGGGGATGACGCGTGCCACGAGTGGTACCGCTGGGTGCCCGACCGGAGACGGTCGGCGCCGCCGGTGCCCGGCCGTGAGTTCCCCTGCAGGCGAGTGTGGGGTCAAAGACCAGGTCAGCCGCACGCCGCTCACGACCATCACCTACCCATCCCTTCACCGACCGACCAGGAGGACCGGCCACCCAGTGCAGTAGCAGTCGATCAACGATGCCGAGGAGGCGAAGCAGTGGACGTAGTCATCACGCATGGACGGAAGATCGTGTCCGACGAAGTTCGAGCCCTTACCGAGGAGAAGGTGCGCCACATCGGGGAGCACTGTCCCGGACTCGACCGGGCCGAGGTCCACTTCTCGGAGGAGCACAATCCGAGGATCTCCGATCGTGAGTACTGCGAGGTGGTCATGTCCGGTCACGGTCGGACCCTCCGGGCCAGGGCTGCCGGCCAGGAGCCCCTCATTGCCGTCGACCTCGTCGTCGAGAAGCTGGAGCACCAGGTGGAGCGGGCGAAGGGCCGTATCGTCGGCCGCTCCCAGCCCCGCCACCGGGTGGCCGCCCCCGGGATGCTCTACCGCAAGGTGCGTACCGCCTGAGCGCACCGTCGTCCGCACCCTGACCACCTTGCGGCCCGCCCGGGTCCCCTGACGGGGCCCGGGTCGGGCGGTTGGGCGACGGGTCGTCCGGGGTCCGGGTGACTGACGGCTCCGGTGACTGCGGGGAGGCCACCGACAGTAGAGTGGGGTCCCCATGAGCATGTTCTCGAAAGTCCTCCGCGCCGGCGAGGGCAAGAAGGTCCGGCGGCTGGCTGAGCTGGTCCCACTGGTCAACGCCCTCGAGCCGGAGATGGAGGCGCGCTCGGACGAGGAGCTGCAGGCCATGACCGTCCAGTTCCGCGAACGCCTGGCCAATGGCGAGACGCTCGAGGACCTGCTGGTCGAGTCCTTCGCTCTGGTCCGTGAGGGCGCGTGGCGCGTCCTCGGCCAGCGACACTTCGACGCCCAGCTGATGGGTGGCATGGCGCTGCACTTCGGCTGGATCGCCGAGATGAAGACCGGTGAGGGCAAGACCCTGGTGTCGACCCTGCCGGTGTACCTGAACGCCCTGGCCGGCAACGGCGTACACGTGGTCACGGTCAACGACTACCTGGCCACCCGCGACTCGGAGTGGATGGGCCGACTGCACCGGTTCCTCGGCCTGACCGTGGGTCGCGTCGGGCCCGACATCACCGAACCCGCCGAGAAGCGCGATGCCTACCTCTCGGATGTCACGTACGGGACCAACACCGAGCTCGGCTTCGACTACCTGCGCGACAACATGGCCCGTTCGAAGGAGGCCATGGTCCAGCGCGGCCACCACTTCGCCATCATCGACGAGGTCGACTCGATCCTCATCGACGAGGCCCGGACCCCGCTCATCATCTCGGGGCCGGCAGCCGAGTCGGCCCAGCTCTACTACCAGTTCGCCGGGATCGTCCGCACCCTCCGTGCCGAGGACGACTACGAGGTCGACGAGGAGAAGCGCACCGTCGTGCCGACCGAGGCCGGCATCGAAAAGGTGGAGCGCCAGCTCGGGGTGTCCAACCTCTACGACGCCGTGGCCGTCAACTACGTCCACCACCTGACCCAGGCACTGCTGGCCAAGGAGCTCTACAAGCGTGACAAGGACTACCTGGTGGCAGAGGGCGAGGTCCGCATCGTCGACGAGTTCACCGGCCGCACCCTCGACGGCCGGCGGTGGTCGGACGGACTGCACCAGGCCGTGGAGGCCAAGGAGCGCGTCAAGATCAAGGAGGAGAACCACACCTGGGCCACCGTGACCCTCCAGAACTACTTCCGCCTCTACGAGAAGCTGGCGGGCATGACCGGCACGGCCGAGACGGAGGCCTCGGAGTTCGCGAACACCTACGACCTCCCGGTGGTGCCGATCCCACCGAACCGGCCGCTGGTCCGTGCCGACCAGCCCGACCTGATCTACAAGTCGGAGGATGCCAAGTTCAGCGCCGTGGTCGAGGACATCGCCGAGCGGCAAGCCACCGGCCAGCCGGTGCTGGTGGGCACGGCGTCGGTGTCCAAGTCCGAGCACCTGTCGCGCCTGCTCGACAAGCGCGGCATCCCCCACGAGGTCCTGAACGCCAAGCAGCACTTCCGGGAGGCCGAGATCGTCGCCCAGGCAGGCCGCGTCGGCGGGGTGACCGTCGCCACCAACATGGCCGGCCGCGGCGTCGACATCATTCTCGGCGGCAATCCCGAGGGGCTCGCGGTGCGCGAGGCGACCGCCCGCGGCATCGACCTCACCACGGAGGAGGGCGCCGCCGAGCTCGCCCGACTCGAAGCCGAGTTCGAGGCGACGTGCAAGGCCGAGGGTGACGAGGTCCGCGCGAAGGGTGGCCTCTACGTGCTCGGCAGCGAGCGCCACGAGAGCCGTCGCATCGACAACCAGCTGCGCGGCCGCTCCGGCCGTCAGGGCGACCCCGGCGAGTCCCGCTTCTTCCTCTCGCTCGAGGACGACCTCATGCGACTGTTCGCCACCGGCACCATGAACTGGGTCATGGGACGTGCACTTCCCGACGACATGCCCATCGAGGCGAAGATGGTGACGAAGGCCATCGAGCGGGCCCAGAACACCGTCGAGGGCCGCAACGCCGAGTCCCGCAAGGACGNNACGACGTGATGAACGAGCAGCGCAAGGTGATCTACGCCCGGCGTGCCCAGATCATCGAGGGTGACGACCTGAAGGACGACACCATCGAACTGCTCGAGATGACGCTCACCGAGGTCGTGGCCCGGTCGTGCCCCTCGGACTACCCGGAGGAGTGGGATCTGCCCGGGCTCGTGTCCGAGTTCACGCAGTACTACCCGACCAAGTTCGTGCCCGAGGACTTCGCGGAGGCGGCCACGGCCGGCCAGGTCACCGAGAGCGTGATCACCGAGGCCCTCGAGCTCTACGCCGAGCGGGACGAGACCATCCCGGGGGGAGCCGAGACGGCTCGCCAGCTCGAGCGGGACATCATGCTGCAGATCATCGACCAGCGCTGGCAGGACCACCTGGCCGACATGGACTACCTGAAGGAGGGCATCAACCTCCGCGCCATGGGCAACCAGGACCCGCTGGTGGCCTGGCAGCGCGAGGGCTTCGCGCTGTTCGGCAAGCTGATGGACGGCATCAACGACGACTACCTGCGGTACGTCTTCCACGTCCAGGTGCTCACCGAGGAGAACGCCACCGAGCCCGACCTGGCCCAGGCGAGCTACGAGGCCGCCGACGATCCGGTCCAGGGGGACGCCGCCGTCAACGCCGCGTTCGCCAACGCCACGCCGGCCGAGCTCGAGGCGGCCGCCGCCGTGGCCGACGGCATCGGTGGGACGTCGGGCGGCCACGCCGGATTCGACGAGGGAGAGAACCAGGCGCCGATCGTCAAGTCCGAACGCGAGAAGATCGGCCGCAACGAGCCGTGCTGGTGCGGCAGCGGCAAGAAGTACAAGCTCTGCCACGGCGCCAACTGAGATGGCCGCCGACGCCCCTCGCAAGGGGGACGGGGGGCCCGAGCGGGTCGACATCCCCGAGGAGATCGAGTCGCTCACCGGGCGGCTCCGCGAGGCAGCGCGCTTCCTGGGCGCCGAGGGCCTGGCCGGGCGCCGGGCCGAGCTGGAGCAGGAGGCCTCCGCTCCCGACCTGTGGGACGACGCCGACCACGCCCGTGAGGTGACCACCGCGCTCGGTCGGGTGACCGAGGACCTCGAACTGCTGGCGGGCCTGCGCTCCCGCCTGTCCGATGCCGAGACCCTCCTCGAGATGATGCAGGAGGAGGACGACGAGTCGCTGCGGCAGGAGATCGAGGACACGCTGGCCGACCTCGACCGCACGCTCGGCGCCCTCGAGCTCCGGTCGCTGTTCGCCGGGAACTACGACGACGGTGACGCGGTGGCCGAGATCCACGCCGGGGCGGGGGGAACCGACGCCCAGGACTGGGCAGAGATGATGCTGCGGATGTACACCCGCTGGGCCGAGCGTCGCGGCTTCACCATCGAGGTGGAGGAGGCGACCGAGGGCCAGGAGGCCGGACTCATGTCGGCGACCTTCATCGTCCGCGGCAGGTACGCCTTCGGGCTGCTCGCCGCCGAGCGCGGTGTGCACCGGCTGGTCCGGATCTCGCCCTTCGACGCCCAGCACCGTCGCCAGACCAGCTTCGCCTCACTCGACGTCGTGCCGTTCCTCGAGGACGTGTCGGGCGAGGTCGACATCGACGAGAAGGACCTCCGGATCGACACCTACCGGTCGTCCGGCGCCGGCGGCCAGCACGTGAACAAGACGGACTCGGCGGTGCGGCTCACCCACCTGCCCACCGGCATCGTCGTCACCTGCCAGAACCAGCGCAGCCAGACCCAGAACAAGGCGAAGGCCATGCAGGTGCTCGGGGCCAAGCTGGCCGAACGCCAGCGTGCGGAGCACCAGGCCACGCTGGACCAGCTGTCGGGCGACCGCACGGACAACGCGTGGGGCAACCAGATCCGCTCGTACGTGATGGCGCCGTACCAGCTGGTCAAGGACCTGCGGACGAACGCAGAGACCGGCAACGTGGAGGCCGTCCTCGACGGCGACCTCGACATGCTGATCGAGGCCGAGCTCCGCCGCAACGCCGAACTCCGCCGCAAGTCGCACTGACGCGCGGAGGTCGCGTGCGCTGTCGGGCATCGCGACACGCGTACTGCGAGGTCAGAGGGGCTGACCCAGATCGCCGACCTCGGGGGGTACACTGTCTCCGCGGGCAGAGCAGCTGCCGGACATTCGGACAGCCCGTTGTCGGCGTCCCGCACCACCGCTTCCCATGATCAAATTCCAGAACGTCACCAAGACGTACAAGGGATCCACGGTCGCCCTCCAGGACTGCACCGTCGAGATCGACAAGGGTGAATTCGTATTCCTCGTCGGGCCGTCGGGCTCCGGCAAGACGACCTTCATCCGACTCCTCCTGCGCGAGGAGATGCCCAGCTCCGGTCGCATCTGGGAGGCGGGCAAGGAGATCGGTCGCCTGCCGAAGTGGCGCATCCCCTACCTGCGCCGCAACATCGGTTGCGTCTTCCAGGACTTCCGACTGCTTCCCAACAAGACCGTCTTCGAGAACGTCGCCTTCGCTCTCGAGGTCATCGGGCGACCCAAGCACGTGATCAATTCGCAGGTCCCCCAGGTGCTCGACCTCGTGGGCCTGGCCAAGAAGCGCGACAACCTGCCCGGTGAGCTGTCCGGCGGCGAGCAGCAGCGGGTGGCGGTGGCCCGTGCCTTCGTCAACCGCCCCCTGATCCTCCTCGCCGACGAGCCCACCGGCAACCTGGACCCGAAGACCAGCCTCGGCATCATGCGGCTGCTCGACCAGATCAACCGCACGGGCACGACGGTCATCATCGCCACCCACGACGCCGGCATGGTCAACCAGATGCGGCGACGGGTGATCGAGCTCGACCGCGGCATCGTGGTGCGTGACCAGGCCCACGGCGTCTACGACATCGACAGCACCACGCTGGCCGGCGGCGCCGGGTCGCCCACGGGCACACTTGTCGATCAGATGCCGACCGCCGCCGACGACCTCGAGGTGCCCGGCACCTTCCTGGCGCGACCCTGATGGCGCTGTCAGCCGGCTACGTCGGGAGGGAGGCCGCCACCAACCTGTGGCGCAACCGGCTGATGACGGCTGCCGCCATCCTGACCGTCGCCGTGTCGCTCGCCCTGGTGGGCTCGGCCCTGCTGCTCAAGCAGGGTGCGTCCAAGGCCACCGAGCTGTGGCAGAACGGCGTGCAGACCATCGTCTGGGTCAAGCCGGAGGCCGGGCCGGCCCAGACCAACGCCATCGGGACCCAACTGCACCAGTCGCCGTACGTGAAGACGTGCACCTACCGCAACCAGGCCTACGACTACAACGAGGCCAAGATCGTCCTGCCTCCCGATGAACTCAACGCCACCAGCCAGGCCCAGTACCCGGCCTCGTTCCGGTGCGTGCTGAACGACCCCTCGGAGGCGCCCGCCGTCTATCAGGCCTTCCACGGCAAACCGGGGGTCTTCGACGTCAAGTACCCGGGCCAGCAGATCAAGACGATGCAGTCGGTGATCCGCGTCCTGCAGTGGGTCTTCCTGACCGTGGCCGTCGTGCTACTGCTGTCCGCATCGGTGCTGATCCTCAACACCATCCGCATGGCCATCTTCGCGCGACGGCGCGAGGTCTCCGTGATGAAGCTCGTCGGTGCCACCAACTGGTTCATCCGATTGCCGTTCATGGCCGAGGGGATGATCCAGGGCCTGTTGGGCGCCGGTGTGGCCGTTCTTGTCGTACTCGCTCTCTACTTTGGCATCGGCCTCAACAAGGGCAGCACCGCAGCCACGACGAACAGCATCATCGCCCAGATGTCCTTGAGCGGGTGGGAGGTCTTCGGGACCTGTCTGCTGGTGTCCGTGGTGGGCATCGGTGTCGGCGTGGTGGGCTCGGCCTTCGCCGTGCGTCGCTTCCTCGACGTCTGATCCGCCGCACGGCCGACCTCCGGCACGGCCGACCTCCGGCACGGCCGGCCGACGACACGGCCCGACGCACCAGCGGGACCGTGTGCGTGGCTCAGCGGGTGGCGGAGGCGATGCCCAGGCCGGGCAGCGCGCACGAGTTCTCGCCGCTGGTGCCGGCGAACCGCGCCTGGAGCCACCGGTCGATGAAGGTGCCTGAGCCGTCGAGCGCCTGTTCGTGGCCGAGGTCGGGCTCCATGACGTAGTCGACCGAGTCGTACTGCTGACCGCACAGCTGGCCGCCCACGAACCGGGTGGTTCGGGCGGCGGGCACGACTTCGTCGGCCGTGCCCTGGACGACCAGGATCGGTGCCGATGTCGGGGAGTCGCCGGGGACGTTGGCCCGGTTGGCAGCCTGCACCGCAGGCACGGCCTCCCATCCAGGTTGGAAGAAACGCGCCGGCGCCACCGCGTCGTACAGCGACGCCACGGCATCGACGCAGGACGACGACACGGCCGGAAGGTCGGCGAGGCCGGCCTGGGTCAGCACCCGTTGGAGCCCGAAGGTCCGGTAGTGCTTGGCCCACGCATAGAGGACCATGGCGGTGAAGGCCGACTGTCCGGACGGCGGAGGTGTGTCGCCGGTGGGCGCGAGCTCGAGGACGGAGGTGACCGGGGCCACCGCCGCCACAGCCGTCAGGTCCAGGTCGGGCGCGTACTGGGGTGCCAGCTCACCGGCGAAGAGGGCCGCCTGGCCGCCCTGGGAGAATCCGAGGACGGCCACCTGGTCCGATGCCGCCCTTCCCGCCAGCGACCGGGCCGCCCGGGCGGCGTCGAGTACGTCCTCCGCCTCGCTGGACCCCACGAGGTAGGGGTGTTGGCCCGGGGTCCCGAGTCCCCGGTAGTCGGTGGCGGCCACGATGTCGCGGCTGCGCACCAGGGTCGCCAGGTAGGGCAGTGTCGACGTGCCGGTCACCGACGGCGCGCACCCGCTGGCCACGCCGGTCGTGCCGTGGGCCCAGCTGACGATCGGGAAGCCGCCGGTGGGTGGGGTGCCGCCGGGCACCACCACGACGCCGGACTCCGCCAGATCACCCCCCGAGGACGAGGTCGAGTGGTAGAGGATGCGATAGGCGCGGGTGCCGGCCGGGAGGGACGGGTCGACAGGTAGGGCCTGGCTTCGGATGACCGTGCCGGCGGGGGCCGGGGGGAGCGGGCTCGGGGGCCGGTAGAACGAGGCGAGCGCACCGCTCACCACCGACTCGCCTCCGTCGGCCACCGGGGTGGTCGGGGCCGTCGCCCCGGGGGTCGCGGCCGAGGCGCCGGTCGGAACGGCCACCGCGCCGGTGAGGCCGATGCAGACCAGGAGGAGCGCCAGCCCCCGTCCCGCGCCGGAGCGCCGGACGTCACCGGACCCCCTCGACGTCGTCATGGGCGGAAAGGCTAGGAGCGTGGGTCAGTATC
>PLRX01000045.1 GCA_003164095.1 Acidimicrobiaceae bacterium | reverse complement strand
GCACTCACCGCTTGAATTCGCCCAGTCTCCCGTCATCCGGCTCCCACGGGTCGGCCGTTTGGCGATGAGACAAGCCACCAGGGTGCGAAGAGCCGTGGCTCACGCTGTATGACGGCATTGAGCCAGGCCCAGGCTCTGGACGGCCTGTCTTTCAGTCGCTTGAACCCGCGCATGGCCCATCGATCGAACCAGATGCTCGTTGATGCGCCGTGCAAGGAAGTGCAACTCGGAGTGGTAGAAGGCTCCGTCGTAGTTGATCCAGCGTCGGACCTGAGGGTTGATGGCCTCGGCGAGCCAGAGCCTCGAGGAAACCCAGGCCGGTTCAATGCGACAGCCAGATCCGACAGCTCGACGGATCCCACATCGCGTATCGGCCTCGCAGGTTTGCCTGCTCGGAGTGCAGAACCACCCAGGTGTTCCTGTCGGCCTGGTGTCTTCCCAGACGGCGCGACTCGGCAGAGACGGTCGGGCACGCCCTGCTCAAGGCGGCAAAGGGCAGCGGGCACTGGGCACTGAACGATCGCTGCTGAACTGGGCCGGCCGGAATCCACGGTTCGGAACTGGTTACGCCGGGCCAGACGGCGCGCCGAGTGGCTGCGGACGGCCGGAGTGCTCGCGTTCCATGAGATCGAGTTCGACCCCGGACCGATGCGGGTCAGGGAGACGCCGCTTACCCAAGCGGTGGAGGCTCTCGGCTGCGCAGCGGCGGCGAGGGTCCGACGGCTGGGACTCATTGGCGTACCTCCGTGGTCGATCATCACCAGGTCAGCCTCGGGCGACTACTCGACCGCATCCCGGACGGATAATCAGACCGGTGGGAGTTCTTCTTCGCGCCCCCGGGAACATGTCGCCGCCATCGCAATGGTCACCACGGCGACACCAGCATGACCGTCAAGTCACGATTCCATGCTCACGGATCGTGTCGCCTTCGTGTTCATCGAACGCGGCGGGCAACAACTGGCGGGCCATCGATCTCGGGACCATGCTCTGTGCGGCCCCTTGGTTGTCTACTTCGATCAAGAGACGAGCGCGTGGTACAACCCGCCAAGAGCTGGATCAGGCGGGCGAGACCACTTCGATGCCTGCCTCCGCAGCGGCCGAGCAGAGTCGACCGTCGTAGGCGACCAGGGCGGTCAGATCCTCCTTCACCGACAACGCACTTGCCAGGTGGATGGCATCAAGGCTCCGCAATTCATCTGGGACGAGGGTTGCTGCCTTCTCGACGATGCCACGATCCATCGGAAGGAGATCGATCCCCCCGAGCAGCAGGGTGGCGTCCTCAATCGCGTCCTCGTCGATCCGCCGGCATGTACGCAGAAGTTCAACCGTCGATAGGTCGCTGCTGATCTTGGGGACCTCTGCCCTCACGCTCAGCCACTCGGCCAAGGCCGTGCTCTCGGCCTCTTCGAAGACCAGTTTTACGAGCGCAGACGTGTCGAAATAGATCACGTGAGGCGGTCGCGGCGGAGTTCAGTGAGGACCTCGGTTGCGGTCCGTTCCACGTTGCCAACCTGTCGGCGGCGCACTGGAAGACGGAATGCGCTCTTCGCCGGGACAAGGCGACCAGACGCGATGAGCCGGTCCCGCACTGCGACAGCTGGGGTGGGGGATACCAGAAGGGCGACCAGCTTCCCCCGCTCGGTGACCTCGATGACTTCACCGGCCTTGACCCGCTCTAGGTATCGGCTCGCGTGTTGGCGAAGTTCTCGCACTCCGATCCTGGCCATGCCGCAAGTGTAGCACAGTGAGTGCTACATCATCCTGACGCCCCTGCCCCTGCCTACGTCAGGCGGAACGCCGGCGCGTCAAGGGTGAACGACCGGTTCGTATTGTGTCCCCCAAGGTCCACCCAATCGCACGCGGAGCGCTGCCCTGAGACAACTGCACTCATAGGAGTCTCGCCAAACGTAGGTGGCCACATCACCGATGGCGACAGCGCTTTGACCACAAAATTCCCTTTCCGAAGCCATTGCGGACTGATCGGTGGCACGGTCATGCGACGTTGCGCAGCTCTGACCAGCCACTTTCCATCACAACAGGGCGTGGACCTAAGTTGCCAGTCGGTCCTCCGACACCATTCACTGGGTTCCAGCCCAACATTCGGTGTCTCAAGCGAGATTTGACGGACCAGGCTCCCCGTCCCCGCTTGAACACCCCGTTCCCGCAGCTGGGAGCCCTGCACCCCGAGCGGCGATGTCGCTCCTAGTCGAGTTGGGCAGCGAGCCGCGGGTGCCGCAGTGGCGGCACTGGATCGTCGGTGTGGAGCCGATCGGACGGATCACCCTCCCGGTCGGCGCAAAGCATCTGCCCGGCACTGAGGTGTTGGTTCAGGCCGTCAGCCGCGAGCGCATGCTGGTGCTGCGCGGCGGTGGTTTGGGGACGAACCTCCCGATCGATCGTAGGGGTCGCCTGGTCCTGCCGGCATGGTTCCGGCGGTCCTCCAGTGCGGCCGCCAATCCAGCCCCGACGTGCCGTCCCGGGCAGTCGATAACCGCCGCCGACCCGGCAGCGATCCGGGGCGGGGTCCTTCACTCCATTCCTCACCTTCGCCTCTACGGATCGGGGGGCCATCGGCGTACCGTCCACCTCAAGGGAGCACCTACTCAGGAGCAGGCTGATGAGCGGATGGCGAACGCATGGCGGACGAGTCGGAGAGTTCGTCGTGAGCCACCAGCATCCGCGGCACTCCCGTCGCAACGCGATCGGAGGCGTGGGGTTCCGGTTCGTCGTGGCGTCAGCACTGGCTGTCGCTACGTCGTGCGTAGGGCTCGTTGCCCCGGCATCGGCCGCGTCGTCCCCGGGACGCAGCATCCTCGACTCGGCCTCGTCGCTGCCGGCCGCGGCTGCCGCATGCTCGCCGGGTGCCCACACGCTCGGGTCGCTGGGCGACCGTCTGTACCCCGAAACGGGCAACGGCGGATACCTGAGCGTCCACACCAACGTCGACATGGTCTACGACGCCACGACCAATCGCTTTCTGGCCGGCAACGACGTCGAACTCACCGATCAGGCCACCCAGTGCCTCACGTCGTTCAGCCTGGACTTCGAACCTACGTCCCTGGACATGGTGGACGGACCGGACATGATTGTCGGATCGGTGACGGTTGACGGCCAACCGGCGGGCTTCTCCTTCGTCCAACCGACCTTCCCGGGTGATCCCTACGGACAGGCCGACCCCAACCCGGCAGCGCACGAGGTGTCCCAGACCGACCCGGTCGGCGGCCCTCTGGACAACCCGCTGCCGCCGGCCTGCTCGCCCGAGCTCACCTCGACCGACGCATCGCTCCAGAACGCGCAGAACGGCGATCAGTGCCCGGCCGACAAGCTCGTCATCACGCCCACCAAGAAGATCAGGAACGGCGCCACGTTCACCGTCGTCGTCAACTACACCGGGCGTCCGGGAGTGCACCACGACGGGGACGGCACCACCGAGGGCTGGTTCCGGTCCAGCGACGGCGGCTTCGTCACCACGGAACCGGTGGGCAGCGAGGCCTGGATGCCCCTGAACGACTTTCCCACGGCCAAGCCGACCTACGACTTCTATGACACCGTCGGCGCCGGACTGACGGCCATCACCAACGGACGACTCGTCTCGACCACTCCCGATCCGGCAAGTGCGGAGTTCCCGGCAGGATCGACCACGTGGCACTGGACCTCGTCTGCCCCCATTGCCAGCTACCTGGTCGAGGACAGTGTCGGCTTCTACACCCTCAGCGAGCACACGGGTCCTACGGGCATCGTCTTCTACGAGGCCCAGGACACCTCGATCCCTGCCGCGCAGCAGGCCAAGAACCTCAAGATCATGAACCTGCAGGAGAACATCACCGACTTCGAGAGCCAGTTCAACGGGCCCTACCCGTTCACCTCGGCAGGGATCATCATCGGCACCCCGCCGGCCAGCTTCGAAGAGGAGATGCAGACGATGATCACCTTCGCCGGTGGATCGATCGGGACGAGCGTGCTCTACCACGAGAACATGCATCAGTGGTGGGGCGACAACGTCACCGAGTCGGGGTACGACATGACGTTCTACAAGGAGGGGCTCGCCACTCTGGCTCAGGCGTTCTACACCGCCCTTCGGGCGGAGCACGCCGCCGGTGACACGGGAACTCCGGCGCGTACGGCCACGTTCGATGCCAGCCTGGTCTCGCAATTCGACAAGCGCTACGCCAAGGGCGGCAGTGCCTGGGTCGGGGCGCCGTCCGACCCCACCCCCTACACCTTCTTCTCCAACGCCACGACGTACCAACGCCCGATGGCCGCGTACATCGCTCTCCGCCAGATCCTGGGAGACGCCAACTTCGCGGGTGCCCTGCAGGAGATCCAGCGCGACTACGGCGGCGGCAACATCGACGAGGTCCGGCTGGAGGCTGCGTTCCACCAGTGGATGCCCGACCAGAGCACCTCGTGCAGCCTCAGGCTCGATGCGTTCTTCACTCAGTGGTTCGACACCGCGTACCCGTCGGCGAATGGGGCCACCAAGCCCCAGATCACGGGTCCCGGTCTGGACGGACCGAACTTCTACGACCAGAACGGCGGGTGCTCCACATGAGCAACGGTGCCATTGTCCGGTGAAAGCGGCCACGCGACTAGAGCCCGACTCCCCGGCCGGTACCTGCCGTCGGTCCCTAGGCGGTGTGGAGATTCCGCCGCGCCGCGCCGTGGACGGCGGGTGAGAGCACTCAGGGCGGGTGTGATCGGCACCTGGGGAGCCACGGGACTGTCGAGGGCGCGGGCCGCCCCCGGTAGCTCGGCAAGGTCGCTCTCGAAGCGGGTGCGCAGCTCCGAGAGCGGTGCCGCCGGGCCGATGGGGTGCCCGCCCGCCATGACCATCTCGAGCAGGGGCTCGGTGTTGGCCGGGGCCGCCTCCTCGCGCATCCCGATGACATCGACGAGCCCGGGAGCGCGGAAGACCTGCTTGGTGCCGGGCAGGGTCTCCTTGCTGGCGGAGAGCTTTGCCACCGGCCGGCCGTCGTACGCCACGAGCTTGTACACGGTGTCGAGGTAAGGGGCGTCCGCCGACACACCGAGGCGGGTCCCGATACCAGCCACGTCGACCGGCGCGCCAGCAGCTACGAGGTCGGCGATCCGGTGCTCGTCGAGCCCTCCGGACACGACGATGCGCACCTCGGGCAGCCCCGCCTCGTCGAGGATGCGCCGTGACTCCTTCGACAGGACCGACAGATCGCCGCTGTCGAGGCGGATGCCGGCCCGGTGCTCGAGGCCGAGCGAGCGGATGACGTCGACCGCCTCGCGGACGCCGCCGAGCGTGTCGTAAGTATCGACGAGGAAGGTGGCCTGCTCAGGGAGATCCTCGGCGAACGCCCGGAACGCCTGGGTCTCAGTGGGGAACGCCTCAACATACGAGTGGGCCATGGTGCCGGCCGGCGTCAGGCCCAACTGCCACGCCGCCTCCACGTTGCTCGTGGCGGCGAAGCCGACCATGGCCGTGGCCCGGGCCACGACCATGCCGGCCTCGATGCCCTGCGTCCGGCGCAACCCGAAGTCGACCAGCTCCATCGTGCCGGCAGCAGCGATGCGGCTGCGCGCCGCCTTCGAGGCCGCGGTGGTGTGGAAGGTCATGGTGTTGCATAGGACGGTCTCGGCGAGCTGTGCTTCGGCGATCGGCGCAGTGACCTCGAGCAGAGGCTCTCCGGCGAACACGATCCTGCCCTCGGGCACCGCCCACACGTCCCCGGTGAACCGCAGCGTGGCGAATGCGTCGAGGGTCGCGCGGTCGAAGCCGAGGCTGCCCAGATATTCCAGGTCGTCGTCGCCGAAACAGAAGCGCTCGAGGTAGGAGAGGCAGGCCTCGAGCCCGGCGGTGACGAGAAAGCCCCGGGTGGGAGGCAGCGACCGGACGAAGAGGCTGAAGGTGGCGGTGGCCGCCATCCCGCGGCGCAGGTAGCTCGACGCCATGTTGAACTCGTAGAAGTCGTTGACGAGCGCCCCGGCCACCGGGTCATCATGACGGGTGGCCATGCCCACCGCAACGTGAGGACGGCGCTGACAGTGGCAAGAAGCTGCATCGGCGACATGAATGTAGCTACATCTCGTCTCGAGGTCGGCGTGCGCGATATCAAGAACAACCTCAGCCGGCACCTGGGCCGGGTGCAGCGGGCGAAGACGTCATCGTCACCGACCGCGGGCGTCCCGTGGCCCGGCTCTCGTCGCCCGGTGATCCCGCGGACCGTTTGGCCGAGCTGGTCGCGTCAGGCGCGGTTCGCCCGTCGAGGAGCAGACCCGGCATCGCCCGGCACGGTGGATCATCGCCAAGGGCTCGGTGAGCGATCTCGTCGCCGAATAGCGGCGGTGATCACCTACGTCGACACGTCGACGCCGCTCAAGCTATCGATCGACGAGGGTCGGCGAATTCAAGCGGTGAGT
>PLRX01000086.1 GCA_003164095.1 Acidimicrobiaceae bacterium | reverse complement strand
CGGATTAAGAGTCCGTTGCTCTGCCGTTGAGCTAGAGGCGCGTGGAACTGCAACCTACGGTAGTTCCCAGGGGCGCACGGGCGTGGCCCACGCATCCCGGAGGACTGCAGGGTGGCCGACGGGGCTCGAACCCGCGACCTCCGGGATCACAACCCGGCGCTCTGACCAGCTGAGCTACGGCCACCAAGGAGCCTCTAGTGTGGCACACGCCGAAGGTGGTCCGGACACGGTCCGCCACCGTCCGACGCCCCTGTAGCTCAACTGGATAGAGCAGGTGGTTTCTACCCATCAGGTTGCGGGTTCGACTCCTGCCGGGGGCACCGTGTGCACTGTGGCGGCCCCCGCCGGAGGCCGCCACGCACCGGGTCCGCGAAGGGGGTCTCACCGTGCCGGCACGGGCGGAGAATTCCCTCGGGAGTGCCGGCCGCCACCGGCGTAGACTCGGCCCGTGACCGATGTCCTGGCAGTGGCCAACCAGAAGGGCGGAGTGGCCAAGACCACGACCGTGCACTCGCTCGGGGTGGCCTCGGCCGAACTGGGTCGGCGGACACTCGTCGTCGACCTCGACCCTCAGGCCTGCCTGACCTTCTCGCTCGGTTTCGATCCCGACGCACTCGAGAGCTCGTTGCACGACGTCTTCGTGCGTCGCCAGGGTGTGGCCGAGGTGGCGCTGCCGGTTCCCGGCGTGCCGGGCCTCGACCTGCTGCCGGCCACCATCGACCTGGCCGGCTCCGAGGTCCACCTCCTGACCCGCACGGGCCGGGAGCACGTCCTCGCCCGGGCGCTCGAGCCCGTGCTCGACAACTACGACCTCGTGCTGATCGACTGCCCGCCGTCGCTCGGCGTCCTCACCATCAACGGCCTGACGGCCGCACGGTCCGTCCTGATCCCACTGCAGTGCGAAGCCCTCTCCCACCGCGGTGTCGGCCAGCTGCTCGAGACCATCGAGGACGTCCGGGCCTTCGCCAACAGCGAGCTGACCGTGCGCGGCGTGATCGCCACCATGTACGACGACCGCACCAAGCACTCCCGGCACATCTTCGAAGAGGTGCAGGCCCGCTACGGGATCCCGGTACTCCAGCCACCGGTGCGCAAGTCGATCCGATTCGCCGAGGCACCGGCCCGCGGCAAGTCGATCCTCCAGCACGCCCCGAATTCACCGGGCGCCGAGGCCTACCGGGCGCTTGCTGCCGAGCTGCTCCATCCGGGAGTCGCCGCCGGCATCCCGGGGTGATGGCCGACGGTCCCGATCCGCTGGGGAAGCGGGCGCTCTACTGGATGCCCGTCGACGCCGAGGCCAAGGGTGACGCGACGCTGGACGGTCCCGGCGGTGTGATCGAGCCCGTGGCGCGGCACGGAACACCCCACGCCCGTCCGGCGGGCAAGCACGCGCTGTTCTCCGACGCCACGCCCGCGGACGAGCCTGAACGCGACCGGGCGGTGGCGACCGCCGAGGACCCGCTGGCGGCCCGGGGCATGCTGACCGTCGCCTGCTCGCGGTGCGGGTCCGTCACACGGATCGGACTGGTGGAATTCCTCGTGCTGCAGCTCCCGGTGGGCGCCTGGCTGCCCAGGCGGACCTTCGATCGCTGGATGACGTGCCCGGCGTGTCGGCACCGCACCTGGACCAGCGTCTCCCTCACCCGGTGACGGCCGCGCTGCTCGCGGCGGCCTCGTCGTCATCGTCGGCGCCGAGCGGTATCACCGGGCATCTGCTGCACTTCAGCGGCCCGGCGGCCTACGCACTGATCGGGTTCCTGGCCTTCGCCGAGGCCGCTCTCATGGTCGGGTTCTTCATCCCGGGGGAGACGGCCGTGGTGATCGGCGGCGTGCTGGCCGGACTCGGCCGGGTCAACCTCGGTGCGATGATCGTCGTCGTCGTGGTGTGCGCCATCGTGGGCGACTCGGTCGGCTTCGAGGTGGGGCGGAAGGCGGGCCCCTGGCTGACCACCCATCGGCCGCTGAAGGGCAACTCGGCGGTCAAGTACACCCTGGGGCTCCTCGAGCGCTACGGCGGGCCGGCGGTGTTCCTCGGGAGATTCATCGCCTTCGCCCGTGCCGTCATCCCTGGGATCGCCGGGATGAGCGGGCTCCGCTACCGCACCTTCCTGTTCTGGAACGTCCTCGGCGGCATCTGCTGGGGAGTCGGGTACACCCTCCTGGGCTACGTCGTCGGACTCTCCTTCGGGCGCATCCTCCGGCAGATCGGGTTGTGGTCCCTGGTCGTCGTCGGGGTGCTGGTGGTCGGTGCCGTGGTGTTCGAGGTGCGCCGGCGTCGACGGGACCGGTCCCGGATCGAGCACGACCTCGAGATGCTGAACGACGAGGACGACCCGAGCGGGGACGCCGACACGCCGGCACCACCCAGCGGCGCCGACGCCTGACGGACGCGGGCCAGAGCGGCGGAACGGTGGAGCGGTCGTCCCGGTCGTCCCGGTCGTCCGGTTGAACGGCGGAACGGTCAGCCGGTCAGCCGGTCAGCCGGTCAGCCGTTCAGCCGGTCTGCGGATGGGTGGGGGTGGTTCCGTCGGCGAGGAGGTTGTCGAACCCGTCCGGGATCGACACCATGCCCGGGGTCGTGCCGGAGACGTCGGTGATCCCGTACTGCCACACGATGGCATCGGTGGTCGGGTCGATGACCACCACCCGGTTGCGGTAGTCGTCGTTGACCATGATCAGGCCGTTCGGCAGTCGCTCGGCCAGGGACGGCTTCTTCAGCATGCCGTCGCCGGCGGTCACGTCGTACACCCAGGGCATCGCGCCCGACCGGGTGAACTCGAGCACCTTGCCCTCCGCCGGTGGGTCGTAGTCGGTCATGAGGTAGAGGTCCGAGCCGAGCTGTTGGGGGTCCGACGGGTAGTTGACGCTCGTCATGTGCAGGGTCCAGACCAGCTTGCCGGCCTGGGTGTACTCGTCGATCCAGGAGCCGTTGATCTCGGACACCAGCACGTTGCCGTCATCGAGCGGGGTGTCGCCGTTCGGGTAGTCGATGGAGACGGGCGGGTCATGGGCCGCGACCCCGTTGCCGATCTGGCTGATGGGCTGGCCCGCGGCAGAAATGAAGAGGATCCGATTGTTGGACGCGTCGGCCACCGTGATGACCCCGCTCTTCAGCAGGTAGGCGTCGTCCGGTTGGTTCAGGTAGCCGGGTGCCGATCCGGAGACGAGCGGATGCCCGTACTGCCAGAGGATCTTGCCGGACGGGTACCCGATCTCCACGATCGTGTGGTTGTCCTCCTGGTTCGAGATGATCCCCGTGCCACCGTGGATGAAGAAGGCGTCGTCCGGGAAGTAGAAGCCACCGGGTGGGGCCGGCATGGCCGCCGACGGGTACTGCCAGGTCACGTTGCGGGAGGTGTCGAGGGCGAGCAACCGGTCGTTGCCCCTGTCGGCGATCAGGAGCGTCCCGGCGTACGGCGCGCCGGCGCCGGGCACGCCCGCCGGGCCGCCGTAGGGGCTGGGTCGCAGCGACATGACCGACTGCAGGGTGCCCGAGGCAATGCCGGCCTGGTCGGGCCCGGCCTGGTCGGCGACCTCACCGCCGACGATGTAGCCGACGGCCCGCTTGCCCGTGCCCAGCGTCGTGTAGCCGCCGAAGGCCTCCGCCTGGGGGAGGAGGCCGGCGTTCAGGACCTTGCCGGTGGCGGGCACGAAGGCATCGATGGTCGTGAGGGTCGGGCCGTTCGGGACCTGGCCGCCGGCAACGTAGATGGTGCCGTCGATGACGAACGCGGAAGCCCCGTAGAGCGCTTGGGGTAGGTGTGCGACCACCTTGGAGCTGTGGGTGGCCGGATCGATCACTTGGATCGCGTCGGTGGCGGCGGCCACCACGCCCGGCGACGCGATCTGGCCCCCGAAGGCGTAGAGGAGGCCACCCTGGGCGACCACGGCGGCGTACCGGACGGGCACGGTCAGCTGGGCGACGGTCGTGAACCGCGTCCCGTCGGTGGTGGCGAGGACGGCGGGCTGGTACGTGGTGCCGTCGTAGCCGCCGACGACGTAGGCCGTCGTCGACCGGCCGGAGCCGATGGTGACGACGGAGAGGTCGGACCGTGGGGTCGGCAGCTTGCCGGCCACGGTGCCGGCTGTGGTGACGCCCGGGCCGGCCGTCGCGGTCGGGGCGGACGGTGTCGGGATCGACTGGATGGTGGCCACGGTGTCGGGCGATCCGCCGCCCAGCACGAAGGTCGAGGTGCCGAGCGAGGTTCCGGCTGCGTCGTGGACGGCTGCCGACAGGGTCCCGCCCGGCGTCGCCGCACCGGTGGCCGCGTCGACCGAATACACCGACGCCACCGATGCCTGGGACGGGGCCAGACCGCCGAGCACGGTGAATCCGGCGCCGTTCGGGATGACGGCGGGCCGCGAGACGGCGACGGGGAGCTGCCACGACAGAACGCCGGCTTCGAGGGAGACGGGTCCCTTGGCGACGACGACGGCACCGGTCCGGTGGTGCGTGCCGGCCACTGTCGTGGTCGTGGTCGAGGAGGTCGACGGTCCACCGGACGATGCGACAACGGCCACGATGACCACGATCACGGCCAACGCGCCGATCACCGCCGCCCGTCGCCGGTTCCGCCGGATGCGCCGTTGCCGCTGTTGCTGCTGTTGCATCTGTCGGTCCATGGGTCTTCGCTACTCGTCGACGAGGGAGAAGCGGGCGGGGGTCGTGCCCTTCCGACGGATCCGGCCGTTGAGCTCGAGGACCACGCAGTGGGCCAGGGTCTCGCCATTGGCCTGGCGCTGCATGAACGACTCGATCTCGTCCCACGGCCGGGACCAGTGGAGCCGGAGGGTGATCTCCCAGGCCGTGGACCCGGGCAGTGCCCGGATCACGTCGGCGATCTCCTCGAGTCGTTCGGCGTGATGGGCCGTGATCTCGTCGATGCGGCCGTCGAGGTCGGCGAACCGGTACTCGTGGGCCGGGAGCACCTCGTCGGACCCGAGGTCGCGCACCTTTGCTAGTGACCCGAGGTAGTCACCCAGTGGATTGGGGAACTGCTGGGCGTGGACGGAGATGTTGGGGGTGATGCGCGGCAGGATGTGGTCGCCCGACAGGAACAGGCGCTGCTCGACACTGTGGAAGCAGACGTGCCCGGGGGAGTGCCCGGGCGTCCACACGGTGCGCAGCGGCCAGCCGGGCAGGTCGATCACCTGGCCGTCCTCGAACAGGACGTCGGGCTCCGCCATCGTGACCATCGACTTCATCACCATCGAGGCGAAGGCGAGGTCGGGCAGCTTCTCCTCGGGCACGCCCGAGTCGGCCAGGAAGTGGAACATGGCGTCGAGCAGTGCGTCGGTGTCGCCGTAGCGGGAGTCGAGCATGACGGCGTCGTCGGGATGCAGCCCGATCCACGCCCCGGACGCCTCGCGCACCCGGCCGGCCAGGCCGTAGTGGTCAGGGTGGATGTGGGTCACGAGCACCGCCCGCACGTCGGCGATGCTGCCGCCGGCGGTCGCCAGTCCGGCCGTGAGCGCCCCCCACGCTTCGTCGGTGTCCCATCCGGCGTCGACGATGGCGACGCCGCCACCGTCGAGCTCGAGTGCGTACACGAGCACATAGCGCAGCGGATTGTCCGGGATCGGCACCGGGATCGACCACAGCCCGGGACGCACCTGCTCCACCGGGGGCGGCACTTTGTCCGCCCACGCCTGCTTCTGCACGGTGCCGGTGACCACGACCACTCCGGCACGGTACACGGGACCCCGGTGGTACCCGGGCGACCGGTCGTCCGGTCCCGGAGGCGCAAATCCTTGTACCGGAGGTGCCTGGTGCCTAGATTGACCCGAAACCTCCCCGTCCCGGGGACCTGCAGGAAACCGTTTGGAGTACACACCGATGGTCGACGAACTCGGACGGTCGCCGTGGCGGACCGCACGCCACCGGGCGTGGTGAGCCCGCCGGCCTCGGCGGACCCGTCCCGCACGGTGGACCCGTCCCGCACGGTGGCCACGCCGTCCCGACGTGGCGTCGCCGACGACCTCCGCCTCGAGCGACTCGTCGCAGGCTGGCCGGACGCCTTCGTAGAGGTCGACCGGGGTGGACTCGTGGTCGAGTGGAATGCCGGCGCCGAGTCCGCGTTCGGCTGGCGCCACGACGAGGTGGTCGGCACCTTCGTGACGGACACGTTCCTGACCGGCGCCTTCGCCAAGTCACCCTTCGGGCTACTCGCCGCCGACACCACCGGGGCGTCAGCCGGGCCGATGACCGGATCGGTGACGGACGGCATCCTCGACCTGGAGTTGGAGCTGCGCCACCGGGACGCTCGGCGCATACGGACCCAGGCCCGACTGGTGGTGCTCGGCCACGGGAGGGACCGGACGGTGGCCGCGTTCCTGCGCGCCCCCACCGTGCAGACCCTGCCGCTGCCCGACCTCCCGGGCGGGACCACGCGCGACGGGCTGACCGGCCTGGCCGACCGCGCTTCGTACCTGGTCCGGCTGGCGGGTGCAGCCGCGGCGCATGCGGGCACACCGGGCAGCGTGGCCGTGGTCCTGCTCGACCTCGACCGGTTCAAGGCCATCAACAACTCCATGGGTCACGCCCTTGGCGACGGCGTCCTGGTGTCCGTAGCACGTCGCCTCGAGCAGGTGGCCGGCGACGTCGACCTGGTGGCCCGCTTCGGGGGCGACGAATTCCTGGCCCTGATCACCGATTCCGACGGCCGGGCCGAGGAGCAGGCAGCCGCCTTCGTCGCTCGGGTGCGGGACGCGCTCGCGCTGCCGATCCCGGTGGACGATGCCGAGGTCTTCCTCGACGCCTCGGTCGGCGTGGCGCTCAACACCTTCGGTGCCGACGACCCGGACGACCTCCTGGCCCATGCCGAGGCCGCCATGTACCAGGCGAAGCTCCGGGGCGGCTTCGGCGCCGAGACCTTCGACGAGTCGTTGCGGATCGAGGTGCTCGACCGCATGGCCACCGAGCACTCGCTCCACCGGGCGCTCGAGCGCTCCGAGCTGCTGCTCCACTACCAACCCGTGGTGGAGGTCCGTGGGGCCACCACCGTCGGGGTGGAGGCGCTGATCCGCTGGGACCGTCCCGACCAGGGCCTGGTGGCACCGGGTCGCTTCATCCCCGTCGCCGAGGAGAGCGGGCTGATCATCCCCATCGGGGCCTGGGTGCTGGAGGAGGCATGCCACCAACTGCGCCACTGGCAGCACGGCGCCGATGCCGGAGGCTCCGCCATCGGCGGTGCGGTCGTCAGGGGATCGGTCGAGGTCAACCTGTCGGCTCGCCAGATCGACGATCCCGGGATCGTCGCCACGGTCGAGGAGATCCTGACCCGCACCGGGCTGCCGCCCGAGCACCTGACGCTCGAGATCACGGAGAGCGCGCTCATGCGCGACGCGGCCGCGGCACTGGTGGTGCTCCGTGCATTGAAGGAGCTCGGCGTGCTCCTGGCCATCGACGACTTCGGCACCGGCTACTCGTCGCTGAGCTACCTGCAGCGGTTCCCCCTCGACGTCCTGAAGGTGGACCGCATGTTCGTCCAGGAACTCGAGGCCGGCTCCGGAGGGCGCGAGATCGTGTCGGCGGTCATCAGCCTGGCCCATGCCCTGGGACTCGAGGTCGTGGCCGAGGGCGTGGAGACCGAGCAGCAGCTCGAGGTCCTGCGCTCCCTCGACTGCGATTTCGCCCAGGGATTCCTGTTCTCCCGGCCGCTCCCGGCCGCTGAGCTGCGTTCGCTCTTCGCCCCGGTGACGCCCGTCTGAGAACGCCCTGGCCGGAGGCTTCGTGCTTCGACGGGCCCGGCGCGCGCGTCGACCTGGTGATCCTGGGGGTAGAGCGCGGGCGGGTAGTGTGGACCGATTGGACGGACTAGGGGACGCATGAACATTCTGGTACTTGGTGGTGACGGTTTCTGCGGGTGGCCCACCGCCCTGCACCTGTCCGCCGCCGGCCACGACGTCACGATCGTCGACAACCTGAGCCGGCGCCGGATCGACGACGAGCTGGGGGTCGAGTCGTTGACACCGATCCGGTCGATCGACGAGCGCATCGCCGCCTGGCACGAGGTGACGGGATGCAGCATCGGCTACGTCAACCTCGATCTGGCCCGCGACTACGACGGTCTGCTGGCACTGCTGGTCGAGAGTCGGCCCGATGCCGTGGTCCACTTCGCGGAGCAGCGGGCCGCCCCGTACTCGATGCGGGACAGCCGCGCCAAGAGGTACACCGTCGACAACAACGTCAGCGGGACCCACAACCTGCTCTGCGGGATCGTGGAGTCGGGACTCGACATCGCCATCGTCCACCTCGGGACGATGGGCGTCTACGGCTACGGCTGGTCGGGCAGTGCGCCCATCCCCGAGGGGTACCTGTCGGTCCAGGTGGCCACTCCCACGGGCGACGTCGAGCGCGAGATCCTCCACCCGGCCAACCCGGGCTCGATCTACCACATGACCAAGACGCTCGATCAGCTGATGTTCGCCTTCTACGCCAAGAACGACGGGCTGCGGATCACCGACCTGCACCAGGGCATCGTCTGGGGCACCCAGACACCCCAGACCGCCCTCGACGAGCGCCTGATCAACCGGTTCGACTACGACGGCGACTACGGCACCGTGCTGAACCGGTTCATCATGCAGGCCGCTCTCGGCCACCCGCTGACCGTGCACGGTACGGGAGGCCAGACCAGGGCGTTCATCCATATCCGCGACACCGTCCGGTGCGTGGAGATCGCCCTCGCCCATCCGCCGGAGCGGGGCGACCGGCCCGCCGTGTTCAACCAGGTCACCGAGACGTACCGGGTCGGCGAGCTGGCCGAGCTGGTGTCGCGCCTGACCGGCACGAAGATCGCCTACCTGCCGAACCCCCGGAAGGAGGCGTCCGTGAACGAGCTGTCGGTCACGAACGACCGCTTCCTCGCACTCGGTCTCGAGCCGACGACCCTGTCCCAGGGCCTGGTCGAGGAGACGCTCGAGATCGGGCAGAAGTACGCCTCACGTGCCGACGTCACCAAGATCATCGCCCGGTCCGTGTGGACCGCCGGCATGGAGACGTCACCCGACCTCATGGAGCAGACGCCGACGACCAGCGTCGTGGTCTGACCCAGCCGCATGCGGCCGGGCCGATGGCCCGGACCGCGGATGCGGCCGACGTCGAGGGTCGACGTCCGGGGAATCGGTGGTCGGGGCGCCCGGATTTGAACCGAGGACCTCCTGCTCCCAAAGCAGGCGCGCTACCAAGCTGCGCCACGCCCCGTCGCCCGGTGCCTCGTCGGCTCCGTGCGGCGACGCCCAGCGTAGGGCATCGCGGGAGCCTTGCCACGACCCCCTGCCACTCGGGATAGCGTCAGCCCGATGCCCACCGTGCGCGTAGCCGTCTTCGACCTGGGCAGTAGCTCCTTCCACCTCATGGTGGTCGATGCCTCCCGGGACGGCCGGCTCGAGCCCGTGCTCCGCCGTCGGTCGTTCCTCCACCTCGGCACCGAGGTGGCCCGCACCGGCGACGTGCCCGGCGACCGCTCGGCGCTCGCCGTGCGTACCGTCAAGCGCCTCCACGTGGCCGCCGAGGATGCAGGCGCTGACGTGGTGGTGGCGCTCGCCACGGCCGCCCTGCGCGATGCGGGCAACGGCACCCGTCTGCTGGCGCGGATGGAGAGGATCCTCGGGAGCCCCATCAACCTGCTGACCGGCGAGGAAGAGGCCCGCCTGTGCTTCCTGGGCCAACGTGCCGGTGTCTGGGTGGGCGAGCGCCCGGTGCTCGGCCTCGATCTCGGTGGCGGGAGCCTGGAGGCCGGCATCGGCACGGTCGACTCGGTCTCCGCGGTGGCCAGCGTGGCCCTCGGCACTGCACGGATCCGAGGCGAACTCGACACGGGGGACCGCCTGACCCCGGCGGAACGCAATGCCATCGCCGACCTCACGGTCGAGCGGGCCGGGCCGATCGACGCCATGGTGGCCGCCATGCCGGAGGCCTGCGAACGGGTGATCGCCAGTGGTGGGACGGTCCGCGCCCTCGCCCGCCTGGCCATGGGGCTCCACCGACCGGCGCCACGCTCGGCCGCACCGTCGGTGAACCAGGTGGAGCTCCCCGCCGGGCAACTCCGGGACCTGGCAGACCGTCTGGCCACCCTCGACCTCGACGCCCGGATGGCTCTGCCCGGCATCCAGGCCCGTCGGGCGCCTCTCCTGCCCATCGGCGCCCTGGTGCTCTCCACCCTCGTCGACCGTCTCGGTCTGCGCGGCCTGGTGGTGAGCGAGTGGGGCCTCCGGGAGGGGGCCGTCCTCGACAGCCTCGCCCTCCCGGCCGACCACGCCTGAGGCACGGTCGGCGCGGGGTCGGGCGGCGGACCGTGGTCCGCCGCCGTCTCCCCGAACTAGGCGTCCTTGCCCAGGATCCTGTTCATGCCGGTGCCGCAGACGGGGCACTTGCCCTTGGCCGACCGACGACCGTTGGCCATCTCGACCACCTCGCCGTCGAATTCACGCTTCTCCCGGCATTTGACGCAGTAGCCCTCATACGTAGCCATGCTTCCTCCTCCTGCTCGAGTGGCGCCCGAACGGACACCCGATTGCGTCGACGGTATCGGCCCCTCCCTGCGGAACGGGGGATGGGAACGGTCGTTGCTAACTCCAGCTAGCAGTCGCTCGCGGCCGCTGGGGTACTGACGGCCGGGCACGGGGCGCCAAGCTGGTGGTGTCAGGCCTCGGGCTGCTCGGGGGGCTGATTGCCGTTGGACGCCTCGCCGAATGACTCGGGGACCTCGGCGGGTGCGAGGTTGGCCAGCATCTCCTCGATCCCCTCCGGCGGGAGGGGCGGGCTGAAGTAGTAGCCCTGGGCGGTCGTGCAGCCCCGCTGCAGCAGCACCCGGCTCTGCAGCAGGGTCTCGACGCCCTCGGCCACACACGACAATCCGAGCCGGCCGGCCATGCCGATGATGGCCGAGACGAGGCTGTTCTCCTCGTCAGTGGGTCCGAGCACCTGGACGAACGACTGGTCGATCTTGAGGGTGCTCACCGGGAAGGTGCCGATCCGGTCGAGCGACGAGTTGCCCTGGCCGAAGTCGTCGATCGTGAAGCGCACGCCGAGGCGCCGCAGGCGCTCGATGTTGTCGGTGGCCGGCCCCGTCCGGTCGAGGACCACCCGGTCGGTGATCTCGAGCTCGAGGAGAGACGGCTCGATCCCCGTGTCGTGCAGCGTGCGCTGGACGCTGTCGAAGAAGTCGGGACTGGCCAGGTCCCGTGAGGCCAGGTTGACCGACAGGCGCAGCGGGTCGAGGTCGTGGTCCCGCCAGGCACGGAGTTGGCGACAGGCCTGCCAGAGGACCCAGTTGTCGAGCGACACGATCAGGTCGCTCCGCTCTGCCATGGGGATGAAGTGGGGTGGCTCGAGGATGCCGAGCGTCGGGTGGTCCCAGCGGATGAGGGCCTCGACGCCCACGATCTGCGCGGTGCGCAGGTCGATGTAGGGCTGGTAGAGGAGGAAGAACTGGTTGCCGTCGAGGGCGGAGATGAGGTCGTTGTAGAGCTGCCGGTCGTCCAACGCCCTGCGTCCTGGGTTGGCGGGGTCAGGGGTGGCGTGGAACATCTCGAAGGCGTCCCTGCCGAGATCCTTCGCCCGGTACATGGCCTCGTCGGCACGGTTGAGCAGGTCGTCGTAGCTGTCGCCGTGCTCGGGGGCGATGGCGATGCCGACGGAGGCCGAGGTGGCCACCACCTCACCGAAGATCTCGAACGGGGTGTGCATGGCGTCGAGCGTGCGCTCCGCCAGCTGGTTGATGGAGAGCTGGTCGACCAGGCCGGGCAGGAGGATGGCGAACTCGTCGCCCCCGACGCGGGCCACGGTGTCCTGGCTGCGGACGGTCTCGACCAGACGCTGTCCGACCTGCTGGATGAGCAGGTCGCCGGTGGTGTGCCCGTAGGTGTCGTTGACCGTCTTGAAGTTGTCGAGGTCGACGAAGAACATGCAGACCGGCTCGCCCACCCGGCGGGAGCGCACCAGCTCCTGTTCGACCCGGTCCTCGAAGAGGCGGCGGTTGGGCAACCCCGTGAGCGAGTCGTGCCACGCCATGTGGGAGACCTTCTCCAGGAGCTCGAGGTTCTGGATGGCCGTGGCCGCCTGGTCGGACAGGCCGCACAGGCGCTCGTGGAGGTCAGGGTCGTGGATGGCCGAGCGCGGGCTGTCGTTGGAGAAATTCGCGGCGATCACGCCGAGGAACTCGCCTGCGGCGAACAGGGGCGCCACGACGGACGCCGGCACCTCGGACGCCTCCATCAGGGCCCGCAGCTGGGGGTCCTCGACGACTGAGGCATCGAGGATCATGACTTCGTGGCCGCTGATCATGCGCTGGATCAGCGGGTTGTCGGCCTGGACACTGAGGGCGTCGCCGTCTGCGCCGGCGCGGGGGCTGCCGACGTGGACCTGGGTGGCCGAGGACGACGTCGACCAGTGCGGCACGATGGGACCCAGATGGGCATCGGGGGGCGTCATGCCGGTGGTGTAGGCGCCGAGGACGAGTCGGGACCGGTCACGGTCCCACAGGTACACGGTGGACTGGTCGCAGCCGGTGACGACCGGGACGGTGTCGGCCAGGATCTGGAGGGCCTGGGCCAGGTTGGTGAGTCCGGACAGCTGCTCGCTGAAGGAGAGCAGGGTCCTGGCGGTGGAGTCGCTCCTGCGGGCGTCGCCCAGCACCGTGCACACGTCGAGCACGTTGCTCGCGTAGCGGGCGAACAGATGCAGGATGCGCTCCTCTATGTCGGTGGAGGTGCCGGATTCTGCGTCATCCGGAGCGAAGAACTCGGCGATGCGCCCGTAACGGCGGAGCGGCGATGCGATGTCGACCACCAGGCGGCTGCCGCCGGTGTCTTCGACGTCGTCGGTGTCGTCGGTGTCGTCGGGGGTACCGGCCCACAGGTCGGCTGCCAGCCCGCGTGCCTCTTCGGGGGCTAGGCCCCGGTGGTGGAGCTCGAGCGGGAGCCCTGCGCCGGCCCGGATCATCAGCACGTAACGGTCGGCGCCCAGGACCTGCTCGGCCCGCTCAGCCAGGTGGGCGACCACCTGCTCGATGTCGTGGTCCAGCAGGTCGAGGGTGGAGGATGCTGCGCCCTCGAGCAGTCGCTCGAAGCGCGTCACTTCGGACCGGGCCAGCGCGACCTCGGCTTCCGCCTTCCGACGGAAGCGCTCGTCGTCGAGGCCGGAGGCGTCGGTGGCGTCGGTGGCGGCGGCCTCCCACCGTGCGGCGCTGGCCAGGGCCCCGACGAGTGCGGCCCGGGCGGCCCGGAGCTGCTCAGCGAGCACCTCGACCTCGACCTCGGCCTGGTCGGCGTCGGCGCCGTTCGCCGCGTCCCATCCGGCGGAGCGGTCCGCACCCGGGTCGGCATAGCGATCGTCGGCACGCATGCTTCCCCCGGCCTCGCGCCAGGTGGCGGGTCCGTGCCCGGTGGCAGGTCCGTGCTCCGAGCAGTCGTCGCGCCCGAACGGCGCGGCGTCGTCGACCGGGGCGTCGACGGGGGCGTCGAGCTCGGCGACGGCGCTGGTGCGTTCGGCGCGTTCACTCCGTTCCGGGGCGACGGGCCGGCCGTCGCTGTCGCGGCGGACGGTCGGGCCGCCACCGTCCCACCCGCCGCCGTGCGGCTCATGAGGGACGGGCCCGTGGGAGCCCTGGTCATACCGGTCCTGGTCATACCGGTCCAGGTCGTACCCGTCGGGTCCGAAGGAGTCCTGGTCGACCTGTGCGGTGCTGCCCGCCGGGCGCTCGGGGGTGCCGGTCGGTTCCCAACTTACGGCGTAGCGGCAGAAGCGGCCGCCCCGGGCCGCGCACTCGTGCTCGGTGACCCGGGCGGGATGCCCACCGAACACGACGGGAAGGCGGGAGAGCATGCCGCGGGTGAGGTCACACAGGTGGGCCTGACGGTCGCCGGACGAGGTCGAGACCTGGACCAGCGCGTGGCCGGGGGCGACCTCGAGCGCCACGGCCTCGGTGGCGCCCTCGAACTGTTCGATCAGGGCTCCGACATGACGTGCCGCCACTTCGGGTGAGCCGAGGGCGGCGAGGCGCGCCGCCGCCGGGTCATCGCCGGCCCACAGCAGCTCCTCGCCGACGTGGAGCCCGATGGCGCCGTCCCCGGTGACGAGCGCGCCAGCGGCGAAGAGTGCGGCGGCGTCGGCCAGTGGCGTCCAGGTGGTGGTGGCGCCGAGCGCCGGGAACGAGCGCTCCTCGGAAGCGAGGGCCAAGGTCTGGGCGACGCCGGGGTCGCCGCACTCGTGGCGGACGCGTGCCACGAGTGCGTGGACCACCGCTCCCGACACACCGGGGCGCGCCGGTCCCGGGTCACCGTCGCCGTCACCGTCGACTCCAACCGTCATGTTCCCTCGTCCGACCTTTCCGCCCCGTGGCTCGCGTCGCCGCGACCGGGCTGCTACCTCCATCGTCCCGCTGTGCCTGTTGCTTTAGCCGCGCACCCTGGTCGGTGAGTCCCACGGGCGCCCCGGACCGCTGCACGTGCCTCCCCCTAGACTCGGCCCCATGACGATCTACGACACTCCGCTGCACACCCTCCAGGGCGAGGCGACCAGCCTCGGCGATTACCGGGGGAAGACCCTCCTGGTGGTCAACGTGGCCTCCAAGTGCGGCCTCACGCCGCAGTATGAGGGCCTCGAACGACTGCAGAAGACGTATGGCGACCGCGGGTTCTCGGTCATCGGCTTCCCGTGCAACCAGTTCGGCGCCCAGGAGCCCGGCTCGGCCGAGGAGATCGCCGCCTTCTGCTCCGCCACCTACGGTGTGACCTTCCCGATGATGGAGAAGGTCGACGTCAACGGCGACGACCGGCATCCCGTCTACCAGGAGCTCACCGCCGTGGCCGACGCCGATGGCGAGTCGGGTGACATCCAGTGGAACTTCGAGAAGTTCCTCGTCTCGGGTGACGGCACGATCGTCCAGCGTTTCCGGCCGATGGTCGACCCCGAGTCGCCCGAGGTGGTCGACGCCATCGAGGCGAACCTCCCCGGCTGACCTGCCAGCGGGCCTCACCTGCATGCGTCCGCGGGGCGAGGCCACGACGAGGGAGGAGTGCGAGGTGCACGCACGCAAGGCGAACCACGAGGCCGTCGTCGACCACCTCGTCGAGGTCTGGACGTCGATCGCCACCGCATGCGACGGCGTCGGGCCGACCCGGTGGGAGCAGCCCACCGACTGCCCGGGTTGGACCGTTCGGGACCAGGTCTCCCACCTGATCGGGGTGGAGCGGATGCTGATGGGCGAGGGCCCACCGGCACCACTCGCCGAGCTGCCCGGTCATGTGCGCAACCCGTTTGCCGAGCTGAATGAGCCGTGGGTGGAGGCCCGTCGGCACATTCCGGGCAACGAGGTGCTCGCCGAGTTCATCAGCGTGACCGGACGGCGAATCCACGAGCTACGCACGTTCCCGTCCGAGCGGTTCGACGTGCTCGGCTGGAGCCCGGAGGGTGAGCTGCCCTACCGCGACTTCCTGGCAAGTCGGGTGCTCGACTGCTGGGCCCACGAGCAGGACGTGCGGGGGGCCCTCGGCCGCCCGGGTGGTCGCAACGGGGTGGGGGAGGCGACAGTGCTCGACCGCTGTGAACGGACCATGCCCTACGTGGTCGGCAAGCGTGTGGCGCCCCCGGACGGCACCGTGGTGCGGTTCCAGGTCACGGGGGTACTCGGGCGCAAGGTGGCGGTGGCGATGGACGGCGGTCGGGCGGTGGCGGTGTCCGGGCGGGGCACGGAGCGGGCGACGACCTCCCTGACACTTGACCAGGACACGTTCTGGCGCCTCGGCTTCGGCCGCGTCGACGGGGCCCGGGCACTGGCCGTCGGTCAGGTGCAGGTCGACGGCGACCTGGCCCTCGGCCACCGCGTCCTCGACTCGATGGCGTTCATGGCCTGAGCTGCCCCGGCCTGCGCCGAGCCCTGCCGGCCCGCACACTGCCTGCTCGATCCCGGGCATGCGGCCCGGACGCGGCCCGGACAGGCGGCCGATCGGCGCCGGACCCCGGCGGGCCGCGGGCCGTCCCCGACGGGAGAGTCGGGGTCCCGGGTACCGGTACACTCCTCTATTCGTATGCGAGCCACAGCAGCGCCCGAGGAGGGCAACAAGGTCCGTCTCACCGTCGAGATCGACGAAACCGAGATGGACGAAGCCCTCGACGACGTGATGAAGCGGCTGTCACGCGAGGTCCGGGTGCCCGGGTTCCGACCCGGCAAGGTGCCCCGCAAGGTCCTCGAGTCGCGCATGGGCGGCGCCGCCGCGCTGCGGGGCGAGGCCATCCGGGAGGCACTGCCCGAGTTCTACTCGAGGGCCGTCGACGAGACCGAGGTCGACCCGATCGACCAGCCCGACATCGACGTCACGTCGGGCGAGGAGTCCGGCCCCGTGTCCTTCGAGGCCGTGGTGCTGGTCCGGCCCACCGTGGCCATCCCCGGCTACGGTGGCCTCGTCGTGACCCTGCCGTCACTCGAGGTGACCGACGACGAGATCGACGCACAGGTCGATCGTCTGCGGGCGACGTCCGGTGAACTGGTCGAGGTGTCCCGGCCGATCCAGACCGGCGACCAGGTGACCATCGACATCCGTGGCACACGGCCCGACGACGACGACGACACCGACGTCACCGACGTCACCGACGTCACCGACGTCACCGACGTCACCGACGTCACCGACGACACCGACCTGACCGCCGACGACTACCTGTACGAGGTCGGGTCGGACAACGTTGTGCCCGGGCTCGACGACCACCTGGTCGGCATGAAGGCCGGCGGGACCGTCACGTTCGACTCGGAGATCGAGGCCCTCGGCCAGACCGTGTCCTTCGGCGTGGCCGTGAAGGACGTGAAGGAGCTGCAGCTGCCCGACGCCGACGACGCGTGGGCGGCCGAGGCGAGCGAGTTCGCCACCTTCGAGGAGTTGCGCGCCGACATCGCCGAGCGGCTTCGGCAGCGCCGCATCGTCGAGGCACAGCTCGCCCTCCAGCAGAAGACCGTGGAGGCGCTGACCGAGCTGGTGACCGAGGAGATCCCGGAGCAGCTGGTGCTCGAGGAGTTGCGCGAGCGGATCCACGACCTCAATCACCGCCTCGAGGGCCAGGGCATGTCGCTCGGGCAGTTCCTCGGGGTCACCGGCCGGACCGAGGAGGAGTTCCTGGAGGAGCTCCGTGCCGGCGCACTCCAGAGCGTCAAGGCCGACCTCGCCCTGCGGGCGCTGGTCGAGGTCGAGGCGATCGAGATCGACGCCGAGGAGCTCGCCGAGGAGCTGGCGGCCATGGGCACGCGGCTCGACATGGACGCCGACCAGGTGCGGGACCAGCTGGAACGGGCGGGACGCCTCGCGGCGGTACGCTCGGACCGACGGAAAGCCAAGGCAATGCGTTGGCTGATGGACTCCGTCGAGTTGGTCGATGAGAACGGTACGCCCGTGTCGCGGGACGACCTGAAGGTGAACCAGGGCGAGGAGGACTCGGAGTGAGTTTCACAGAGGCAAGCAGGTCGATCGACGCGCAGGCATACAGCGTGCCGTGGGTCGTCGAGTCCACCAGCCGGGGGGAGCGCAACTACGACCTGTTCTCGCGCCTCCTCCGTGAGCGCATCATCTTCCTCGGTACGCCGATCAACGACACCGTCGCCAACCTGGTCTGCGCGCAGCTGCTGTTCCTCGAGTCGGAGGAGGCGGAAAAGGACATCCACCTCTACATCAACTCGCCCGGCGGGGACATCACGGCGCTGTTCGCCATCTACGACACGATGAAGTACATCAAGCCGGACGTCTCCACGTTCTGCTTCGGCCAGGCCGCCTCGGCCGCCGCCGTGCTTCTCGGCGCCGGCGCCCACGGCAAGCGGTTCGCCCTGCCCCACGCCCGGATCCTCCTGCACCAGCCGTTCGGTGGCGTCGAGGGCCAGGCGAGCGACATCGAGCTCCAGGCCCGGGAGATCCTGCGCATGCGCGACCTCCTGAACGGCATGCTGGCCGACGACACCGGCCAGAGCGCCGAGCGCGTCTCCAAGGACACCGATCGGGACTTCATCATGACCGCTGCCGAGGCCGTCGAGTACGGACTCATCGACGAGGTCATCTCGGCCCGGGACACCCTTCCGATCGATGCCATTGGTGCGGCTTAGGGGGTCCTCGTAAGGTCAGGTCCGCGCCGCGCCAGCCGCTAGTGTTGGTGGTCCGGACAGCACCGCCGGACACGCCGGGACAGGTTTCCCTGCGGCCCGTCGGTGCCGCCCCGCACGGACAGTCAGTTCGCACAGGTAGACAGCGTTCGGTCGAACAGCAGGGACCGCCGACAGAAGGACACGAGGAACCGACGTGGCGAAATTCGGAGACGGTGGCGATCTTGTGAAGTGCAGCTTCTGCGGCAAGTCGCAGAAGCAGGTCAAGAAGCTGATCGCCGGCCCGGGCGTCTACATCTGCGACGAGTGCATCGAACTCTGCAACGACATCATCGCCGAGGAACTGGCCGACACCACCGAGCTGAGCTTCGACGAGCTGCCGAAGCCGAAGGAGATCTACGAGTTCCTGAACGACTACGTNNCAGGAGTACGCCAAGAAGATCCTGTCGGTGGCCGTCTACAACCACTACAAGCGGGTGCAGGCCGGCAGCAACGGGGCACATGACTCCGACGTCGAGCTGGCGAAGTCGAACATCCTCCTGCTGGGCCCGACCGGCTGCGGCAAGACCCTGTTGGCCCAGACGCTGGCGCGGATGCTCAACGTGCCGTTCGCCATCGCGGATGCCACCGCGCTGACCGAGGCGGGCTACGTGGGCGAGGACGTCGAGAACATCCTCCTCAAGCTCATCCAGGCCGCTGACTACGACGTCAAGCGGGCTGAGACCGGCATCATCTACATCGACGAGATCGACAAGATCGCACGCAAGTCGGAGAACCCGTCGATCACCCGTGACGTGTCGGGCGAGGGCGTCCAACAGGCGCTCCTCAAGATCCTGGAGGGGACCACGGCCTCGGTGCCGCCCCAGGGTGGGCGCAAGCACCCGCACCAGGAGTTCATCCAGATCGACACCACCAACATCCTGTTCATCTGCGGCGGTGCCTTCGCCGGGATCGACACGATCATCGAGAACCGGATCGGTCGCAAGGGCATGGGCTTCCGGGCCGAGGTACGCAAGGCGTCCGAGCGTGACGACTCCGAGCTACTCCGCCACGTGCTCCCCGAGGACCTCATGAAGTTCGGGCTCATTCCCGAGTTCATCGGTCGGCTCCCGGTGGTCAGCGCCGTGTCCCACCTCTACAAGGAGGCGCTGATCCGCATCCTGGTGGAGCCGAAGAACGCCCTCACCCGCCAGTACAAGCGGACGTTCGAGCTCGATCACGTGGAGCTCGAGTTCACCGACGACGCGCTCGAGGCCGTGGCCGAGCAGGCCCTCCTGCGGGGCACCGGCGCCCGCGGCCTGCGGGCCATCCTCGAAGAGGTCCTGCTCGAGGTCATGTACGACCTGCCGAGCCGGACCGACATCTCCAAGTGCGTGGTGGACCGGGCCGTCGTGCTCGACAAGGTCCACCCGACGCTCGTGCCACTGGTGCCGGCCAAGCCGAGCCGCAGCCGCAGAGCCGCCTCGTAGGGACCTAGTGCCCCGACCCCGGGGCACCGTCCCACCTCGTCCCCCCGTGACCTTCGCCGACCTGCCCGAGGCACTCGCCTGGCTCGACAGCCACATCGACTTCGAGTCGAACATGCCGTCCCGCCGGTCGCTGCCGTCGCTCGAGCGCATGAACGTCCTGGCCGCACTGCTGGGTGACCCGCACACCGCCTACCCGGTCATCCACATCACCGGGACGAACGGCAAGGGCTCGACGGCGGCCATGGTCACGTCGCTGCTGACCGCCCGCGGCCTGAGCGTCGGCACGTACACGAGCCCCAACCTGTCACGGGTGAACGAGCGACTCTCTCGCAACGGCCAGCCGATCGACGACGAGTCGTTCACCGACCTGCTCGACACGCTGTCCCGCATCGAGGGTCTGATGGACGAGCCACCGACCAGGTTCGAGCTCCTGACCGCCGCCGCCCTCACCTGGTTCGCCGACGAGGCCGTCGACGTGGCGGTGGTCGAGGTGGGCCTCGGTGGCACGTGGGACTGCACCAACATCGTGACCGCCGCCGTGGCCGTGGTGACCAACATCAGCTACGACCACACCGAGGTCCTCGGACCGACCCTGGAGGACATCGCCAGTGACAAAGCAGGCATCTTCACACCGGGCTGCCGGGTGGTGGTGGGGGAGACCGACCCGACCCTGGTCTCGCTGTTCCGGGGCGCTGCGGACAAGGTCGGTGCCGAGTCCTTGTGGGCCCGGGGCATCGACTTCGCCTGCACCTCGAACCGCCTGGCCGTCGGCGGCCGGTTGGTGGACATCCGCACACCGGGTGCCGCCTACGGCGAGCTGCTCGTCCCGCTGCACGGCAGTCATCAGGGGGACAACGCAGCGTGTGCCGTGGCGGCCGTGGAGGCGTTCTTCGGCGACCCGCTGCATGAGGACGTTGTCGCCGAGGGACTCGCTGCCGTCCGCGTGCCCGGCCGGCTCGAGGTCATCGGCCGCCACCCCCTGGTGCTGGTGGACGGGGCTCACAACGCGGCCGGCATGATGGTGCTCGCGCGCTCGCTCACCGAGGAGTTCACGACCGACGGTCGGTCGGTGGCGGTCGTCGGGATGTTGACCGGGCGGGACCCGACCGCGATGCTCGAAGCGCTCGTGTCCGCCGGGGTGCGGGCCGTCGTGGCCTGCGCTCCGACGAGCCCGCGGGCGCTGCCGGCGGCCGACGTGGCCGAGGCGGCGTTCGCCCTCGGGATGGAGGTGGCGGTGGCCGCCGACCCGGCTGAGGCGGTGCGGCTGGCCGTCGAGCGCTCGGCCCCCGAGGATCTCGTGGTGGTGTGCGGCTCGCTGTACGTGGTGGCAGACGCCCGCGAGGCCCTACTGCCGTCCTGACGGGAGGCCGGGGGGTGGGGCGTCGGCGCCGACGGCCGAATGTTCCCGTGAGTCACGGGTGGTGCGCTCCGGAGACTGGCAGGCACGTGCAGGAGCAGCGGCGGTAGCTTCGGTGCCATGTCGGCACGCGACGACGCCGTGCGCATCGTGACGGAGCTGCCGGAGACCACCGAGGGCCTCCGCTTCCGCAACGTGACGTGGTTCGTCGACGGCAACCCGTTCGCCTGGGACCGCGCCTTCAGCAAGGCCGACATCAAGCGATTCGGCGATGTCGCCCCACCCGAGGGCCCGATCCTCGCCGTTCGGGTCGAGGACCTGCTCGAGAAGCAGGCGATCCTGGCCGACACCTCCGACGCAGTCTTCGACATTCCGCACTTCGAGGGCTTCGCCGCCGTGCTCATCCGATTGCCTGCCGTAGAGCTGGACGAGTTGCGTGAGTTGGTCGTCGGCGCCTGGGCGGCGTGCGCCCCTCCTGAGCTCGTCGCAGGGTTCCTGGGCGACCGCTGACCGGGGATCGGCATTGACGAGTCGGGGTGCGCCTCCGCTCCGACCCTTCGATCCAGATAGTTCGTACTACGTACTACATCCGACTACTGTCGATGTCATGGTCGAAACCCCTCGTGCCGCTCCCCCCGGGAGGGCCTGTCCGGCGCACGACCTCGGGATCGTCGACGGGCTCGTCCAGCTATCGGCGATCGTGCAGGCGGTGCTCTCGCGGGTGACCGCCGGCGCAGACCTGTCCGTGCAACAGGGTCGACTGCTCAGCATCCTCCGGGACCGGGAACCGAGCATGGCGCAACTGGCCCGTCTCCTCGACCTCGACAAGTCGAGCACGACGGGGCTGGTCGACCGGGCGACACAGCGCGGTCCGGTCCGACGGTTCGCGGACCCCGAGGACGGCCGCTCGTTCCGGGTGGTGCTGACCGACGACGGCCGCCGCCTGACCGAGGTCCTGGGGAACGAGGTGGCGCGGGAGGTGGCAGCGCTTACCGATGGACTGAGTGACACGAACCGCCACCGGCTGTCGCTGTTGGCCGGTCGGGTGATCGCCGACGCGGCCGTCGCTCGTGGCATCGGCCTGTCGGCCTGACCGACGGATCCGGCGGGCACCATTGCCGACGAGAGGAGCACCGCGATGACGACTGACGAACAAGGCCTGCGTCGGGCGAGGGGATTGGCGGGCACGAGTGGCACGGGCCGGGTGGCGGTGATCATCGGAGGCACCCGCCCGACCCGGATCACCCCGGGCATCGCCGAGTGGGTCCGCTCCGTGGCCCAGCGGGACGGCGCACTGACCTACGAGCTGGTCGACCTGGCCGAGGTGGGCCTGCCGTTCCTCGATGAGCGGCGCATGGGGGCGCTCGGCCACTACGAGCACGAGCACACCCGTGCATGGAGTGCCACCGTCAACTCCATCGATGGCTTCGTCTTCGTGTTCCCTCAATACAACTGGGGCTATCCCGCGGTAGTGAAGAACGCGCTCGACTTCCTCTACACCGAATGGCGGGACAAACCGACGAGCTACCTGACCTTCGGCACGCGCGGTGGTTCGCGGGCAGCGGAGCAGTTCCACGTGATCCTGCGCGGCCTGGGAATGCACGAACTCGATCAGCACATCGAAGCGGTCATCACCAAAGATGACCTCGACAACGACTGGCAGCTACGCGACCCGGACGACACGTTGCAGCCCTACACGGAGCAGGCCCAGGAGATAGACGTCCTGATGGCGGAGGCGCTCCGCGCCGAGGCAGTCGTGGCGATGAACTGAAGACCGGACTACGTCGGTGGGTTGTTCACGGTGGGACCGGTCGGACTGGGGGAGTTGGTGGTCGGTCCCTGGGTGCGGTTCCCCTCCGCATTCGGCGACGGCAGTTCTGTTGCCGGAGCCGATAGAGCGGTTGAGCGAGGAGTGTCAGGTGGTGGCTGAGGGGTCGGAGGGGCGTCGCCCGCCGGTCAGTGCCTCGGGACGACCTCGGGCGGTCG
>PLRX01000093.1 GCA_003164095.1 Acidimicrobiaceae bacterium | reverse complement strand
ATCAACGGGATGCCACGAAGGCTAGCTCGCGCTCACCAGGGACTTTGGAGTCAGAGCAGGCCTGCAGCTGTGCGCAACCGTCCGGTTTGCTTGCGGACTCTCGAGTGCCTCTAACTGCTGGGACAGTGGCGCACGTTCGGACGTAGCCGTCCCTTGTTTCCGGGACGTTCCGCCCTCACATCTGCAACGATCGTTGGGTGCGGACTCGCCATGCGGTCTCGGTGTTCGGTGCTGGCGCAGCCCTAGTTGGTGCCGTTGCGATTTCGGAAGGACTCCATTGGCGAGCGTCCAGATCGGCCAAGGCGATCGGTGCTGTCGAGGGCTCCTGTGGTCTGGTGGTCCTTGGTTATCGCTCCAATCGGGATGGCTCGGTCCACCCTGTCCAACGCTGAAGAGTGAATATTGCGGGACGATCGCTCACCGAGACTCAGGTGGCCCGCATCGTGCTCTCTGGCGGATCCCATTCGAACGGGCCGTCAGAGGCCCAGGTGCTGGCCGACTATGCCGAGTCGATCGGAATCGACAGCGACCTGCTGGTCCTGGAAGAGCAGGCAACTACCACCGGAGAGAACGTGGAGTTCTCCTTGCCGCTGGTCGATGGCTGCGACACGATCGCATTCTGTTCAGATCCCATGCACGCAGCTCGGGCACGACGCTCTGCGTTACAGCGCCGACCTGATCTTGAAGCACGCCTTGTGAGTGCGGACGACTACCGGTTCTTGGAGCAATGGTGGTTGAAGCTCCCGGCCACGGCGTACGAGTTGACCATTGGATTCCGCAACCGTCGCCGGGCAAGGAGGAGGACGTAGCGGGCTGAATCCCTTGGTGCCTCGCACTGCCCCAATCGCCGGATGGTAGAGCCGCTTCCGGATCGACGTCACGGAGTTGTAGGCGGTGTACAGCTTCCTGAAGTGAGGCCAGGCTCGGTACACGGCGGAACGGTGATTTCGGTCACGCTAGCGAAGAGGCCGGTCGTTCGGAGGTCGTCGGCGACCTCTGATGCCCTTGCGGCGGTGATGTTGGGGGCGAAGGTAAACGACTGGGTGTCGGTCGTTCCAGATCCACTTGGCATACACGAGGCATTGTGGTTGCCGAAGATTGTGAGGTAGCGGTTGCCTGCAGCGACCTCATCTGCCTTCAGCTTGACCACGATCTGCACGGGCTGAACTGAAGTATCTCCCTGTGTCGCGGCCTCGCAAGCTGTAGCGGTCGCAACTTGTGGCACGGGGTGGACCGCTGCAGCCGGCGGAGTTGTCGAACATCCCGCAGCAACCACCATGGGAAATGACAAGGCTCCCGCCGACCATCGCCACCGTCTCACGGCCCCATTGGAGCAGATCAATCGAGGACGAGAGTGAAGCCGGTGGTGCAACACCGGCCACGGGGTGCCACCGAACGCCGGGAAGGGGGCGCCACCGCACCGAGCGCCAACTGGCGAGCCCTTGCGCAGAGGGACGGTCAGGCGCCGAAGTAGGTGATCCCACCAATGATCAGAGCAAACAGGTCGGCCGGACCGCTGTAGTTCCCGGTCACCCGGAGGTTCCGGAAGTTCTCGCTCGTGGTCTTAGGCCCGTTGGTCACGTCGAACCGGACCTTGCGGGCATCCACCTTGCCGACCACGCTGCCCGGACCACCCGAGGGTATGTCGGCTGACAGTGCAAGTGGCGTTGAACCGAAGGCTCCGCTGATGGTGGCGCTGCTCCCGGTGCCGGATCCGGGGAGCGGCATCGCGTTCACGTGGACCTCCAGCCCCTGGTTCGACCCACTGATGACGCCGCTCTTGAAGACGTAGCTGGAATCCAACGTGAACAATCCTTCGAGCGCGGTAGGCGCCTGACCCACGGAAGCATCAAGGTGTGTCGTCGTCTGATATCCACCGGAAGTTGGAGATTGGTCCCGCTGAGTGAGCCGTGCGAGCAAGCCCAAGCCAGCGACCACTCCCTTGACCGTTGCTGTGCCGCTCGCGTACAGAGAACCAGTGGCTGCGGCTGGCTTGCCGCCGACGGTGCCCGATACGAGAACGGCGCGGTTTGGATTGATGATCAGATCGAATGACGTGTCGTCGAAGGTCCCAGACTTCGGTGATGTGCTGACCGTCCCAGATGAACCCGAGCTACCACCACAAGCAGCCAGCACGACTGCTGAGGTGGCCACCACCCCCCGCACCAGAAGCACCCGCCTGCTGAGCGTGCCATCGCTCCCGCTGTTCGCCATCGGATGATCTTGACAGGTCATTGCAACTTCGGAGCGAGCAATCGAAGCGAACCGATGGCGTCATCTATCAAGGGTGCCCCCGATCAGTGAGCGTGACACCCGACCGGACCGAAGCCACCACCGCCCGCGCCTCACCACGGGAAGAAGTTCAGGAGTACAACTACGGGAGATGGGCCTGCTGAGCGCTGCCGCGTCTTCATGACGTCGCCCCTCCCTGGAAATGTCACCTTGTGGTGGGAGATAGCCGACAAGGAGCTGACTGACCTGCGCCTCGGGCCGGGAGAATCCCACTACGCCGTCCTGAAGGCACCCTGCCTGAACACGTCAGGTGTCCAAGACGTGACCATTGAGGTGCTCACCGACTCTCTGGTGCAACCAACGATCCGCCACTTCACGGTCGACGCAGTTGAAGGCGGCTACCCCGAGATCGTCTGGCCGAGTGCAGATGAGTGCTGAATCCAAAAGGATGCCGGACCCGGAACATCGGGTGGCGGGACCTTCTGCTCGACGGGTCCGGCTGCGGCAACCTGCCATGGGCAGCCAACTCCGTCAATGCTTGTTTACGGAATCTTTTCGGCGAGCCGAAGTCTGGCTCAGTCGTCCAGGACTGGCTCGACCACGTCGTCTGCTCCTGGATCGGCCTCGTCAGTCATGAGGAGCTTCAGTACGTCGTCGGGGTCGCCCTCGATGTTGACCGGGTCGTCGTAGCCGGGGAAGGCGTCACGGGGGGACACCTTCTACCGGGCCGACACGGATGCGGCTGCGAGTTTGGCCAGTTCATCAAGTCGCTCGACGCTTGCATCAAGCTTCTCAATCGACGCGTGGACACGAGCACGGCTGGTCGCGATATCGTCAAACAGCTTGCTGACCTGCTCATCGTCCAGATGGCCGCTAGAGCGCGCCTGCTCCAATGCAGACGCAACGCGGTCCGTCATCTCTTGGAACGACACCTGCTCGTCTTTCGTCATCTTGAAACCAATTCTACTAGTTTGCGCGGACGATCGCCTCTAGCGCGTCAATCTGCAGCTGAAGACTGGCCACCGACTCCTTGGCTGTCACCACGTCGCCCTTCAGCTGTTCGATCGCTTCTGGGCCCCAACCAACCCCGTCCCTTCCGATCTGCTCAGGCAAGCGGCCCTGAAGTATGAGTCGGAACGCGACCACGAGCAGTGCCGTCAGGCCGAGGAGTACCGCGGCAGCCCACTCCCCGCGAAGAACAAGGCGATTTTGAAGTGCGAAGGCCCGGACGTGACCAGACAATGCAATCCGTGACTCCGGTCGCTGATGGCCGGTAGGGGGGGCGACGCCCTTGCCGGCACATATCCCTGGCCTTCTCCAGCCCTGAGGATATCTGGCGTCAGGGCGCGCCGACCTCTTCGGGGCGATCGGTGCCGTCGACAGGCTCAGGATCCGGATCAGGTGGTCGCACGGGTACGGGAACGCGGGCGACCACCACGTCGGGGCGCCGATGCAGCGCCGAGGTGAGCGCGACGTCGATCTGGTTGTGCAGGAGCCGATAACGGATGCGCTCGGGGATCACCACCGGGATGAGCACCACGACTTGCTGGTCCGGCACGGTGCGCAACTCGTCGACGAATCCCATGATTGGCCGGACGATCGAGGCGTAGTTGGTGTGGAGGAGGCGAAGAGGAACTCCGGGATTCCAGATCTCCCAATGCTCCTCGATCTCGGTGCGTGGCCGACCTGGCTCGACGCCGTCGAATACGACCATGACGGCGATCACCTTGTCGCCGAGCGACACCGCTTCGGACAGGGCGTGTTGGGTCAACCGGGAGACAGAATTGACAGGGACGACGACGACGGTGTGCTTCGGGTCCAAAGGTGCCGGAATCACGCCGGTCTCGAGTTCCCGGCGCGCCCGTGCGTAGTAGGACTCGATGCGGTTGAACAGCACGATCAGCAGGGGGATCGCGACGACGACCACCCACGCCCCTTCCACGAACTTGGATACCAGGAAGATGAGCGTCGCAACGGCGGTCACCGCCGCACCGATCCCGTTGATGAGCGCTTTGCGGGACCACCCTGGTTCCCGGGTCCGGCGCCAGTGGACCACCAGGCCTGACTGGGCCATGGTGAAACCGATGAACACCCCGATGGCGAACAGGGGGATGAGTGAGTTGGTGTTCCCCCTGACCGCGACAAGAAGGGCCGCCGAGAACACGGCCAGAGCCCAGACGCCGTTGCCGAAGACCTGTCGGCTGTCACGCAGGCCGAAGAAGTGCGGCAGGTAGTTGTCGCGAGCCAACAGACTGGTGAGGACCGGGAGGCCGCCGAAGGATGTGTTGGCAGCCAGGGCGAGTACCAGCGTGATGGTGAGGGACACGATGTAGTAGGCCCAATGGCGGCCGACCGCGTAGACCATGATCTGGCTCAGTACGGTCTGCCCGGTACGGGGCTCCACATGGAACTTGTCGGTGAGGAGGGCCAAGCCGAGCAGCATCACCCCCAGGATGGAGCCGAGCAGCAGCTCGGTCCGCTTCGCCCGGATAACGCGGGGCTCACGGAAGAGCGGGACGCCGTTGGCGATCGCCTCGACACCGGTCAGTGCGCTGCAGCCAGCCGAGAACGCCCTGAGCACCAATAGCACGCTGACGGCCTCCACCGCGTGGGCGGGGACCAGGGATCTTCCCGTCCGGGGGGTATTCAGACCGAGCGGGTGGATCATGCCGATGGCGATGATCGCGAGCAGTCCCACGATGAAGACCATGGTGGGCAGGAGAAAGATCCGGGCCCCCTCGCCGAGGCCGCGGAGATTGAGCACGGTGATGACCAAGAGGATGCCAAGGCACATCGGAACCGTGTACCTGGTGGTCGAGGGAAACGCCGAGGTGAACTGTCCCACGCCGGCGGCGATGGAGACAGCGACGGTCAGCGTGTAGTCGACGATCAACGAGGCCCCTGCGAGCTTGCTGGCGCGCGCACCGAAGTTGTCCCGGCTGACGGCGTAGGCCCCGCCACCGTGGGGGTAAGCGTCGATGACCTGGCGGTAGGAGATCACGAGCAGCACCAGGAGACCGATGATGGCGAGCGTGATCGGCAACATGAGATGCAGTGCCGTTGCCCCGGCGCCGGCCAGCACCAGCAGGATCGCCTCGGGGCCGTAGGCCACCGAAGTCAGTGCATCGAGGGACAGGGCGGAGAGCCCTTCGACCGGAGTGATCTGCTCGGAAGTCGCCTGGTCCGATGAAAGGGCCCTGCCGAACACCAGTCGCCGGATCCGCTCGCCGGTGGTCACCGTGGCTCGCCAGGCGTCACCGTCGAAACGAGCATCGTCCGACGATGGTACCTGCCACCAGCCTCCGTCTCCTGGCTCTTGGCGGGTGATCCGGTGGCGGGTGCTTGCCGTTGTGATCGGGTCCCCGTCAGCCGTTCCTGAATCTGCTGGAGACGTCATCATCCGACCTCATGACCGGGCTTCGTGAACCCGTCCACTTCCATCGTCGACGGATAGCGGGGCGAATGTGCCCTCCCATGTCCTTCTCGCTGTCGCTCCAGGTAAGTTCGTCGCTGTCGAGCTGATTGCGCAGGTTCGACGACTCCTGGAGAGGTGTCGAGGCCGAGGATCCGGGCTCAAGGTCTGATCGGAACGCGCCGATTCCACAGCTATGGACCCATTTCTCGCCGGCAGCTCCCGTATCGTGACCCTCGAAGTACCTTCGGCGTCCCGGTACTTCCGATCCGACTAGCGGGCACGGTATGGCGTCGGGATTGCGGATGGGAGGCAAGCCGATGGGCCTGTTCAAGCACATCTGGGTGTACGCGGCGCTCCTGCTCCTCATCGCCGGAACCGTTGGATCGCTCCTCGGAGCCTGGGCCGTCGTCCGAGGCGGCGAGCGGAGCGCCAGGCAGAGCCAGGTCACGACTGCGACGGAGATCTCCTCGACCCTGAATCTCGCTATTCAGCATGAACAGGACCTCGTCGTGGGCGTCCGCGCCTTCGTGCTCGGCAACCCGGATGCCACCCAGTCCGAGTTCCTCCAATGGACGGGCGCTATCGGCGCGTTCGAGCGCTATCCCGAACTCCAGGGGATCGGCGAGGTGGTGCTGGTCCCCGCCTCGCAGCTGGCTGCATTCGCGGCGCGTGCGGAGGCCGATCCCGTGGGCCCTCTGGCTGCAGACGGCACCTTTCAGGTCGTCCCGTCGGGGAATCGTCCGTACTACTGCTTCGAAACCGTGTCACAGGCGGGCAACGGGCAGGCGACCACCCCGGCCGGCCTCGACCTGTGTGCCGCCGGCCTGGGCCCGGCACTCATGACGGCGAGGGACTCTGGTCAGGGCGCGTACGTCCCGGGCGGAGTGGGACGGAGCGCCGAACTGGTGGTGGGCACGCCCATCTACCAAGGTGGTGTCCTGCCGACGACGGCCCAAGCCCGGCGGGACGCGCTCGTCGGCTGGGTGGGTACGCAGGTACTCCCGAACGTCATTTTGACTGAGGCCCTGAAGGGCCATCCGCACACCGCTCTCGCCTTCGACTACAAGAGTGGCTCCACGCATGCCATGTTCAAGGCGGGAATTGCGCCCTCGGGGGCGCAGGAGATGACGATCATTCTCCACAACGGATGGAGTGTCCGGGTGTTCACCGTGGCGGGGACCGGATTGGCCGGTAACCCGGTAGGGCTGTCCGTCCTGCTGGGTGGCATCGTGATCAGCCTGTCCCTGGCGATTCTGCTCTACGCATTGGGGACCAGTCGCTCCCGGGCCCTCGACTTGGTGCGTGCGCGAACCGACGACCTCCGGCACCAGGCGTTCCACGATTCTCTCACGGGGCTCCCCAACCGGGCCCTGATCCTGGATCGGGCCGGCCAGATGATGGCGCGCTCCCGGCGCGACCGGACGCCGATGGCCGCGTTGTTCATCGACCTCGACAACTTCAAGGACATCAACGACACGCTCGGCCACGGTGCAGGCGACCAGCTGCTGGCCGGCGTCGGGGCGAGGCTGGAGAGTGCGCTGCGCGGTGGGGACACGGTCGGACGCCTCGGTGGGGACGAGTTCGTCGTACTGGCGGAGGGCGGATCCCTCCTGGCCGGGCCCTCCGTGTTGGCGGAGCGGATCCTCGATGTGTTGAGCATCCCGTTCGAGATTCCCGGGGTCGACGAGCCCCTGGAGGTCACCGCCAGCATCGGCATCGCCGAAGGCGACAGGGCCCTACCGGAGGACCTGTTGCGCGACGCCGACATCGCCCTCTACCAGGCGAAGGCCGCCGGCAAGCAGTGTGCCGTGGTCTTCTGCCCCGCGATGGGGGAGTCGGTGAACAACCACCGGCTCCTCGAGGTCGATCTGCATCGTGCCCTCGAATTCAACCAGTTCTTCCTGCTGTACCAGCCCACAGTCGATCTCGTGACCGGAGACCTCATCGGCGTCGAGGCGCTCCTGCGATGGCGTCATCCGCAGCGCGGAATCGTGTTGCCCGAAGACTTCGTCCCCGCACTCGAATCAAGTGGCCTCATCGTTCCCGTCGGACAGTGGGCACTCGAGACTGCGTGCCGGCAGGGAGCAGCATGGCAGAACGATGGCAGCCCGATCACGGTGTCCGTCAACGTCTCGGCCGTCCAGCTCGAACGGGGGCAGATCATCGAGGAGGTTCGCGGTGCTGTCGTGGCGAGTCGCTTCGACCCCGCTCTGCTGATCCTGGAACTCACCGAGTCCGCCCTGATGCACGACGTCCGGGCGACTCTCATGCGTCTAACGCTGCTCAAGGCGATCGGTGTCGGCATTGCGATCGACGACTTTGGCACTGGTTTTTCGTCACTTGCCTACCTGCAGCAGTTCCCGATCGACGTGTTGAAGATCGATCAGTCGTTCGTGTCGGGGATGTCCGATTCGCCAGAGTCGGCCGCCATCGTCCACCTCCTGGTCCAGCTGGGGAAGGTACTGGAGCTCAAGACTCTTGCCGAGGGAATCGAGAACAACGATCAACTTCTGCGACTCCGGAGGGAGAACGTAGACATCGGACAGGGGTTCCTATTCGCTCTCCCCCTCGAAGCGGGAGAGGTCGATCGGCTCCTGGCTGACCGCCCCGGCAGGGCCTCGAGACGCTCCGCTACTCCCTATGGACGTGGGTCAGAACCCGCAATTGGTGCGGTCAGGTGACCCGCCGTCCGAGGCTGGGTCGGTCGGAATTCTCCGCATGGCAACCGACGCCGTCGAGGACGTGCTTCTGAATACCAACATCCACGACCATCTGCACCAAGGTCACGTTCGAATCGGCGCTCACGTTCGTGCGCTCCCCGAACTCGACGGTCGGCCTTCTGAACGCGATCGAGAATCAGGTCGTACTGGGGAAGTCGGTAGCGGTCTCGTCCCAAGAGATCGCAGGTTCAGAACAACGTGCTTCAACGGACCCGCCACGGGCATCAAGCAGTCAGGCAAGACGTGCATCAGCCCGACCGGAATAGTTGCCCATCTGTCTCCAGAGTCTGGAATGGGCATCGAGCCGACCACGTTCTCGAAGCACTCCATGGTCTCTTCGTTGATCGCATCAGTCGGATGGCAGCCGTAGCGAGTAGGTCACTCGGAGACCTGGTGGCTGCCATCAAAGGGTGGAATGGGTCACCCTCACGGATGCTCAACAACATCATTGGCGAACGGGGGCACCTCGCGCTGAATCTCAAGGCCACGCGAGGTCATAGTGAACTTCAAGTTCGACGAGCCCGACGTCACCTCCGACCGGCTCGCGTGACGCGGGCGCCTCGGCCTCGCTGGCCTGCCCGCGCAGGGTGGGCCAGCGCCTTCTCGGCCGACCCTGACGTCGCCGACAACGCCGCCGTGGCACTGGTGACCATCACCGGGTGGGTACCTCGGGAGCGACCCGGGGCGTGCACGCGCCCCGAGCATGCGACGTCAGCCGATCGGCACCGCCTGCCAGGTCGCCCCGCCGTCATAGGTCATGAGCAGCTGGCTGGCGTACTCGCCTGGCGGGCCCGGCTGGCCGTGGACCACCACCCCCTGCCTCGAGCTGGTGAACCCGAGGTCCTTGAAGCCGATGCCGCCGTCGTCGAACGTCAGCGTGCTCCAGGTAGTCCCCCCGTCGGCCGACCGGTATAGTTCGCTGGCGCCCGAGGCGGCCGAGACGACCAGCGTGCCCGAGGAGGTGGCGGCCAGCGACTCGGGGTCGCCACCGGGCGGGGGCTGCCCCACCACGGTGCTGTGGCCGCTCTGGGTCTTGACGACCTCCTTCATCGCGCTCCCGGCCGCACCCTCACCGCCGCAGAGCGAGTAGAGGCTGGTGACGTCGGGGGCCACGAACGCAGCGAGGGAGTCCTCGGCCGATCCGGCACAGGGGTCCGGGAAGGGGCTCCACCCGCTCGAGTTCGCCAGGCTCCTCGTGGCCCACAGGCCGTACTGCGGGCTGCCCACGCCGCTCAGGTTCACGAACCCCACCGGGGCGTGCAGTGACAGGGCCAACACTCCTTCGCTAGTGCTTTGCACGGTCGGCCCGGTGAGCACCGTCGTGAACGACCCGCCCGTGGCGGGAGCCTGCTCGAGCCGGAGGGAACCGCTGCATGTCTCCTGGGTGCTGCAGGGCGAGACCACGGCGTCGACGAAGCCCCCCGACGTCTCGAGGGCCACCACCGACCCCCCGAGGTCGAGCTGCTGCCAGATGGCCCCGCCGTCGTGGGTGGCGAAGAGGGACGGGCCGTAGATCCACCCATCTAGGGCGTCGGCGAAGCGGACCTCGCTGACGGCGGGCGCGGTGGCGCTGGTCCCGAAGCGGTTCACGTATGCGGCGGGCGGCGTCGGCAGGGACACCCAGGTCGAGCCCGCGTCGCTCGTCCGGGCCAGGGCGACGCAGGACCCGGCCGCACACGTCGAGTCGACGCCGATGACGAACCCAGTGGTCGCCGAGACGAACGTGACGGATCCCGGCTCGAAGCCGCTGGACACGGGAGACCCGGCCGGCACTGTGGGGCTGGGCGCCGTGGTCGTCGACGGCGCCACGGAGGTCGTCGTGGTACTTGTGGTCGTCGTGCGCCGTGGGGCCTTGGTGGGCGACGAGCTGCACGACGCGGCACAGACTGCCAGGACGAGCACGGCCGTCACCCTTGGCAGACGTCGTCGATCCGGCACCAGCTTCATAGAAAGCATCGTCACACGCCGGATGCCACCCGAACAGGGACCGAAGTCCTTGTTGCGCTGGTGAGTGCCGCAGCTCGTGGGGATGCCAGTGCCCGAGGCCTGCACGCGCTGCGATCCGCCCGAAGACTCGACGGAAATTGCTCGGATCCACGGGAGTGCCGACCTCGCTGGCAAAGACAAGATCGTGATCTGTACACATCCGCCCAGCGACCGATCCGTCCCTGGACTGTCGTGATCGTTGGGATCTGAGCGCCACCGACAGTACCTTTGGCATATCCAGCGTACGGATGGACTTCGGCGTCTTGGGTTTGCCAATGGCAAGGACGCCACGCTCGCGCGTGAGGGCCGCGAGCACGGACAGGCGACCCGCTTCGAAGTCGACTGCGGCCCACGTGAGTCCCAACAGCTCGCCGGGGCGAAGACCGAGCACGAGGCCGGTCACGATTGCACCTTCGAGACGTTCGCCAACGGCGGCAGCCAGTAGCAACTCTGCCTGCTCAACCGTGAGCGACCTTCCTTGATGCGCTGGAGCTGGGGGCAGCCCGACGGGTTGGGCCACATTGCGCCCCACCTACCCATAGCGCTCGCCGTAGCGCAGCGATTGTACGAGGAGATCGCAGCACGTCCTCCCGCCGGTCCATCAGCAAACTGTCAGTCGGTATGACTAGAGTTTGTCGTCCAGCCCCCACGGCAGAAAGGCAGCTCGATGACCACCACCGACACCCCCCGGTTGATCTCGGACGTCCGCGGCGTCCGCTATGGCGAGGTCATCGCCGCCTTCCTTCGCGACGGTCGCATCGAGGCGGAGGTGTTCGGGACCCAGTTCCTCAACGACTGCCCCCAGGACCTGTGGGACGGACTTGACGCGGAAGCAATCGCCGAGGCGATGGGGGCCGTGGCCGTCAAGCTCAACGGCCCGCGCTACTGGGTGCTCGACGGCATGGGCACCAAGGTCAACGCCATGGAGCCGGTCCTGCGCGAGTTCAACGGCATCCTGATGCGTCGCCTGGCCGTGATCGACCTCGGCGACGAGACGTCGCCGGGTCCCTACACCGAGGTGCACGTCGACCGCGGCGCCGTCTTCTTCTTCGACGCCGGCAAGCCCGTCTACGAGCTGGTGGGGCCCGACGGGAAGGCGTACGTGATGCAGGCGCTGTGCATCGGGGTCGACCCGACCATCACGGAGGCGTCGCTCGCCGACCTCGGCGGGCGCCTGGACATGCCCGAGGGCTGGACCTACCGGACCCGCATCCTCGACGAGGAGCTGGTGGTGGACACCACGGCCACGGTCGCCACCGTGCTGCAGGACGAATTCGAGAACTCGTACACGCTTCCCGACTGAGGTCCATCGGACGGTCGACCGGGTTGGTGCTCGACGAGTTTGCCGGGGCGGACGTGGCTCAGCCGGCCGGGACCGGTACCGCGGCCAGGTCGACGTGGCCGACGTTGGCATTCTCCGGCGAGTCCGGCTTGAAGTAGGACATGATCAGGCTCGTGTCGCTACCGAGCTCCGGATGGCCGACGAAGGCGTAACAGAACCCCCGGGGCGTCGTACTGCAGCCGGGTAGGACGCCGGAGACGAACGGGTGCCACGGCCCGGTGGGCGACGTCGACGAGAAGACCACGAACGTCCCACCGATCGACGTCTGTTCGATGAGGCGGAGTCCGCCCGGATAGGCGGCGATGGTCACGAGGACGGGGGTCCACGTGGTGGGGGCTTCGGTGACCGCGGGCTGGCCGACGTATGACGACGGGGTGGCCAGTGCGATCAGGTTGTCCGCCACGGTCGTGGTCGTGACGGTCCCTGCCGTGCAGGCGACGAACAGCTGGGTGCACTCCGACGTGAACACCGTCACCTGGCCATTGGAGACCACGGGCGACTGGTAGCTGCGCGACGCCGGCAGGGCCGCCCCGGAGGCCACCGGCGGGAACACGTCGACCGGTCCGGTCTTGATCTTGCCCCCTTTCCACGCGTAGATCATGAACCCCCACCCCTCCACCGTGAAGTTCGTGGCCGACGTCACGCACACGTCGGTGTAGGTGACGATGAGGCGGGCCTGGTCATCGAGCAGTGCCGCCCCCGTGGGCCAACGGGCCGTGTAGACGGCACCGTTGGCCGGTGTGCACGCCCGTCCTGTCCCGTCGGGCAGGTAGGTGTCGGACGGGGTGGGGATGAACTGGGCCGGAGCCCGGTTCGACGAGGCGATGCCGGAGCCGGCCGGCTCGATGTCATGCAGCGCGGTGGGGGACTGGCCCGGGATGTACCTCCCCCTGGCAGCGGTACTCCCGGCGATGAATGCGCTGGATTGTGACGCGTCGGCCGAGAAGGACGAGGTGTCACCGAAGATCCAGAGGTCGCGTCCGTTGGGGAGGGCGACGCTGATTCCCGCGTCCCGCTGCAGGATGGTGCCGGTCGCCGTCTCCTCGTTGGCGTTGACCGGACCGAGGTAGACGATGCCGGCCGAACCGCCGGCCAGCACCGACGGCGTGTAAGACGGACTCGACGCCGAATTGGCACTGGCTCCGAAGGCATTGGTCGCCGTGACGGTGAACGAGTAGCTGCTGCCGTTGGTGAGCCCGGTGACGATGCACGAGGGTCCGGTCGACGTGCAGGTGGCGAAGCCGGGTTCGGCGACCACGGTGTACGACGTGATCGGCGACGCGGGGGAGAGCGGGGCGAACCACCCGACGGTCACGGTCGAGTCGCCAGGGGTTCCGACGACCTCACCGGGCGCCCACGGTGCGCCTGCCGTGACCGCGCCGGTGACAGCCTCGCTTGACCCGCCCGGGCCGTTCGAACGGATGGACAGGTGGTAGACGGTCCCGTTGGTCAGGCCCTTGACGAGACAGTGGAGGGCGTGCGCGGACGTGCAGGTGTGCGAGCCGGGTGCGGCCGTCACCTGGTAGCCGGTCACGCCGGCGGTGCCGCCGGGAGCATGCCAGACGACGCCGGCCAGGCCGTTGCCGGGAAGGAACTGGACATTGCCGGGTGGACCGGGGGGAGGGGCCGACTGACCGCAGGCCGTGTTACCCACCGCCACGAGCACGAGGAGCACCACTGCGCCCAGCAGGCAGGCCATCCGGGGCCGGGTGCGCTTGGGTGGAGTTGGCTGAATCAGTGGTTCCCCCGGAACGACGTCGTGTCGGCTGCGCCTGACCCGCGGCCAGCGGGAGATCGCACATCTCGATCCTGCGATCTGGCGGGCGGAGACACCGGATCCCGGTCGGACGGCGACCCGCCGGACCCAGGAACGCACCAGGTACAACGAATGGAAAGGTGAATCTACAACGAATGGGACGGCTGATTCGTTACACCACGGAATCCGTCGCCGACCGCCGCACGGCCGACGGTTCGATGTCCTGGACTCCCGGGTAACGCAGGTGTAAGAACATGACGGGGGAACGGCCCGGTGAGGGCAGTTCGAGATGACAGGTGGCGCGGATGTTGGACTTCCGGGGGACGATGCTCGCAGCACAGGCTGGTGACGAGGAGGCCTTCGCCCGGCTGTGGCGGGAGTTCCATCCGGGCCTGCTGCGCTACCTACGCATCAAGGCGGCCCCGGTCGCCGAGGACCTTGCCGCCGACATCTGGTTGCGGGTGCTGCGCGCCCTGCCGACGTTCGAGGGTGACGAGCAGGGCTTCCGCGGGTGGATCTACACCACGGCACGGAACCGGCTCACCGACTGGTACCGCAGCGGCGAACGTCGCCCCGACCTCATCGAGTACTCGAGCCTCGTCGTGCTCCCTGCCGTCAACAACGTCGAGGAGGAGGCGGCCCAGCGTTCCGCCACCGACGAGGTCATCGCCCTCATCGGCGAGCTGCCCCCCGACCAGGCCGAGGCCGTGATGCTGCGCATCGTGGCGGGCATGGACGTGGCGAGGGTCGCTGCCCTCATGGAACGATCGCCCGGATCCGTCCGTGTCCTGTGCCATCGTGGCCTGCGCCGGCTCGAACTGCACCTGATCGAGATCGAGGACGTGAGAGTGCCGTCCGGCGGTGGGTTGGCCGGGGTAGCGGCCGACCGAAGCGTCGCCGACGAGGAGCACCGGCTCCATGCGTGAGGACCCGATGATCGACCCGGAGGACCGGAGGAGCGCCCTCGACGACAACGTCGTGGCTCTGCCCGACCTGATGAACGGCCGCCTGGCCGACCTGCTCGCCGCAGCCGGCGGCCCCGCTCAGGACCACGAGCTGCGTGGCGAGCTCGCCGCACGCACCGCGTACCGCGCGGCCGTCGAGTCATGGCCGTCGCCGCGCCGGCGTCTTCGGATGCGCCGGGGCCCCGCCGCCGTCGCTGCGACGACAATGGCCACCATGCTCATCGCCACCACCGGCCTGGCAGCCGCGTCGGTACTGCCCGGCTCCGCCGGACGCGCCGTGGACGGCCTACTCGGTAGCGTCGGGGTGGACGTCGCACCTTCATCGACGCCCGCGGCGCCCGCGGCGCCGGGCTCGGTCGGGTCGGACGCCGTGAGCGCACCGGCCCTCCACCCTGCGGGAACCGTCCATGTCGGCTGCACGACCGGCGGCAGCGCGGCATCGGGCGCCGCAGTTGGCACGGTCGGCTCGTCCTCGTGCGCACTGACCGTGCCACTACCGGTGAGGAGCCACTCCACCACGTCGTCCGTGGCGTCCGTCACTCCACGTTCCACACACGCCACGCCGACGACACCGGTCGTCCTCCACACCGGGTCGGGCTCGACCGGCACGCCGACCACGCCGCCGACCACGCTGCCCGGGGGCGGCACCAGCCGTGGCGGCAACCAGGGCGCGGGTGGAGGAGGCTGCAAGGGCGGCTCGACCGGCTCGACCACCACCACGACGACGTCGACCGACCCGGCCACCACCACGACGACGTCGACCGACCCGGCCACCACCACCACGACGGACCCGACGACGACGGGTGCCGGCTGTGGGAAGGGCGGTCACCACCATGGTGCCTCCGGGGGCCAGACGTCGCAGTCCAACGGCGGGACGGGTTCCTCGGCCCCGTGACTACCGGGTGATCGGCGACGGTCGCCGGGTTCGCGTCACCCCGACCTGACTCGTGGCCTGACCGTCGGTGACCCCGTGGCGCATACGGAGCGGCGGGCTCAACGTTGTGCAGGCCCGGTGATGGGACGCCATGGCGGCGCACGGGCCTGCTAGACCCATGGGACCACCCGGACGGCGGAGCCCGGCAGAGCCAGTGCCACCCTCCGACCCACCGGTGCCGACGAGCGAGGAGCAGCCATGAGCCAGACCGACCCCCATACCGTCGACCCGGAAGACGAGCAGCGCCACGTCCCCTCCGACGACGCTCTGTGGAACGAGTCCCATTACCTCGACGTCGTCTCCCACGACGGCCGTGTCGCCGGCTACGTCAGGATCGGGCTGTACCCGAACCTCGGGGTGACCTGGTGGACGGCAATGGTGGTCGGGCCGGACCGACCGGTGGTGGCATCCGTGGCCTACGACCTCGCGGTGCCGGAGATGGGCCTCGGGCTCCACGGCGCCGGCTTCGCCATGGACACCGACGTGGAGGCGCCGCTCGACCGGGTGCGCGTCCACGGGACGGCACCTGCGACGGTCCTCGACGAGGCGGCCGACGTCTACCGCGACGATCCGGGCAGGCCGACGTCGTTGGGCCTCGACCTGACCTGGACGACGGACGGCGTGCCCTACCAGTACGACGTCACCACCCGCTACGAGATCCCGTGCCTGGTGGGCGGGACGATCACGGTGGGGGACGAGGTGCTGGCGGTCGCGGGGCACGGTCAGCGCGACCACTCCTGGGGTGTGCGCGACTGGTGGGCGTTCGGATGGTGCTGGTTCGCCGGCCGGCTCGAGGACGGGACCCGGGTGCACGGGGCCGACATCCGCATCCCGGGGCATTCGCTCGCCCTGGGCTACGTCCAGCAGCACGCCGGCGAGCCGGTGACGGTCACCGGGCTCGACGTGACCGAGGTGACCGATGCCGACGGCTTCCCCACGACGGGACGGGCCCGCATCGAACCCGGTGGGATCGACCTCACGATCGATCCCGTCGCATTCGGACCGCTCGTCCTGACCGCCACCGACGGCCGTGTCTCGCGCTTCCCCCGCGCGCAGGTGCGGCTGACCGCGGCGGACGGGCGCCAGGGCAGTGGCTGGGTGGAGTGGAACCAGCCCCAGCCGGCCGCCGAGGGACGGTAGCGTCGGCGCGGTGCGCCTTTCGTTGCAGCCGTCCCTCGACCCGACGGCCTATCGGTTCGTCCACCAGGTGAGGACCCGCTTCGCCGAAACCGACGCCATGGGCATCATCCACCACGGCAACTACCCGGCGTACCTCGAGGAGGCCCGGGCGGCCATGCTGCGCGATGCCGGCTTCCCCTATGAGGACGTCCGTGCGGGCGACGACGGGATCGACTTCGCCGTGCTCGAGCTCTACGTCCGCCATCGGCAGCCTCTCCGCTTCGACGACCTGGTGGCCGTGCACGTGGTGGTCGACGACCTCACCCGGACCACGTTCCAGGTCGGCTACCTGCTGACCGTCGACGGTCAGGCCCGTGCCACCGCGGTGACGGTCCACGGAGCCGTCGACGGGCGGGGCCGGCCCTCCCGCATGCCGGCATTTCTGGCCGGGCTCGTCGGGCCGGGTGACTGAGCCGGTGCGCGTCTCCTACGGACTGCCCACCCACCGCGTCGACCGGGGTGCCGAGTTCCTCGCACCCGGGGCGATCGGCGAACTGGCCCGCGCCGCCGAGGACGCCGGGTTCGGGGCCGTCTACACCACCGACCACCCGTTCCCGGGGGACGACTGGCTCGCACACGGCGGCCACCACGCCCTCGACCCCCTGGTGGCGCTGTCGTTCGCCGCGGCGGCCACGTCGACGGTGCTGCTCCACACGAACCTCTTCATCGTGGCGTACCGGAACCCGTTCCTGGCCGCCAAGGGCATCGCCACCCTCGACGTGCTGAGCGGGGGCCGCACCGTGATCGGACTCGGCGCCGGCTACCTGGAACCCGAGTTCGAGGCGCTCGGCGTTCCCTTCGACGAGCGCAACGACCGCATGGACGAGGCACTGGTTGCCATGGAGGCTGCCTGGTCCGGCGAAAGTGTCACCTTCGACGGCACGTCCTACCGCGCCCCGGGCAACACCATGCTGCCGCGCCCGCTGCAGCGCCCACGACCATCGCTGTGGATCGGCGGGAACAGCCGGCGGGCCATCCGCCGGGCCGTCGAGTCGGCGGACGGCTGGTGCCCGTTCCCCATTCCGGCGAGTGCGGCGTCCCGCACGCGCACGGCGCCCATGCGGTCGGCCGCCGATCTGGCCGACGCCCTCGACTACGCGCGTAGCCATGCCGAGGTCGTGGGGCGGACGGAACCGCTGACCGTGTGCTTCATCCCCGAGGGGCTCTCGATGGGTGACCGCCCCGTCGACGAGGGACGGGTGGTGGCGTCGATCGAGGAGTTGGCCGCCGTCGGCGTGGACTGGGTGGCGGTGTCCCTCCCGGGCGACACGCGCGCCGATCAGCTCGATGCCATCGACCGCTTCGCCGGGTCGGTGCTCTCCGTCGTCGGCGGGGCCTGACGGGCGTTGGCGACCGGACCGCGACTGCAGCGGATCCTCCATTCCGACGTCGCCGCCGCCTGGGTCCTCGTCGCCGCCGTCGGTGTCGCCCTGGTGTGGGCCAACGGCCCATGGGCCTCCACCTACGACAGCACCTGGATGCACGCGACCCGCGTCGGTGGTCGGGCGTTCGCCGACCTCACGACGGTACGCGACTGGGTCAACAGTGGGCTGATGGCCGTGTTCTTCCTCGTGGTCGGGCTCGAGATCGGGCGCGAGCGCCGTCACGGCGACCTGGCCGATGCGCGCACCGCCGTGGTGCCCGTTGCCGGCGCACTCGGCGGGATGGCCGGTGCCGGCCTGGTCTATGCGTTCGTCAATCACGGCGGCCCCGGTGCTCCTGGCTGGGGTATCCCGATGGCGACGGACATCGCCTTCGCGCTCGGAGCGCTGGCGCTCCTCGGCCGCCGGGTCCCACCCGGGCTGCGGGTCTTCCTGCTCACGCTGGCGGTGACTGACGACATCGGGTCCGTCGTGGTGCTCGCCGTCTTCTACTCGCAACGGACCTCGGTGCCGGCACTCGTCGGCGCCGCCGTGGTGGCCGTGGCCCTCGTGGTGCTGCGCCGGACGGTCCGGCTCACCACCGGTGTGGTCCTGATCGGCGGTGTGGTGCTGTGGGCGCTGTTGGCCGCCGGCGGGGTGGAACCGGCGCTGGCCGGCGTCGTCGCCGGGCTGCTCGTTCCGGCCCGCCGTGATGCGTCCGGGCGGGAGCCGGCGGAGCGCCTCGAGCGCCGCGTCGGCCCCTGGTCGGCGTTCGCCGTGTTGCCGGTCTTCGCCGTGGCCAACGCCGGGATCACCTTCCACACCGGGATGTTGGCCGGCCCCGGTTCCGCCGCGGTCTTCGCCGGGGTGGGGCTGGCCAGGGTGCTCGGCAAGCTCGGAGGCATCACCGTGGCCTGCCTCGTGGTGGTGCGGCTCGGCCTCGGACGCCTTCCCGCCACCATCCGCTGGCGCCACCTCGTGGGAGGCGCGGCGGTGGCCGGCATCGGCTTCACCGTTCCGCTACTCATCGCCGAGCTGGCCTTCGTCGATCGGCCCCGGTTGGTTGCCGCTGCCGAGCTCGGCCTGTTTGCCGGATCAGCGGCGGCCTTCGCCGTGGGCGCCGCGGTCCTCATATGGTCCGGGCCCGGTGAACCCGACGGGGGGCCGCCGGGGACCGAGGCGGAGGGCGAACCTCCGATCCCGTGGTGATCGCGCCCGAGTGGTGTCCGAGCCGTCCGGTGATCGGCGGCCGGCTCCGAACCGTATGCTGCACGGAAGGCCACCCGAGCGGTGGGCCCTCCGTGCACTCCCGCTGAGCGGGGTTCCATCCTGAGGAGAGTGAAGATGAGCATTGTCGTCGGCGACACCATCCCGGACATCCAGGTCATGACGAACAGCGGTGGGTCACCCACGCACGTGCAGACCCGCGACGTCCTGGGCTCCGGCAAGGTCGTCCTGTTCGCGGTGCCCGGGGCGTTCACCCCGACCTGCTCGGACTACCACCTCCCGAGTTTCGTGATCCGCCATGACGAGTTGGCCGCCAAGGGTGTCGACACCGTGGCCTGCATCTCGGTCAACGACCCGTTCGTCATGGCCGCCTGGGGCGAGTCGCAGAACGTGGGCGACACCGTCGTGCTGTTGGCCGACGGCAACGGCGAGTTCACCTCGGCCGTCGGCCTGGAGATGGACGGCAGCGGCTTCGGCCTCGGCACGCGCTCTCAGCGCTACGCCATGGTGCTGGAGGACGGCGTGGTGACCGGCCTCTTCGTCGAGCCGGGCGGCGGGCTGACCGTCAGCGCGGCGGACGCGGTCCTCGAGCAGCTCTAGCGGGCGACGCGCCATGGAGCTGACCGAGGCGCTGCGCACCACCGGGGCGGTGCGGGAGTTCACCGACGAGCCGGTGGACGAGGGCACGGTCCGCCAGCTCCTGGACAGCGCCCGGTTCGCGCCCAACGGGGGCAACCGGCAGGCCTGGCGGGTGGTGGTGGTGCAGGACCCCGTCGTGCGCCGTACCCTGCGGGACCTCTACCTGCCGGGCTGGTACGAGTACCTCGCCCAGGTGTCGGCCGGGCTCACGCCCTGGGCCGCTGTCACCGACCGCGACCTGGAGCGCCGGGCCGTCGAGGGCGCCGACGAGGTGGCGGCCGCCGCAGCGGACGGTCCGGGCGGGTTCGCCGAGCACCTCGACGAGGTGCCGGTCCTGCTGGTACTGCTGGCCGACCTGGAGCGCCTGGCCACGGTCGACCGCGACCTCGACCACTACACCCTGGTGGGCGGGGCCTCGATCTACCCGTTCGCCTGGAGCATCCTCCTGGCCGCCCGGGACGAGGGACTGGCCGGGGTCATGACGACGATGATCGTACGCGACGAGGCGGCGGTGCTGGAGCTGCTCGGGGTTCCCGACACCCACGTGGTGGCCGGCGTGCTGGCCCTCGGTCACCCGGTCCACCAGCCCACTCGGCTCCGTCGGGGCCCGGTCGACGGCTTCACGACCGTGGACCGGTTCGACGGTCCGCTCCTGGGGTCCGGGTGAAGGTCCGGATCGGGGTCGGCGCCGGACCCCTCGACGGCGACCCGGGCAGTCTCGCGTCGCTGGTCGACGACCTCGACGAGCTCGGCTTCGACTCGTTGTGGCTCCCGGAGGTGCTGAGCGCGCCCACGCTCGACCCGCTGGCTGCGCTGGCCTTCGCTGCCGCCCACAACCCGCGACTCAAGCTCGGCACCACCATGCTGCTGCCCGGTCGCAACGTGGTCCGCGTGGCCAAGCAACTCGCCACCCTCGACCGACTGTCGGCCGGTCGCCTGCTGGTGACGTTCGTGCCGGGCCTGGCCCAGCCCCCCGAGTCCGGTGCGATCGGTGTTCCCGGCAAGGAGAAGGGGCCGCGTATGGAGGAGGCCTTCCCGTTGCTCCGCCGGTTGTGGGCGGGGGAGGCTGTCGACCACGACGGCCCGGTGGGATCGTTCGAGCAGGTCACGCTGGCACCCCTCCCGGTCCAGCAGCCGCTCGAGTTCTGGACGGGCGGCATGGTGCCCGCCGCCCTCGAGCGGTGCGGACGGTTCGCCGACGGCTGGCTGCCGTCGTCGTGCACGCCCGCTGAGGTGGTGGCCGGACGCGACGCCATCGATGCAGCCGCCTCCGCCGCCGGTCGGGAGATCAGCCGTGAGCACTTCGGCGTCTCGCTGGCCTACGCGCCCGGGCCGCTCGACCCGAAGCTGTCGGCCGCCCTGGGTCGGGCCCGCAAGGGGGTGGACCCGGCCACCGTGGTCCCTGCCGGCCTCGACGACCTTCGGCGGTTCCTCGAGGCGTTCCTCGAGGTCGGCTTCTCCAAGTTCGTGGTCCGGCCGCTCCTGCCGGGCGACTCGTGGCGCGCCGAGCTCGAGGCGCTGGCCGCGGCAGTGGGCGATCTCCAGACATGAGCCGCACCCGGCCGACGGTGTTCGGCTTCGTCGCCCATGACGACCCCGATCTGTTGGCCCAGATGGCCATGGTGCAGGCCGGCGGCACCGGATGGATCAACCTCGAGCCGGTCATCGACGACGAGCGTCGCCCGCCGGAGCCCGGCCCGTTCGCCTTCCTCGGTGGCTCGACCCACAAGGTCCCGGTGGTGACGTGGATGCCGGGCAGGCACCAACAGGGGCGGCCCGACCGACCGACGACGGTGGGCCTGCAGCACGCCTCCGGCCCGCGGGTGGCGTCGCGGTTGCGTGACCTCGGGCTGCCCGTGCCCGAGGGGTGGCGGGTCACCCAGGACCATCCCCGCCGGGGCATGGTTGCCGAGGTCCCGGCGGACGCCGACAACGGCGCCGTCATTGACTGGCTACTGCGGGCGGCGACGATCGTGTGCCAGGTGGAGGCGACCGGACGGTGGGAGGCAGCCGTCCACCCCGGCCTCGGCTGATCGGTACCGGGCCGACCCGCGACGCAGGGGTGGACCGGGTCGGCGACCGGACCTAGATTCGACATCCCTGCCGCGTCGCGGCCCCGACCTGTGCGAGGAGATCGACCATGATCAAGGAGTTCAAGGAGTTCCTGCTGCGGGGCAACCTGCTCGACCTGGCGGTCGCCGTCGTCATCGGCGTCGCCTTCACCGCCGTCGTGACGTCGATCACCTCCAATCTGATCACACCCCTGATCAAGGCCATCTTCGGCGGCTCCACGCAGTTCGGCTCCCTGTACTTCACGATCAACGGGTCCAAGATCCTCTACGGCAACGTGCTCGACGCGCTGCTCAACTTCGTGATCGTGGCCGCGGTGATCTTCTTCCTCGTGATCAAGCCGGTCAACTCGCTGATGGCCCGGCTCGGCCGTCTCCCGAACGAGGAGCCCGTACGCGAGTGCCCCGAGTGCCTGTCCAAGGTCGCGGACAAGGCCACGAAGTGCGCCTACTGCACCTCGGAGCTGACCCCGACCGCCGCCTGAGCCCCGGCAGGGGACCCGGTCTCCTGCGCCGTCGACCCGGCAGCCCTGTCGCCCCCGTCGGCGGCATCGACCTCGATCCGTTCGAAGGTGGGGTGGACGTGGCCGGGGACCGTGCGCCACACGATGGCGGTGACGGTGAGCGCCACCGCGGTGAACACCGAGGCCGACAGGAACGGCAGCCAGCGGGCGTAGGCGAACGCCGCACCGGCCAGTGCGGCCGAGACGGCGGTGCACGCGGTCTGGGTGGTGCCGTACATGCCCTGGATGCGCCCGACCTCCGACGGCCCGGACCCCTGGGTGAGCAGCGACTGCAGTGAGGGCATGGCGGCGGCGAACCCGAGGGCCTCGGTGCCGCCCAACACCATCAGGAGCGGGACCAACGGGATGAACGGATAGGCGGCGCAGAAGACCATGGCGAGGCCGACGCCCCCGAGGACCAGGTAGCGGCGGTCCATGTGGTCCGCCAGCCAGCCGCTCGGCCGGGCAGCCACCACGAAGGGCACGGCAAAGAGCGTCCACGACACGCCGATCTCCCAGCCGGCGGCGCCACGGGACACCATGAGCAGGGTCCAGCAGATGTCGTAGATCCCGGTGGTGAGGCCGAGGGCGGCGGCAGCCACCATGGCGCCGGCCATCGAGCGGTTCCACCGCACGCGGGCCAGGGGAGTGATCGACCCGTCGGCCGCGGTGCGATCGCGCCGCCGCGCCGCCTCCTCGGGCGGCTCGACGATGCGCAGCGCGGGCACGCACGCGACGAGGCAGACGATGCCGGAGCCGAGGAACATGGCCCACATGTTGTGGACCCCGACGATGGCGCCGATGAGCGGGCCGACGGCCATGCCCGAGATCTGGGCGCCGTAGATGGAGGCGAAGGCGCGTCCTCTGCGCTCGACGGCCACCGCGCCCGAGACCATGGCCAGCGCGGCGACGGCCGAGGCACCGGCGCCCAGGCCCTGGAGGCCGCGCAGCAGGATTGCCATCGCCGGGGCGATGTGGAGCAGGAAGGCGAAGCTGGCGAGCGAGTACACGATGAGCCCGCCGACGAGCACGGGTTTGCGACCGAGCCGGTCGGACAGACGGCCCACCGGGTACTGGAAGAGCACACCGGCGGCGAAGAACGAGGCCATGACAAGGCCGGCCAACCCGTCCGTCCCGCCGAGCTGACGGATGTAGACCGGCAGCATCGGCACGATGGCGGTCGCACCCAGCCACTCGAGGAAGACGGTGACGGCCAGGATGCGGATGAGCCGCACCGACGTGTCGGGCATGGGCGCGATGGCGCCCGCGGGGCCGCGGCGGATCATGACGGTTCCCCGATCATCTGTTCGAGCGAGGCGGCCACCCGGGCTCGAAGGTCCCCCTGAGGGGAGGCCAGGCCGAACAGGTCGCAGAGCCACAGGCCATCACAAGCCAATCGGACGACGGTGGCCGTGGCGGGGTCGAGCCCGTCGTCGACGAGGCGCGCCTGCCAGCCGTCGGCAGCCCGCTGCAGCGGAACGAGCAGCGCCGGCTCGGCGGCTGCTGCGGCGAGCAAGGCGGCGCCGAGACGCTCCTCGCCCTCGGAGATCGGCTCCATGGTGGCCCGTACGTAGGCCCGGGTGAACGCGCCGGGCATCCCGTGCCCAGGTGCGTCCGGAGCCGGCAGGTAGGCGGCGATGTCCTCCTCGAACTGCTCGATGATGCGCGCCACCATGGCGGCCACCAGGGCGTCGCGGGTCGGGAAGTGGTACAGCACGCCACCCTTGGACAGGCCGGCCTGGTGGGCGGCGGCCTCCAGAGTCAGATGACCCACCCCGTCGCGCAGGACGACCTGCTCGGCCGCGTCGAGGATGCGTCGCTTGGTGGCGGCGCCGTCCCGGTGGGCGCGGCCCGAGGGCTTGTCGGTGGGCGCGGAAGGTGCGGCGGTCGTGGCGGTCACGCATGAACTATACCGTCCGGACGGTATAGTGTGACCGAGCCGACTAGCGCCGGGTCGGTCGGCCGATGTGGCCCCTCAGCCCCGGCGGTTTCCCAGGTGCCAGTCGCCACAGATCCCGCAGACGTACGGGTCGAGTTGCACCCCGTCCTCAAGGAGGGCCTGCAATGCGTAGCGGTTGGCGTCGCCGGACGACGGGTAGCGGGTCTTGGGCTGGCCGTCGGCCCGCCAGTGCTCGCGCCCGCCTCCGCCACCGCTCGACGTGTCGCGGCGCGGCAATGGCTTCCTGCCCCGTCGTGCCTTGGCCACCGGACTACTCCGTGTAGACGGGGCGCCGCTTCTCCTTGAAGGCGGCGGCGGCCTCGTTGAGGTTCCCGGTGAAGCCGGCCAACAGCTGGGTCCGGTTCTCCAGGTCGACGGCGGTCTGGAGGCTCCCGACTTCGAGGGAGCCCCACAGCGTGTCCTTGGTCAGGGTCAAGCCGAGCGGGCTCAGGGTGCAGAGGTGCACCGCCATCTCGACGGCCCGGTCGAGCACCTGGTCGTCGTCCAGCAACTGGGACACGAGCCCGATCCGCTCGGCCTCCTCGGCGTCGACCTTGCGGCCGGTCAGGATGATCTCGTTGGACCGTGACGTCCCGACGGCGCGGGGGAGCAGCCAACTCACCCCGAGTTCGCATCCGGTCAGGCCGTTGGTGATGCCCGCCCCGCAGAAGACGGCCGACCTCCCGGCCAGGCGGACGTCCGCTCCCAGGCTGAGGCACATCCCACCCCCGTAGGCGGGACCCTTGATGGCGGCGATGACCGGCTGGGGCATGTCGCGGAGGGCGGGCACGATGCCGCCCATGTACTCCATCGCCCGGAGCCCCATCCGGTGGCGACCGAGGTCCTCGGCGCCGGGTGGGAGGCCGGCGTGCTCGAGCTCCAGGCCGGAGCAGAACGCCCGACCGGCTCCGGTCAGGACCACGGCGCGGCAGTCGTTGTCGGCCGCCACCTCGGCGATGGCGGCGTAGAGGTCGGCAACCAGCGCGAACGACATCGAGTTCAGGCGGGCCGGGTTGTCGAGCGTGATCGTGCGTACGTTCGGTGCGGGCGTGGTGACGGTGACGAGGGCCATGGCCACAGCCTCACCGACGGGCGCCCGACGCGCCATTCATCGGGGCGCCGGACAGGTGCGCGCCCCTCCGGCTGCGTTGTCCGGCGTGCCCTTCCGGCCCCTGATGGGCCATCATCTGGGCGTGCCGATCGAGCCCTTCAGTGAGTTCGACCCCTTCGGGGGCGATCCGGAGCCGCCCACCCTGGTCGGCCGCCTGCTCATCGCCACACCGGCAGTCGAGGACCCGAACTTCCGGCGTCGGGTGATCCTGGTGTTGGACCATGGACTGCACGGTGCCATGGGGGTGGTGATCGACCGGCCCGGTGGGGTGGCCGTCGACCAGCTCCTGCCGCAGTGGCACGATCTGGCCACGGCCCCGGCGGAGCTCTTCACCGGTGGCCCCGTGTCCCGCAACTCGCTGATCGGCCTGGTGAGGCTGGCAGGTCGGGACGTCGCCGCTGAGGGATCGCCGGGCTGCCCGGCCGGCTGGCGGCTGCTGGTCGACGACGACCGGCCGGTGGGCACCGTGGACCTCGGGACCGATCCGGCGCCCGTGGCCGGCTCCATCGTGGGCGCTCGCCTCTTCTCGGGCTATGCGGGCTGGGAGACGGGTCAGCTCGAGGACGAACTCGAGGAGGGCTCGTGGTACGTGGTGTCCGCCGAGGCCCGGGACCCGGTGTCCGCAGATCCCGAGGGCCTGTGGCGGCGGGTCCTGCGGCGCCAGGGTGGCGCGCTCGCACTGGTGTCCGGGTACCCCTCGGACCCGGCTGCCAACTGAACAGGTGGGTGGTGCCTCCGGCCGGGGGTCGGGTCAGACCGGGACGTGCACTCCCTGCGGCCGGCCCTCCGGCTGGGCGACCGTCGAACGGAGCAGCTCGAGCAGGGCGCGGGTGGGTGCCGCCGGCAGGCCGCGGCTGCGTTGGGCCACACCGACCCGGCGGCGTGGCAGACCGACGACCTGGACGGGTCGGAACCGCTCCCGCAGCCAACCGGGGATGGCGGTGGCCGGCAGGATTGCCGGCCCGTAGCCCTCGAAGGTCAGCGAGGCGATCAGTCGGAGACCGTCGATTTCGGCGGCGGGCAGGAGTGTGATGCCGAGCGGCCGCGTGACGCTGTCGAGCTCGTCTCGGAACGCCGTGCCCGGGAGCGGTAGCAGGAGCTCGAGTTCGGCCAGGTCCTCGAGCTGCAGGGGCTGCTCCCTGGCGGCGATGGGATGTCCCTCCGGCACGACCAGCATCAGGTCCTCCTCGAACAGGAGGCGGGTGACGAGGTCCTTGCCGCTGACCGGGAGGTTGAGGATGGCGAGGTCGAGCTGCCCGTTGGCGAGCTGGGGCTCGAGGCCGGTGGTCGTGCCCTCGACGATGACGAGGCGGAGTTGCGGGTGGCGCTGGGCCACGGCGTCCATGAGACGGGGGACCAGCCAGCGGGCGGTGGTGCCGATCATCCCCACCCGGACCGTGCCGGTCACCTCGTCCTTGCAGGCGGCCACGTCGGACATGAGGGCGTCGAGCTCGGACAGGATGCGTCGTGCCCTCGCCACCACGACGGTCCCCTCGGCGGTGAGCCGCCCGTCGGCCCGGTCGATCAGCGGGGTCCCGAGCTCCTTCTCGAGGCGTGCCACGTGGGCCGAGATGTTGGACTGGACCGTGCCGAGGTGCTCGGCGGCGGCCGAGAACGTACCGTGGTCGCTGATGGCGGTGAGTGCCTGGAGGTGTCGTAGTTCCATCGTCAATAAAGATACCAGCTATCTAGACAAACTGGTTGACTGATTGCTCGCGGCCGTTATACAGTGACTCCACGACCACAGGACATAGGAATCCCCCTCCTTTCCTCGTTGAGTCAGTGCGAAGGGACCACCTCTCCCCCCCCGGTGGTCCCTTTGCCGCGTCCAGGGGCCGTTTTGCCTGGTGGGAGGTATCGTCGGTCGTTCCGAAGACTCCCCGTCACGAGGCGGTCGGTGGTGCGCTCGGTGCCAGCCCCCGTCGGCCGCTGCCCGGCGGTAGGTTGAGGGCATGTCCGACGCCACCGGTGCCGTCTTCGTCGACCTCGATCGCACACTGATCCGGTCGGCGTCCGGCCCGGTGTTCCAGGAGGCGATGGTCGCAGCCGGGGTCCTGGCGGCCGGCCGCAAGCTGCCGGGCGACCGCTACCTCTACGGCTTCTACAACTCCTTCGGCGAGACGGTCCCCTTCATGGGCCTGGCCCGGGCGGCGGCCCGGATGATGAAGGGACGCCCGGCCGCCGGAGTGCGGACGGCCGGCGCGGCCGTCGTCGAGGACCTCATCGACCTGGTGCAGCCCTGGGCGCTGGAGGAGCTGGCCGCCCACCGGGCCGACGGCCGCCTGCTCGTACTGGCCACGACCTCGCCCCACGACCTGGTCGACCCGCTGGCCAACGCGCTCGGGTTCGACGACGTGCTCGCCACCCGGTACCAGGAGATCGACGGGCACTACACGGGACGGCTGGTGGGCCGGTTCATCTGGGGCACGAACAAGCGCGACGCCGCCCGCGACTGGGCGGCTGTTCGGGGCATCGACCTCGCCGAGTGCCATGTCTACTCCGACAGCTTCTTCGACGTGCCGCTGCTCGGCGCCGTCGGTCACCCCCACCCACTCAACGCCGACCCCCGACTGACCGCGGTGGCATTGGCCAGACGCTGGCCGCTCGAGCACTGGGACCGCCCGCCGGGCGTCCCCTCGGTCATCGGCCTCGAGCCCTATTACCTGCTGCGTCCGTTCGTCCGGCCGGAGTCGTTCCCGTACGCCCGGTTCACGGTCAACGGTGTCGAGCACGTGCCCCACGACGGGCCGGTGATCCTGGTGTCCAACCACCGCAGCTACTTCGACGTCGCAGCTCTGGCCATCGTGGCCGCCCGCCTCGGCCGTCCCGTCCGCTTCATGGGCAAGCAGGAGCTGTTCGACGCGCCGGTGGTCGGTCAGATCTCCCGTGCGCTCGGCGGGATCCCGGTGGACCGGGGGAGCGGCTCGGGTGACCCCATGCGCAGGGCCACAGCGGCCCTCCATGCGGGTGAGGCCGTGATCGTCCTTCCCCAGGGGACCATTCCCCGTGGCGATGCCTTCTTCGACCCTGTCCTCCATGGCAAGACCGGGGCGGCCCGCCTGGCGGCCGACACCGGCGCACCGGTCGTCCCGATCGGCCTGTGGGGCACCGAGAAGGTGTGGCCCCGCTCCTCCAAGGTGCCGAACGTCACGAGCCTGCAGCACCCGCCGCGGGTGACGGTCACCGTCGGACCACCGGTCGACCTCGGCCTGACCGACGCGGTGGCCGATACGCGCACGCTCCTGGACGCCGTCGCCGACCTGCTGCCCGACGAGGCACGCCAGCCGCACGTCCCCACCGACGAGGAACTGGCCGCCACGCGCCCCTCCGCGTGACGGTCCGGGTCAGCCCCTCCGCCGCCCGCCCGCGTACGACGCGGGCCGCCGTGGCGTCCGCCGCCGTCTCGGGCGTCAACCGGCTGTCCCGGGCCCTCGGTCGGGGCAGCGGGACCGTGGCCGGGGGTCGTGCCGGACTCCTCGTGGACCCGGGCCTGCTGGCGACGCTCGCAGCCGGGCGACGCGTCGCCCTGGTGACGGGCACCAACGGCAAGACCACCACCACCCGCCTGCTGGCCGCCGCACTGTCCGGCGGCGTCGCCGACGTGGTGAGCAACGACACCGGCGCCAACATGCCGGCCGGTCACGTGGCCGCCCTCGTCGGCGCTCCGCATGCCGGCGTCGCGGTACTCGAGGTCGACGAGGGCTACCTCGGCCGGTGCATCGTCGAGTCGGCTCCCGAGGTGGTGGTGCTGCTCAACCTGTCACGCGACCAGCTCGACCGCATCAGCGAGGTGCGGATGCTCGTCGACCGGTGGCGGGCAGCGTTGGCCGGGCTGACGGCGCCGGAGGAGGGCCACGCCGGCACGATCGTGGTGGCCAATGCCGACGACCCGATGGTGGCCTGGGCGGCGGGCACGGCCCCGGAAGTGACGTGGGTCGGTGCCGGGCAGGTGTGGCACGACGATGCCGTGGGGTGCCCCTCGTGCGGCGGGCGCATCGACTTCGCCGACGACGGCCGCTGGGCCTGCGACCGGTGCGACTTCGCCCGGCCCGAGGTGGCGGCCGAGGTGGCAGACGACGAGCTGGTGCTTGCCGACGGCACGCACCATCCGATTCGCATCGGCCTGCCCGGAGCCTTCAACCGGGCGAACGCCGGTATGGCCGCGATGGCTGCGGCACCGATGCTCGGCGCAGTGGGCGAGGGGGACGTCGGCACCGCACTGGGGCGCCTCGACGGGGTGACCGAGGTCGCCGGCCGGTTCTCCACCGTGGCCCGTGCCGGGCACCCGGTGCGCCTCCTCCTGGCCAAGAATCCGGCCGGGTGGACCGCCATCTTCGACCTGCTCGACGAGACGGCTGACCCGGACGACCAGGTGGTGCTGTCGGTCAATGCCCGGACCGCCGACGGCTTCGACACGTCGTGGCTGTGGGACGTCCCCTTCGAGCGGCTGGTGGGCCGCACCGTGGTGGCGACGGGGGAGCGGCGGCTCGACCTGGCGGTGCGCCTCCGCTACGGCGGTGTGGAGCACGCGGTCGTCGACGGCCCGGTGTCCGCAATCGACCACGCCGCCACCCATTCGCCCGACGGCGCGCCGATCGAGTTCCTCGGCAACTACACCGCCTTCGCCGACCTGCGTCGGGCGCTGTGAGCGTGCGCGGCCGCCGGCTGACCATAGCGGTGGTCTACCCCGACCTCCTCGGTACCTACGGGGACGGCGGCAACGGGGTGATCCTCGCCCGCCGGGCCGCCTGGCGCGGCATCGACGTCGACCTCGTCCAGGCGCTCTCGGACCGGCCGCTGCCGACTGCCGACCTGTACTCGATCGGGGGTGGCGAGGACGGCCCTCAGGCGCGGGCCGCCACCACCCTCCTCGAGGAGGGGACCCTTGCTGCCCGGGTGGCCGAGGGCGCCGTCGTCCTCGGGGTGTGCGCCGGTTTCCAGGTGATCGGCACCACGTTCCCGGACAGTGCCGACCGGATCCAGCAGGGCGTCGGGCTGCTCGACCTGACGACGGCCAAGGGGACAGGGAAGCGTGCCGTGGGCGAGCTCGTGGCCACGCCCACCCCGCAGGCGCCACGCATGGCGACGGGTGGACACCTGCCGCGGCTGACCGGCTTCGAGAACCACGCTGGGGTGTCGGTCGTCGGCCCGGGCGCGCACACGCTGGCCCGGGTGGAGCGCGGGGTGGGCAACGGCGGGGGCGACGGCACCGAGGGCGCCTGGTCCGGACGGGTGCTCGGCACCTACCTGCACGGACCGGTGCTGGCCCGTAACACCGCGCTGGCCGACCTCCTGCTCGGTTGGGTACTGGCCCCTTCCGACGCACCGGAGGGCACCGGGGTCCCCCTCGAGCCGCTCGACGACCATGAGGAGTTGGCCCTGCGGGCCGAGCGGCTGGAGGCGGTCGACCGTGCGGGTGGCCGCGGTTGGCGGGGCCTGGGCCGTCGGGTGCGGGTGGCACGCTGAGCCCTCCACCACCGGACTGAGGTGATGGACCTGGTGCAGAAGCTGCAACTGCGACCCGGGCAGGGCCTGGAGGTTTCGGGCACCGACGCAGCAGCGGTACGGGCACTCGCCGGGTTGCCGACCGATGGGGGTCCCGGCGCCGGTCTGTTGGCGTTTGCCGTCGACCGGGCGGCCCTCGGCGGCGAGCTTGCCGCGGTGGTGGGCGCGGCATCCGTAGACCGGTTGACGTGGGTGGCCTACCCGAAGGCCGGGCAGCTCGGAACCGACCTCAACCGCGAGGTGCTGGCGGCGCTGCTGACCGCCGAGGGTGTGCGACAGGTGCGCCAGGTGGCCGTCGACGACGTCTGGTCGGCGTTGCGGTTCCGTCCCGTCTGACGCAGTACGCCGGCGGGCTCAGTCCCTCGACCGCCTCGGCCAGTCGTTGCCCTCGACGTCGATGGCCTCGGACCGGTCGGGTGCCGGGTCGAGCGCCCAGGCCCGCCGCCACGGCGCCACCTCGGGGCCCTGGAGGGACGGGGTCGTGCCGGCAGCGGCCTGCTTGCGGGCCGTCCACCAGTCGGTGGAGGACTCGTTGGCCAGGGTGGCGACGGCGGCCTCGATGCGGGCGCTGAACTTGCGGGCGTCCTCGCCCTCGGCCGGCCACAGGGGTGTTCCGAAGGTGACGGTGGTCCGGGTCCGCCTGACGGTGCCGCTGCCCTTGGGGAGGATGTGGCGTGTCCCGTCGAGGTGGACGGGGACGACCGGTCGACCGGTGCGCGACGCCAGGTAGGCGGCCCCGCCGCGGAACTCCTGTGCCCACCCGTCGGGGGACCGCCCGCCCTCGGGAAAGATCACGAGGTTCCAGTCGTCGGCCAGGAGCTCGGCGGCCAGCTCGGCGGACCGTCGGTTGACCTTGGTGCGCTCAATGGGGATGGCTCCGAGGAGGAAGGAGAACGTGTCGGCCTTCCACCGCCGGTCGAAGAAGTAGTCGGCGGCGGCCGCCACCACCGTGCGGTGCCGGAACCGCAGCGGAAGGCAGGCCAGCAGGAGTGGGGTGTCGATGTGGCTGGCGTGGTTGGCGGCGAAGATGACCGGCGCCTCGACGTCGACCAACTGCTCCTCGCCGCGCAGCTGGGGCGATGCGATGGCCCGGGCGAGCGGCCGCGTGACATTGTCGAGCACTACGGCGCGGGCCAGTCGGACGGGATACCGGCGGGACCACGCGGTGTCGTAGTGGACACCCAGCTCGGGCTCGGGGGCCGGTCGGGGGACCGAGCCGGGCCACGTCGGCGCGGCCAGCGGGAAGCGGCTGCGTCCGGCCCGGGCCACCAGCGCCGACGGGCGCAACGTCCTCGAGCGTCCCCCTCCGGCTGCCTCTGCACCCAGGGTGGCGTCTGTCCGCACGGCCCGGCGGGGACGCAGGATCCGCGAGGTGCCGTGCACCTTCCTCATCGTGCCCCTCTCATCGCCGCAGGCCCTGCGACGCGCTCACTGGACATCGGCCATCAGGAGCGGCGGTGCGTGGAGGTGCGTCAGGGTGGGGGAGGTGCCCACCACGTCCCGGGCCATCTCCAGCGCGTCGGCCAGGGTGGACGCGGCCCGGAAGCCGAGGCGGTGGACGGCCTTCGGATCGCCACCCACGATGATGACGGCGCCGAGGTGCTCCAGGGCGTGGGCGCACCAGTACCACATGTAGAAGGGATGCACCCCGTGGTAGGCGTGGCCGGTCCGGTAGAGGTGGACGTACCAGGGATCGGTGGCGAACCCCTCCTCGAACTGTTCCGACATGATGTTCGGGTCCGTCGTCTCGCTCAGCACCTGCTCGAAGAAGTCGATGTAGCTCGGGTGGTGCACCGGGTTGAACTCCCGCGGGGTGGGATGGGTCATGATCAGCACGCCGCCTTCGCGCACCAGCGGCTTGCCCCGGTAGAGGTTGAAGAAGTAGCCGAGCCCGAGGCAGGCCACCAGGATCGGGTTGAGGATCGAGTTGACGTTGTAGGGACTGATGTAGGGGAGCCCCATGGTCAGGATGTCGGTCTGGCCCTCCACCACCACGCCCTGCTGCTCCCACACGTTGGCCGTGGTGACGGCGTGGACCGCCTCGACCTCGCCGGCCTGCACCGACGTCATCCGGTGGGGGGCCTTGACCGAGTGGAAGATCCGACGAGCATGCTTGGCCGGCACCCGGTCGAGCGCCGACGACGACGCCACGTAGGCGAGGCGGTCCTTGGCCTTCCACTCCCACTCGCGCTTCTGCAGGAATTGGAACGCCCCCGGGAAGGTGTCGTTGTTCAGCGTCGTCTCGATCTGGAACACGTTGACGCCGCACTCCCTGATGAGGCGGCCCATGCGCCAGTTCGCCGAGTGGAGCTCGGAGCGGTGCTGGTCCATGAAGGACTTGGACTTCCGCATGGTCTCGGGGTTGTGGTGGTGGCGCAGGCTCTTGTAGCTGGCGAGACCGGTGGCGACGCTCTTGTGGCCACCGTCCATGGCCACCAGGTTGATGTTGACGTACACCAGCAGGTCGGACTCGGCGGCACGCTTGTTGATCTCCACGTCCTCGCCCTGATCGGTCTGCCCCAGGTGGAGCAGGTTGTCGGGGTCCTCGGCGTCGTGCTGGGTCAGCAGGCCGTTCGGCGCGAAGGCGTCGTAGACGCGGTCGCCGATGGCGTGGCGCAGTTCCGGCTCGGTCATGCGACGGTGGAGTGCGAGGGCCACGATGAGCTCGACGTCGTCGACACCGGCCTCCGCCGCCATGTCCAGGACCTGTTCGATCACCAGCTGACGGATGTCCGGCCGCTCCATGGGGGGCAGTGGCAGCGAGATGTCGTCGAACGCGATCGTCAGCTTCATGCCGGCACGCAGCAGCGCCGGCAGCGGCTCCTGGTCGCCCAGCGGGTGGTTGAGCGCGTGTCGGATGGCGGCCTGGGGGTCGGACAGCGGGTCGATGGGCTCGGGCGCGTAGATGACCCGGCTCCCCTCGGGCAGCTTCTCCAGGGTGAAGCGCTCGCCCTGCCAGAACAGGGTGGGTGGCGTCGAACTGTCGACGTCGAGCACGAATCCGGGCCTGGGGCTCATCGGGAGCGTCCTTTCGGGTTGCGGAGGTCGAAGGCCACCTTGACCGCACCCCGGCGGCCGGCGGCCCCGGCGTGGACCAGGGCCTCCTCGTAGCGCTCGAGAGGGTAGAGGGCCGATACCAGCTGACCGAGCGAGGCGGTGCCTACCAGGTCGATGGCCAGCTCGAAGCTGCGGCGGTCGGGCTCGCCCGCCCCGGGGGGAGTCTCGTTGCCGTAGGCGTAGGCGCCGACCAGCGTCAGCTCCCGGTGCCACAGCGGGGCGAGGTCCACCGACACCTTGCCGGGCATGCCCACCAGGACCACCTTGCCTCGCGGTCGCACCATGGACAGTGCCTCGGTGAGGGAAGCGGCACTGCCCACGCAGTCGAAGACCACGTCGGCACCCTCGGTGAGCCGTCCTGCCAGCACCAGCGACCCGGCCTGGCGGCGCACGGTGCGGGCCAGCTGGTCGGGCGGCACCACGTGGTCGGCACCCAACGACGCAGCGAGCTCGCGCTGACGGGCGTGCTTGGCTCCGACGACCACGGTGCACGGCACCGAAGGGCGCACGAGCGAGTGAAGGGTGGCGATGGTCGCCAGCCCGAGCGTCCCGGCCCCGACCACGGCGACCAGGTCGCCGTCGGCGACCTGTGCCGAGAGGGCGGCGTGGACGGCGCACGCCGTGGGCTCGATCATCACCGCGTCCTGGTCCGAGAGGGCGTCGGGCACGGCGTGCAGCTGGCTGGTGTGGGCCATCAGCGGCGCCGTCGACCACCCACCCCCGGTGTCGGTGCAGAAGCCCGTCTGGAGACCCGGCTCGAGGGCGCCGAATGCGAGGTTGCTGCACAGCCCGGTGTGGCCGGAGCCGCACCGGGGGCAGAGCGGGTGGATGTGCCGGGTGGCGCAACCCAGGACCGGCTCGATGACCGCCCGGGTGCCGGGCGCGAGCTCGCGCCCGGCGAAGTCGGCGCCACCCTCGTCAAGTACGCCGACGACCTCGTGGCCGGGCACGAAGGGGAAGCTGACCAGGTCCTGGAAGTAGCGGGAGGTGCGGCCGTCGAGGGTGGCCAGGTCGGACCCGCAGATGCCCGACAGCAGTGGGCGCAGGGGGTACCAGTCGGTGCCGGGACGGTCCGGTGCCTCGGCGTCGAGCAGCTGCACCGGGCCGATGCCCGCCCCTCTACCGGACCCGAGCAGGGACGCGACCCGCGAGGCGGCGAAACGCGGCAGGTTGCGCTCGACCACCAGTGCCTTCATCGCCGGGCCTCGGAAGCGGTCCGGCGGGCCTGTCCGGCACGCGCCGCAGGGCTGGTCCGACCGCGGCGGGACGCGCCCCGCCGGTCGACGGGTCCGAGTGGGAGCAGCGGCTGGCTGCCGCCCTCCGCCTTGTGCCAGGTCTCGGCGTGCCAGCCGCGGCGTCGGGCGATGGCGGCCAGCTTGGCCTCGGGGTTGACGGCGACCGGGAACCCGACGGCCTCGAGCATGGGCAGGTCACTGGCCGAGTCGGCGTAGGCCATGGACTCCTCGAGCCGGAGCCCTTCGGCCTCGGCGTAGTCGGCCAGTACGAGGGCCCGCGCCTCGCCGATGGGGGGCAGCGTCTCGAGTCGACCCGTGAACTTGCCGTCCTCCACGCTGAGCTCGGCGCAGACGATCTCGTCGAACAGCGGCCGGAAGGGCTCGACCACGAAGTCGAGGGCGCCCGTGATGAGGATCGTCCGGTGGCCGAGCGCCTGGTGGGCACGCACCCGGGCGATACCGGAGGGGAACGACTTCGCCAGCAGCAAGTGGTGGAACAGGTCCCACCCGTCGTCACGCAGACGGGCCTCCGGCGCCCCCTCGTAGCGGCGGTAGAAGGAGCGGAGGAAGTCGCCCCGGTCGCGGCGGTCGAGGGCCAGCAGCTGCGGTGCCTCGGCCACCAGGTCGGCGACGAAGGCCGCCCGCTCGCCGGGGGGCAGGTGGCGCGAGGCCAGCCAGGCGTAGGAGTCGACGACGTTGGAGGCGATGAGGGTGTTCTCGAGGTCGAATGCGGCCAGATGGCGGTCGGGGGAGAGGATGTTCTTCCTGGCCCGGTCGGCCCGGTTGGTCTTGACCGACTTGCCGGGCGACGTGCGCACGCGGGCGTGCTCGATGATCGAGGGGAGGTGGATCTCCCGCACGTAGGTGGTCCAGTCGATGGCCGCCGGGTCGAGGCAGAAGGCGGCCCGGTCGTCCTCGTCCATGCGGTCCCAGAGGGCGAGGAGGCGGTCGACCCGGTAGAGCGCGTCGGTCTCGGTGTAGGCGCCGTAGAGCTCGACGTACCCGAGTGCCCGGTCGGCCAGCAGGTGCTGCTCCTCGAGTGCGGCCATCCACTCGGCCTGCTTGCCCCGGATCGGCAGCGATCCGACGACCCGCTCGGCCAGCGACATCGCCTTGGATGCCCGGGTGAGCTGGCGCTGCACGCGCCCCCGTCCCGGGAAGGACCACTCAGGCACCACGATGGGCTGCCCGTCCTGGTCGTAGACCGGATGCTCCTGGAACCAGGCCGTCACGAGCTCGACGAGCTTGCCGTAGCGGAACGGGTTCCGGACGCCGGAGGCCACGTGGTACACGGACGGGCCGCCGTAGGCGTCCGCCGGGTCGTCGGACGCAGCGGATGCCAGCGCGTCGCCGGACACGGCGATGATGGCGGCCACCACCAGGTCGACGGGAATCACGTCGGTGACGCCCTCGGGCACCCCCGGAAACTCCCGGAGGAGCCCCCGGGCGTACGAGATGATGATCGGCTCGGCCATCCGGAAGCCCCGGATCCAGCCCGGGCGTGGCTCGGCCAGGGCCGACTCGATGATGGACGGTCGGACGATGGTGATGGGGAGGACGTCGCCGAACTGGGTGACCAGTGCCCGCTCGCCCAGTGCCTTGGTGTACGGGTAGGCGTCGGGCCACCCGAGCGACTGGGCGCGGGCCTGGCCGATCTCGACCATCTGCTTCTTGACCCAGTCCTCGCGCAGGCGTTCGGCACGCTCGGCCAGGAGGTGGAGCCCGGCGCCCCCGAGCTCCTCGCGTGCGGCCTTGTGGAACCCGGCCAGCCGCTCGGGCTGGCGGGACTCGGCCTCGGTGTCACCGCGCTGGCGGCGGGCGGCGGTCACCTCGGTCCGCCAGTCGACCTCCACCGTGAACGGGTTGGCGTCGAGGAGCTCCTCCTTCGCCTCGCCCTGGTGGGTGCTGGCGACGTACGCCGTCGACACCGGCACGAAGTGGGCCGGGCCCGTGCGCCCGTCGGCCTCGGCCAGGGTACGCGCCTCCATGATGGCGCCGGCCACCCGTGACGGCCCGAGCAGGTTGACCTCCACGGCGGCGTCCAGCGGCGAATCGAAGCTGACACTGGCGGCCGAGTGGACGACGATGTCGCAGTGCGAGAGTGCCTCGAGGCCGCCGGCGTCCAGGCCGAGGCCGTCGGTGGCCACGTCGCCGCCGACGGCCGAGACCCGGGTCGCCATCGCCTCGTCGAACCCGTCGCCCAGCTCCTCGCGGAGGCGGTCGAAGCAGTCGTTCTTCAGGATCTCCTTGGTGGCCCGCTGCATCGGCGTCGCCCGGCGACCGGGACGGATGAGGAGGACGACCTGGCTGTCCGGGATGCTGCGGAGGATGCGCTCGACCAGTGCGGTCCCGAGGAACCCGGTGGCGCCGGTGATGAAGAATCGCCTACCGGCCAGGGCGTCGCGGACGCGGGTCACCCGATCTGTCTACCATATGGTAAGTGACGGGGTCGACCACAGGACAGGGGACCTCCGGGGCCCGGGACCGCACCCGGCCACGGCCCGTGCCGGTCGGCGGGCGGACCGACGCCGAGGGCACCTCCACCTCCGAACGGATCCTGGACGCCGCACTCGCCTCGTTCGCCACACGGGGCTACGAGGCCTCGTCGCTCGACGCCCTCGCTGTGGGCCTCGCCATCCGCAAGCAGACGATCCTCTACTGGTTCCCGAGCAAGGAGGTACTGCTCGAGGCCGTTATCGACCGGAGCGCGGTGGAGCTGTCGGCGGCACTCGAGGAGTCGTTGGCCGCGGCCGGTACGGGGTGGTCCCGGGTCGAGGCCGTGGTCCGGTCGGTGTTCCGTCTGGCGGCACGCCGTCCCGAGCTGCTCGGCCTGGTGCGCGAGATGGGCCGGCTGGGCACACCTGCAGCCACCCGGTTCGTCACCGCGGTCGAGCCGTTGGTGCAGCGCGCCACCGGCTTCCTCGAATCGGAGATGGACGCCGGACACATGCGGCGCCACGACCCGCGACTGCTCCTGCTGGCCATCTACTCCACCGTGATCGGCATGCTGACCGAGGTGGAGGTGCTGCGTGCCTTCGGCGAGGAGCCGACGGCACGGTCGCTCGTGCGCCGCCGCAACGAGATCCTGGAGCTGCTGCGCTCCGCCCTGGTGACCGAGCCCTCCTGAGTCGGACGCGGAGCCCGTTCGCCGGGGCTGCTACTCGGAGGCCTTGGCCGCCCTGCGCTCGCGCCGGGACGGCTTGGCCGGAGGAGGGGCCACCGGCGTCGGCTTCTTCGGCGTGTACCGCTTGTTCGCCTCCGGACCGGTCGGTGCCTTCTTGCCGGACCGGGACGCGCTGCGGGCGGCGGCCATCTCCGCGCGGGTCTGACGAGGCACCGGGGCCGGACCGCGGCCGGCGGCCCGTTCCTCCTTGAGCTTGACGGTCGCCGCCTTCTGGACCTTGTAGGAGCGGTAGAGCAGCCAGACGGCCAGGATCAGGAACGGGAGCCCGATGATGGTGCTGACCGTCCCGAAGCTCAGGAAGGCGAACAGGGCGACGAACCCGACGAGCGCCCGGCGGCCGATCCAAGTGGTCACGGCCAGGGCGATCCCGGAGGCCAGTCCGAGCAGGAGCGAGGTGGTGGGGGAGAGCTGGCTCTTGCCGTGCGCCAGGTGCTTGGCCGGGTGCTCCTCGAAGTAGACGATGACCGCGAACACGATGGCCAGGACGGCGGCGGTGTAGGCGTAGATGCGCTCGCGGCCGTCGAGGCGGTCGATCGACCACTTGGTCGGGTTGCCGCGCTTGTCGAGGGCGGGCTTGTCGGGCACGGTCGGCCCCGGCGAGAACAGGCGCTCCATGAGGCTCTTCTGCGGTGCGGGGGTCTCGCCGCCGTCGGCGGCGCCCCCGGTGTCGATGGAGTTGGGCATCGACCTCAGACTACCGGGACGCCGGGGCCTGCTCAGTGGCCCCCGGCGCCGGCAGGAGGACCACGCCGAGGCCGGCGTTGTCGGCGCGGGGGATCTCGTAGGCACCGTCGGCCGCGTCGGGACCGCCCAGGGTGCCGAACAGCGACGTGGCGGGCGCCGCCCCCGGCACGCCGCCGGGTTCCTCGACCTCCATGCGCAGGTGATGGACCCGGCCGGGCAGGCCGGCCAACGCCAGTGGCACCGGTCCGTCCGGATCGGCGTCGGCGGTCCCGACCAGGCGGACCCCGAGCGGCCCGGACCAGGCCAGATCGACCCAGCGCAGCCTGTCGGACCTGCCCTCGGCGGTCACCCGGCCGGCCAGCAATCCGCCGAAGAGGGCGAGTGCCGCGTCGAGGTCGGCCACCAGGTGGCAGACCTGGCGCAGTGCGGCGGGTGGCACCGGGCCCGAGCCGTCGGCACGCCGGCGTCGGTCAGCGGGGTAGTCGTCGGGTGGGTCGCTCCTCCAGGCGGTGCGCTGCTGGGCCAGCTGCACGACGACGCCGGTGGCGAGTTTCGGGTGGAGGAAGCATTCCATCCACTCGGGGTCGGCGAAGCTGATGCCGACGGGCTCGATCCCGAAGGTGCGGGCCTCGTCGATGGCCGCCTCGAGGTCGGGCACCTTGAAGGTGAGGTGGTGCGGCCCGGGCCCGCTGGCGGACAGGAAGCGCACGAGGAAGTCGTTGACGTCGACGTCCCACGGCATGAGCACCTCCACGCGGGCCCCGTTAGCGAAGCGGAGCTGTGCCGGGGCGAACCCGGGGCCCGGACCGCCCGAGTTCCACTCGGCACCGAGATCGGCGGCGTAGCGGTGCCAAACATCCTGCCAGCGGGGGACGGCGTGGGCGACGTGGTCGAGGACGGCGCCCTCGATGCGCGCGTCCTCGGTTGGTGTGGTTGACATCGCACCAGACTGCTCGCGAGCGGGCGCCCCTGTCGATCCGACGCCGGCACCCGCCCGGCCCGGCTGCACCCCTTGTCGGGTGGCAGCGCCGCCGGTACGGTCGACGTATGGACTTCCGCACGGCATCGGTGGTCGACCTGGCGTCCCAGGTCCGGAGCGGGAAGGTGACGGCAGCTGAGCTGGTCGACCACTCGCTCGCCCAGGTGGCGGCCCACAACGGCACCGTCAACGCATTCGTGGCGGTGGACGAGGGCCGGGCGAGGGCAGCGGCGGCGGCGGTCGACGCCACGGTTGCCGCGGGGCAGGACCCGGGACCCCTGGCCGGGATCCCACTCGGGGTGAAGGACCTGGAGGACGCCGCCGGCTACGTCACCACCCACGGCTCGGCCGCCCATGCGGCACGACCCCCGGCCGCCGAGGACTCGGTCCTGGTCGCCCGACTGGTTGCTGCCGGGTGCGTGGTGGTGGGCAAGACCAACACCCCGGAGCTCGGGTGGAAGGCGGACACCGAGAACCCCCTGTTCGGCGCCACCCGCAATCCGTGGAACCTCGAGCACACGCCCGGTGGGTCGTCCGGGGGCTCTGCCGCTGCCATCGCCGCCGGCATGGTGCCGTTGGCCACCGGCTCCGACGGGGGCGGATCGCTGCGGATCCCGTCGGCCTGCTGCGGACTGTCGGGCTACAAGGCCTCACTCGGGCGGATCCCTTCCGGCGGCGCCCATGCGCCCGACTGGGCGCACCTGTCGACCAAGGGTCCGATGGCCCGGAGGCTGTCCGACGTCGTGGCCGCCCTCGAAGTCGTCGTCGGTCCCGACCCGACCGACCTGCGTTCGCTCCCACGGCCGGAGGCCTCCTGGTCGGCGGCTCTCGAAGATCCTCGGCCGCCGACCCGGGTGGCCTGGTCGCCGACGCTCGGCTACGCCGAGATCGACGAGGAGGTGCTGGCACTCTGCCGTCGGGCTGTCGACGTACTGGCCGACCTGGGCACCGAGGTGGTGGAGGTCGACACGGTGTTCGACGAGGACCCCATCGGGTCGTGGCTGACCCTCTCGGGGGTCTACAACCTGCGGTCGCACGCCGATGTGCGCGGCACGGGCGCCTGGGAGCAGGTCGACCCGGTCCTGCGGCTCCTCATCGACGGGGCGGCCGAGACCTCGGCCCTCGACCTGGTGCGGGCCGAGGACCTGTGCCACATCCTGAACCTGCGACTGGTCGACCTGTTCCACGACGTCCGACTGCTCGTCACCCCGACCACGGCCGCCGTGCCGCCCCCGCGGTCGCTCGGGGGGTCCGGACTGATCAACGGGACGCCCGACATCAACTGGGTGAAGATGACCTACCCGTTCAACATGACCCGGTCGCCTGCAGCCACGGTGTGCGTCGGCACGTCGTCGACCGGGGTACCCGTCGGACTGCAGCTCGTCGGGCCACAGCACGCCGACCTGGTCGTGCTCCGGTCGGCGGCGGCGCTCGAGGCGGCGTTGGCATTCGACGAGGTTGCTCCCGTTCCGCCGGCCTGAGCCGTTCCGCTCCAGGGTGTCCTATCGGCGACGGTCGCCGGATCGCGGAACGATCCGATGGCGAGCACGGGCTAGCATGCTCGTCTGCATCGTCGCGGTGTCCGCACGGTGTCGTCCGGGCGCTTAGCTCAGTTGGTTAGAGCGCAGCCTTCACACGGCTGAGGTCGGAGGTTCGAGTCCTCTAGCGCCCACCAGGTCAGAGGCACTTTCTGGGGTCGGAGCCGGAGGGCCTGCCCTACAGATGCCCTACAGAAGCCGGAAACGGCGTAGGGTGTCGGGCATGGCCGGTCGAGCGAGCACGAAGAGCCAACCGGGCACCATGCGCGAGCGGTCGCCGGGCCACTGGGAGCTGCGGGCGTTCATCGGGCGCGACCCGAAGAGCGGCAAGCCCCGCCAAACCACGCGCTCGTTCCGTGGCACGGAGAAGGCAGCGGGCAAGGCTCTTTCGACTCTGGTGGCCGAGGTCGAGGCGGGCAGGTTCAACCGAACCAGCGCGACCGTCGGCCAACTGCTCGACAAGTGGCTCGAGGCGACGGCGGTGAGCCACCGTCCCCGGACGGTCTATGAGAACCGTCGAAAGATCGAGGGCCGGCTCCGTCCCGCGCTCGGGGATGTCCGCCTCGACAAACTGGAGGCCGACGCCATCGATGCCGCCTACCGGGGCTGGCTGGCAGACGGGCTGTCGGCGTCGACGGTGCACAAGTACCACTCGATCCTGTCGGCGGCATGTCACCAAGCGGTCAAGTGGGGATGGATCGACCGGGCGCCGACCGACCGGGCGTCACCACCGTCGCCGGTCCGGAAGGACATGGTCGTCCCGACACCGGAACAGCTCTCCGCACTGGTGAAGGTCGCAGACGAAGAGGACCCGGTCCTCGCCACGGCGATCGCTCTGGCGGCTTTGACCGGAGCCCGTCGAGGGGAGCTGGTCGCGCTTCGTTGGTCCGATTTCGATCTTGCCGCAGGCCGGGTCCGGATCGCTCGGTCACTGACGGTCGCCGGGGGAGAGCAGCACACCGGACTGACGAAGACCCATCAGAGCCGGGACCTCGCGCTGGAACCACTGGGCGTCACCGTGCTCCGGCGCCGCTGGGACTACATGGTGGCGCTGTCCGCCGAGGCGGAGTCCCCCCTGGTGGAGGATCCCTACGTCCTCAGCTATAACGCCAACGGCGCCACGGCGGCCAACCCGGACACGTTGACCCACGGCTTTGCCGGGCTCTGCGTGCAGATGGAGAGGCCGGCACTGCAGCGCTTGCGGGAGGCGAAGCCGAAGGCGACCCGGTCAGACCTCGCGCCGGGGCAGCGTTGGCCGTTCCGGTTTCACGACCTGCGACACTTCTCCGTGACCACCCTGATCGCGGCCGGGGTGGACGTTCGGACCGTTGCCGAGCGCCACGGTCACGCCCGGGCCACCATGACGCTCGACCGGTACGCCCACGCACTGCCGGAACGGGATCGGGAGGCGGCCGGCGT
>PLRX01000102.1 GCA_003164095.1 Acidimicrobiaceae bacterium | reverse complement strand
GCGTTCGACACCCAAAATGCAGGCCGTAACTCGCTCGGCCAATGCGGTGGCTCTCTCCATTCCGGTGAACACCTCAAGTACCTCTTCGAGTGGAAGTGGGTCTGCGATCAGGTGGGGTTCGATGTCACGGAGCAGCACGTAGCGGGCCGTACGGTGCCCAGCACGGTGCGCATCGAACACCGGACCCACGAGGGTCAGCCACCGCTCGGCAACCAGGTAAGGGTCAACCTCCGGCTGGTCGGACTCGCCAGTCAACTCGGCCAGTTTGAGAAGACTCGATGCCGCCGACTCGTCACTCCGCTTCCTGGCGGCGTCCGCCCACCTGGTTAGCACTCGGCCCATCTGGTCGAGGGCCCGCTTCATTCGCTGCGGCAGGAGCTGTCGTTCGGCCCGGGAGGCGATGTCGAGGCTTACCCCCAACCACTCCAGTGCGTCCTCGTCCAGGCTCTGTCCGGGTGGATCCTCGGAGAGGTGGCTCCGGAGCCGGGCGGTGACTTCTGAGAGGTCGACGATGCATGTCGGGTTGGCATCACGCTCGACCAGCATCCAACGGGGGGCGCCGTTAGCAGTCGCAGCCACGGCGAAGAACGCCCATGGTCGATGGGTCGACAATGGCGCCACCCGGGCGAGAACCCGTCGAGTGGTCGTCCGGTAGGCGTCGTAGACGTCGCGGGGGATCAGGGGTTGGTCCCCTTCGGTCAATTGCCGGACGGGCTCAAGGGCATCTTGGATACCGTCGTACTCCTTCGCGGCTAACGCTTCGAACTCCTCGATCTGTTCCTCGACCGGGACGACCGGCGCATCGACAAGGGCAGTGTCGAGGTTGGGTAGCTCGAGATTCTTCCCCAGGTAGGTCTGGCTCTCCGTCACCCGCCGGACCAGCGTCTCGTAGGCCCTCGTGCCGAACGCCTTCCCGTCTCGTGGCCACCAGGCCTCAACGGCCTCATGCGGGCTGTCCATCCTGTCTACCCGGCCGATTCGCTGTTCAGCGACCCGGAGAGTGGTGGGGAGGTCGAGGTGGACGATGCAGGACGCTCCCTGCAGGTTCAGCCCTTCGTTCATGGCGTCCGAACACAGCGCCACCGCCCTGCCGGTGGCGTCGGGGGCGAAGCGCCTGATGACCTCTTTGCGCTCCTTGTCCGTTGAGCCAGTCGCCACCAGGATCTTGGCACCGCCGATGTCGGCGCCCAGACGCTGGTGGAGCAGTGCCAGGGTGATCGGATGGTGATCGAAGGCGAGTAGCAGGTTGTGCTGACCGGACAATTTCGTGAGCAGGTCACACTTCGCGTCGTCGCGGGCGGGGGAGAGGCGAGTAGCCAGTTCGAGGATGAGCTCGTATCGGTTGCGTTCGACAGCGCATGCCGCCCGCCACTGATCGTCATCGGTCATCCACGGTTCGAGTTCGAGTGCCAGCTCAACTTCGGGACAGCCACGCTCGGCGAGCGTATCTAGCCTTCCGATCACGTCACCGCTGTCGGTGGATTTGAACTTCGCCAATTCGAACCGCTCAGTTGCTTCGGCAGTGCCGGCCACATGCTCAATAAGGGCGGCGGTCGATGAACGGAGCCCGTCGAGCACGTGATGGGCGGCCAGGCCCCGGATGGCCGCCATCCGGAAATGGAGCCATTGGTCGTCGCTGTAGAGGTGGCGCAAGGCGGACGGTACCGCGAGGCGGGGCTCAAGCAGCGAGATCCCCCGGAGTTCTTGGGCGATGGAGCGGATCTGGTTGGCGATGGACTCGTCCTCACGCGTCTCCCCTGTGACGTAGGTGCGGGCGACGTGGTCGGGATAACGGCACACCCGACCGGTCCTTGCGTGGAGGAACGCCTGAGGATCCCTGTCGACCATGGCATTGATCTGTGACTTGGTGCGCCGGACCGTGAAGCGCTGAATCTGGCGACGGACGCTGTCATTCTCGTCGGGCGACAGGACGTCATCACCGGACCGACGACGGCTGAGCCGATCCAGGATCTGCAGGGAGGAATCGTCGAAGTTGTCGGGGCCGAGGAGCCCGACCAGGTTCAACAGGTCGCTGGCCCCGCGACTGATGGGGGTGGCGGTGAAGAGCATGATGTGGTCGGCTTCACTGCCCCGGATCCGTTGAGTCCGGGAAGACCCAGCGTTGAGAAAGTTGTGGGCCTCGTCGACCGCCAGGGTCTGCGCCCGCTGCACTGCTGAGTGTTCCAGTCGGGGAGTGTCACCTCCCCGGCGGGACAGGAGACCCTGGGAGACGGCATTGAGGGTCAGTCCGGTGTCCAGCGCCTCTTGTTCCCAGGTGGCCTTGACCGCTGGCGGGCACACCAAGGTCGTGAGGTCGCCCCGCACGCGCCCCGTCGCCCATAGTCGATCCCTCACAGCACGAACCAGGTGGGCGCCCATGCGGGTCTTTCCCGACCCCGTGGCATCGGCGACCAGCACACTGCCCACGTTCTCGACTATCCAGAGCGCCTGGGCGATCCCGGCCCTCTGGGACGGCCACAGGGTCTGTCCCCCGGGGGTGACGGTGCTCAGATAGCGGGAGGCCCACTGACCCTCAAGTAGGTCCGCACACGCACGAGCCAATGCCTCCTGCCACGAGACCACGGCGAGCATGGCCTCGAGGAGGGCCAGGAACTCCTCGTTCCAGTCTTCGCCGATCCCCCAGAAGTTCTCGGCGACCGTGGCGGTCTCTTCGTAGCGGGCTCGGTCGGACGCCTGCTCGAAGCGAGCATTGGCCTCGAGCTGGAGGCGAAGGCCGTTGGCAGTGAAGTTGCTCGACCCCAGGGTGGCAGCCGTGTCACCGACGTAGATCTTGGCGTGGAGGCGATGGGACGTACTGTCCACGAACCGGACTCTCAGCGTCCCCTCTTTTACGGCGTTGACGGTGGCGAGTACCTGGGCCGACTGACGAAGGGAGATGTTCCTGGTCTCAAGCCAGTATCGGACGGCTTCGTCGGTGAACACCCTTCGGGCCGAGCGCACTCCGAATTGGGCGGTGTTGAACGGCTCGGATCCGAGCACGATCCGCATCTCCGCGCCCGAGGGCTTGTTGTTCCAACCGGCAACCAGGTGAATCACCTCGGCGATCGAGGAGAAGCCGGCCACCAGGAGCGGGTGAGCGGAGGTCGACAGGTCAGCCCTTACGTGTGCGGCGACCTGTGAGCTAGCTCGATTGACCGGGAACCTGGCGGATTCGGGCCAGGATCGGTCGTCGAGATGCTGAAGAACGTGAGCCGAAGGGTCAAGCCGGAAGAGATCCAGCTGGTCCGTACCTCCGGACGGGTCCGGCCGCCTGCCCGCCCTTCGCATAGGACAACCCTAGGCTGGCCATCGCGTCGTGGACCGGGTTCCGGTGGCCGAGGGGGTGTGGGTTGCCCCTCCGCCCAGTGCGACAAGGTGGTCGCCAACTGCTCGCGGAGTGCTGAGTGAGGGGGTCACTCTCGCACGCTGAGAATTCCCACGGGATTGCATCAGAAGCTGGGTGACCACTGTTGTGAATGCTGATTCGCCTTGGCATCCGCGGAGGCTTCAACGGCCGACCGTCTCGCGCTTCCCCCCAACTGGCCAACGAACCAGTCGATGATCGCCGAAGTGTCACCTGCTGGCCACCCTTGGCTTCACCGGACCACGGACAGACGAATCCTGGTCGGCGGCGCATGCCATGTTGTGCATTCAGGCAACTTTGGGAACGACCCGCAGGCCAAGGTGACGGAGGATCGTGCCAGGGTGACGNNACGGCACGGATCGAAAGTGCCCGACCCTGTGACCGAACGAGAGTCTCCCCCGACTGCAGCTGTCCTCCGGCCGTCATGTAACGCCGGACGATCAGCCGTTCGCCCCGATAGGCGGTATATCGCCGTCGTGCGTCCGACCGGCGACGCTTCGGCGCCCCCGAATTCGCTGGGTCATCCATGAGCGCATACCCGCACTTGTCGGAATCACTGCCGCAGTTGGCAACGCCGGACGAAGTCGCCCCCCTCCTGTCTATGACGCCCCTTGGCGTCGTCCGCCAGTGTCGTGCCGGAAAGATCCCGGGGGTCAAGATCGCGGGTCGCTGGCTCGTGCATGTCCGCAAGCTGGCGGAGCAACTCGACGGTGCTCCGATGCCGGACGCCGGAGGAGCCCCGCCGAAGATCCGTTGACTCGACCCGTCAGTCCTGGCAACTCGGGCCTACCGCTCGACGAACGTCCGCCCAAGCACTTCGGCAGCTTGGCGCTGGCGTTCATTCGTGGCATGTCCGTACAGGCTAAGCGTGAGCGACGGGTTGGCATGCCCGAGCACCTCAGCGGCGTTCCGCGGATCGATGCCGGCGGCGAGCATCTCCGTGGCAGCGAAGTGGCGGAGCGAGTGCAGGTGCACATGGGGCATCTCCAGGTCGACGCAGAGCGTGTGGACGACTGACGTGAGGGTGTCCGGATTCACCGGGCGACTGCCGTCCGGGAAGGTCGAGACGATGAATGCGTCGTCGACCAGCTCGACATCGGCCGCCTTGGCCGCTTCCTCACACCTGGTCCGCCACTCCTCGAGGATGGCCAAGCCGGCTCCGGCGACCGCGATGCGTCGCTCACGGCCGGTCTTGGTGACCTTCTCACCCCGCTCCTCCCCGGCTCGGTAGAGGGAGCGCCGGAAGCGGATCGAGTCTCCCTCGACGTCGATCCAGCGGAGACCGCACAGTTCGCCACGTCGGCCACCCGTCAGCACAGCCAAAGTCAGGAGCATCCCCCAACGGGGACCTCGGGCCTGGGCCGCAGCCAGTAGGCGTCGGACCTCGTCGGGGGTGGGTACCTGGAGCTCCACCTGTTCGAGCGCCGGGGGCTGGGACCGTTCTGCCGGGTTGCGGTCGATCCACTCCCAACGGACCGCCTGACTGAGGGCCGATGACAGGACACCGTGGTGGCGACGGATGCTGGTCGCCTTCAGCGGCCGCGCCCGTCCCTCGCCGGTGGCGAGCTTGCGGTACCACTCGTCGAGGTGCCGGGGTGTCAGCTCGGTGATGGGCAGGTCCCCGAACTCCGGGAAGATCACCGTCTCGGCCGACCGGCGGGCGTCGTGGAGCGTCCGCGGGGCTCGACCCCGGACCTCGCTGTGGCGCAGCCACTCCTCGATGAGGGTTCGGACGGTCGCCGTGGAATCAGCTGCGGCCTCGACCGGCTCGTTGTCCAGCTCGTTCTGCCACTCACGCAGTTTGCGCTGGGCCTCGGTCCGGTTGCGGGCCTCGACGGTCTTGGACACCTGGCGAGGGTTCCCCGTGACCGGGTCGGTGCCGACGAAGACACGGCAGCGCCATTTGCCCGGGCCTCGCTGCTCGATCGTTCCTGTAGCCTTGGGCCGTCTCGTGGTCTTGGGCTTGCCTTCCACCCTGGAAGTTATAGACCAAATATAGACCAAGGGGCAAGGAGAGGTGCGAGAGCGGCCGAATCGGACTCACTGCTAATGAGTTGACCTGGGTAACTGGGTCCGAGGGTTCAAATCCCTCCCTCTCCGCTGTTGTGATGTCGCGAGACATCGAGAACATGCGAACCCGCACCAGCGTAGTGCCGGCCCTTCATCCGAGGGGCTGGTACACGCGGGTGGGGTCCAAGGTGAAGTGGCGGATCAGCTCGCCGTCAGACGTCACTATCCGAACGTCCAGGTCGATGACGTAGAGGTGGATCCGAAGTCCGGCGTAGCGCCTGCCGATCCCGATGTGGAAGAGCGTGGAATCGTGGCGGAGCGTCACTTTGCCGCTGGAGTCCACCTTGTCCGTCCGGACCCGGAAGTGCGGGTTCTGGATGGGGCTCCCCGGTGCGGCCTTCTCCCGGGACGCGAAGGCTGACTTCGGGGTCATGCGGTTGCGGGCCCGGTGGGGACGCTCCTCGTTGTAGTACCTCACGAACCGGTCGACCTGGGCCTGCAGCTCGGTGATGGTTGCTGCTGGAGGTTGCTTGGCCAGGTACTTCTTCAGCGTCTGGTGCCAGCGCTCGATCTTTCCGCAGGTCTGGGGATGGTAGGGCCTCGAGTGCTTGTAGGCGATACCCAGCCGTTCCAGCTCGACCTGGAAGATGGTCGTTCCTTTCCTCGAGTTGGCGTTGAAGACGGCTCCGTTGTCCGTCAGCACCGAGGCGGGATATCCCCAGCTCACAGCTGCGTTCTGGAATGTGGTCACCACGTCGGGGGCCTTGGTGACGGGCCGCACCTCGGCGGCCACGATCACCCGGGAATGGTCGTCGATGAAATCGAGGATCTCCACGTCGGTGCCGTCGGCCAGGGCCCAGTGGGTGACATCTGCCTGCCAGCACTCGTTGGGGAACTCGGCCTCGAACCGGATGAAGGAGCTCTTTGGCTGCTTCTTCGGCTCAGGGACGATGAAGCCCCTCCGCGTGAGCACTCGCCAGATGGTGGAGATCGACGGTGCCGTGGTGAGCTGTTTGGTCAGGTGCCAGTGGATGGTCTGTGGCCCGGCATCGAACCCGGACTCGGCCAGGTGCTTGCGCATGGTGATGATGGCGTTCTCGACCTCATCGCTGACCCGCCGGGGACTCGAATGTGGACTCCTTGACCGAGGGGCGATGGCCTCGTAGCCACCGGACCGGTAGCGGCTGACCAGGGTGGAGACCCACCCCTTGGACACGCCGTAGGCCCGGGCGACCTCACCGACCCCCCTGCCCTCGACGACCACCGCATCGACCAAGAACCGCCGCTTGTCCATAAGAACACCTCCGAGGAGAAGTGTTCTCGATGTCTCGCGACATGCCGTTCACGATGTCCTGAAACAGAACACCTCCCTCTCCGCTGTTGTGATGTCTCAGGACATTGGAAACGCCCTGAACCGTCGGTTCGGGGCGTTTCCTGGTTTCCGGACGCCACGGAAGTGGGCCCGAGGTGCCCTGCACGAGCCCGGGGAGCCTCGGACGCCCCACCCCGGTAGATTGTCCCAGTGGCCGAGCGGTACTGGATCGAGACCTTGGGCTGCCCGAAGAACCAGGTCGACTCGGACAAATTGGTCGGGACGCTGACAGGGGACGGCTTCGAGGCGGCGGACTCCCCCGAGGAGGCGGACCTCGTGGTGGTCAACACCTGTGCCTTCATCGAGGCAGCCCGGCAGGAGTCCATCGACACCGTCCTCACTCTTGCCGACACACGCCGCGACGGCGCCCGCCTGGTGGTCACCGGCTGCATGGCCGAGCGCTACGGCGACGAACTGGCCGACGCCCTGCCCGAGGTCGACCTGGTGGCGCCGTTCGGTGCGTCGCTGACCGCCGGCGCGCATCATGCGGCCCACGGTCAGGAAGTCGTCCCGACTCCTGTCACCCTGGGCACCAAGCCGCTGGTCGCGCCGGTGCCGTCGTTCGATCTGCTGAACCTTCCGCGTCCCCGGTCGTCGGCACCCTGGGCCTATGTGAAGGTGGCCGAGGGCTGCGACCGCAACTGCGGCTTCTGCGCCATCCCGTCGTTCCGCGGCAAGCAGCGGTCCCGGTCCACGGCCTCGATCCTGACGGAGGTCGATGAGCTGGGAGGATCGACCGGCACGCTGTCCGAGGTCGTGCTTGTCGCCCAGGACCTGTCGTCGTTCGCGCTGGATCGGTCCACCGGTCGGACCGAGCCCCGACTCGACGGACCGGCGGTCGGAGGGAACCGGCCGATCGTCGACCTCGTGGCGGCGGTGTCGGCTCGGGTGCGGTGGACCCGGCTCCTCTACCTCTACCCGTCCACCCTCGACGACGCTCTGGTGGAGGCCATACTTGCCACCGGCGTGCCCTACTTCGACCTGTCCCTCCAGCACGTGTCGCGACCCCTGTTGAAGCGCATGCGCCGGCGGGGGGAGGGCGACCGCTTCCTCGACCGGATCCACTCGATCCGCTCGTCGGAGCCGACTGCCGCGTTCCGCTCGTCGTTCATCGTCGGCTACCCCGGCGAGACGGAGGAGGACCACGACCGGCTCCTGGCGTGGATCGAGGAGGCGCAGCTGGACTGGGTCGGCTTCTTCCCCTTCAGCAACGAGGCGGGCACCTACGCCGCGGACCTGGACGGCCAGGTGCCCGAGGAACTCGTGGCCGAGCGGATCCGTGAGTGCACCGAGCTGCAGGACGGCATCACGGCGCGTCGGCGCGAGGACCTGATCGGGTCCACGGTCGAGGTGCTGGTCGACGCGCCGGGCGAGGCCCGCACCTATCGCGAGGCACCCGAGATCGACGGCATCGTCAGCGTCCCCGCCCATCTGCCCGTCGGCTCGTTCGTGCACGTCGTGGTGACCGATGCCGACGGCCCGGACCTGTCCGCCGACGTGGCCGTCGGCACCGGCGGCGCACCGTCGTCGCTGGCCGCCACCGGTGCCGGGGGCCGGGCATGAGCGACGGCGCCCTCGACCCGGCGATTCCGGGCGCCGCGAGCCATCACGCGACCACCTTCGGGCCATCGGCCCTCCTGACCCCCGCCAATGCCATCACCATGATCCGGCTCCTGGCGACGCCGGTGGTGATCGTGTTGATCATGCTGTGGGGGGCGAGCTGGTTCACGTTCGTCTTCGGCGGCCTGTTGGCCCTGTCCGACGGCATCGACGGTTGGCTGGCCCGCAAGCAGGGGACCACCCGGTCGGGCGCGTTCCTCGACCCGCTGGCCGACAAGGTGGTGGTCCTCGGCGCGCTGTTCGCGCTGGTGGCCAAGGGGATCGTGTGGTGGCTCCCGGTGGCCGTGATCGCCGCCCGGGAGATCGCCATGAGCATCTACCGTTCGGTGGCGGGACGGCACGGCATCTCCATCCCGGCCCGCAATTCGGCCAAGTTCAAGACTCTGGTCCAGGACATCGCCATCGGGATGTGCCTCGCACCACCCCTGGCCGGACACTGGACGCTGCTGAACGGCGCCATGTGGGTGGCTGCGTTCCTGACCGTGTTCACGGGTCTGCAGTACTTCGTCGACGGTCGTCGGGCCGCAGTCGAACGGGCGGGCTGACCCGCCGTGCGCGTCGAGATCGTGGCGGTCGGCACCGAGCTCCTGCTCGGGCAGATCGCCGACACCAACTCGCAGTGGCTCGGCGAGCACCTGGCCGCCCTCGGTGTGGGTTCCCACTTCCACCAGGCGGTGGGGGACAACCACGAGCGCATCGTGCTGGCCTTCCGCACGGCACTGGCCCGGAGCGACGCCGTCATCGTGTGCGGCGGTCTGGGGCCCACGCACGACGACATCACCCGGGACGCCATCGCCGAGGTGATGAACGTGCCTCTGCGGCGCCACGAGGAGGTCGTGGAGAAGATCCGGGCGATGTTCTCGAGCCGCGGTCGCACCATGCCGGAGTCGAACCTCCGCCAGGCCGACGTCCCCGAGGGAGCGACGATCATCCCCCAGACCAAGGGGACCGCCCCCGGGTTGATCTGCCCGGTCGGCCACAAGGTCGTCTATGCCGTCCCCGGTGTGCCCTACGAGATGTCCGACATGTTCCAGCGGGCCATCGCACCGGACCTGCAGGCACGGATGGCCGAGCGGGGGGAGTCGTCCGGGACCATCGCCAGCCGGGTGATCCGGACCTGGGGGATGAGCGAGTCCGGACTGGCCGAGGCCCTCGCTGCGTACATCACCGACCTCGACGAGGAGGCCGACGCCGACGCGTCCGGTGGCACCGCCACGATCGCCTTCCTGGCGAGTGGGATCGAGGGGATCAAGGTGCGGGTGACGGTGCGGGCCGCCGACGGGGACCTGGCCGCGGCGGCCCTCGACCGTCACGAGGCCGCCGTTCGGGCGATCCTCACCGAGGTCGCGGGCGACGTGGTGTTCGGCATCGACGACGAGGCCATCGAGGACGCGGTGGCGCGTGCTCTGGCCACCGATGGCCTGACACTGGGACTGGCTGAGTCACTGACCGGCGGCCTGGCGGCGTCCCGGTTGGTCAACGTGCCCGGGGCCAGTGGCTGGTTCCGCGGCTCCGTGGTGTCGTACGCGTCGGAGGTCAAGTACGAGGTCCTCGGTGTGCCCGAGGGGCCCGTGGTGTCCGAGGAGGCGGCCCGGGCCATGGCCGAGGGGGCGAGACGTGTCCTCGACTCAGATGTCGGGCTGTCGGTGACCGGTGTGGCCGGACCGACCGAGCAGGACGGCCGGCCGGTGGGCTCCGTGTTCGTGGGCCTGGCCCGTCCGGGCCACGAGACCGTGGCCGTGGCGTTCACGGTGCCGGGTGACCGGGACCGGATCCGCCAGTACGCCACGATTGCCGCACTCGACTTCCTGCGCCGGTCGCTCGACGCCTCGTCGGGCTGACGGGGCCCGGCTGGCACGGCCCCGGGGTCGACCGGGCACGCGCCCGGTCGACGGCCCGGTCCGTTGACCGACCTCCCGGTCAGGGGCGGGTCGTGGTGGGTGCCGCTGCCATCGTCGTTGCGGGTGCAGCCGTCGTGGTGACGGCCACGCCTTGCGGCGCGAGCTCCTCCCACGTGTTGCCCGGCTGCAGTGTGATCGGCGTTCCGTTGGCCGTCTTCAGCGTCGCCGGCTGGGTGAGGGACGACCGGGTCCACGTCCCGGTGATGGCGACCCCGTCGCGCAGCACGACGACGGGACCCGTCCCGGTGGCGGTGACCTCCACCTCGTAGCCACCCTCGTTGTTCTCGAGCCACGGCCCCGTGTTGGTCGGCACGGTCAGTACGACCACGTTGGCCGCCGCCGTCTGGCTGCCGTCCAGCAGTTTGTCGGGGACGCCGGAGTAGGAGCGTAGGTAGGTCCCGGTCGCCGCGCTCCACGTCCACGTCACGTCGGACGTGGAGGAGAACGGCACGTGGACGCTGGCGCCCGACCCGGCAACCGAGCCGGCAGGAGGTGTCGGCGAGTAGGTGAAGATCGGGGCCGGTGGCGTGGTGTCGCCCGGTACCAGGGCCCAGGCCGGCGTGGTGGACGTGAACGTGGCGTAGGGGGCGTACCGGCCGGAGGGGTTGATCGTCACCGAGCCGTAGCCGCCCTTCAGGATGTTCTGGTCCTGGATGGGAGCGTCGGCCAGGAGCGCCAGTACCGGATCGATCCCTCCGGCGTGCAGGAAGATCGGGTTCGACAGCTGCGAGAGGATGGCGACGTCGGGCTGGCGGGCCGACCGGAGGTCACCCACGAGCGTGGCACTATGGCACTGGAACACCGCGACGAGGCGGGTGTAGGTGCCCTCCACCGGCTCCTCGAAGACCACGTCGGCCTGGTTGAGGCCGGCCGACGGTCGGTCCGCCGTGTAGTTGCCGATCTTGACGGCCAGGGCCGGACGTGCCGGGACCGTGCCGCCGGGTGCCGGCGTGCCGGTCAACGGGCAGGTGGCCACACCGGCCGCGGGGTGGGTGGTGGTGGTCGTTGCCGCGGCCTTCTTGGCGGGCGACGCGTGGCCGAGGGTGAGCGCCAGCACCACACCGATCAGGACCACGACGGCCGCGCCGAGCACGTACCACCGGGTCCTCGAGCGCCCCTCCCGCTGGGCACGGAGCTCCTGGCGGGTCATGATGGTGGGTGGCACCTGGCCGCCGGTGGGGGGGCCGGCACCGTCGCCGGCACCCTGTCCACTGGGCCCCGGTGTGGTCGCGTCGTCGTCCGGCATCACGGTGACGCTAGTGCGATGGCGACAGGCCGAGGAACGCTTGCGAAGATCCCACATCGAACATGCGTTCGGGTCTACAGTGCACCTGTCGCACCGCAGTCAACCGCCGCAATGCAGTCGGCGTCGCACCGCAGGCGAGGGGAACCGAGTCCGGGCCGCAGCCCACGGGACCCCTCCGGGGGACGGGCGTCACACCCCATCTGTACGGTCGGCCGGGTCAAGTGAACGACAGCACCGAGGAGAAGCAGACAAGACATGGAACGTGACAAGGCACTCGACATGGCCCTGGGGCAGATCGAGAAGCAGTTCGGCAAGGG
>PLRX01000081.1 GCA_003164095.1 Acidimicrobiaceae bacterium | reverse complement strand
GCTTCAACCAGTGGCCACCGGCGGGCCGGACCCAGAACTGGTGGCTCGGTGCCGGTGGTGTACTCGCCACCCACGGCGCCGCACCACGGACGGGAAGTGGCGCCGCCTTCCAGCTCGACCCTGGGGCGCGCCCCGCCACCGACCTCCCGACCGGCAACGCCTGGGCCGCCGATCCGGGGTGGGACTGGACACCGGTCCCGGCGGCCGACGGGGCGGCCTTCCAGACGGCGCCCTTCACGTCGTCCACCACCATCGCCGGGCCGGCGACCCTCGACCTCTGGGTGGAGTCGGCCTCGCCGGTCGTCGACCTCCAGGCCACCATCACCGAGGTGCGACCGGCCAGCGGACAGGAGGAGTACGTGACGTCCGGTTTCCTGCGCAGCTCGAACCAGGTGGACCTGCCGACGTCGACCGCCCTCTTCACGGTGCCAAGCTTCCTCGCCTCCGACGCCAGGACCGTCAGTCCGACGGCGTACACCCTCGTCCAGGTGCCGATCGACCCGATCGTCCACACCTTCCGTGCCGGGACCGAGCTCCGGGTGGTGCTGTCGGCACCCGGCGGCGACCGCCCGACTTGGGCGTTCGACACGGTGGACGACGGCAGCCAGACGGTGTCGGTCGGCTACGGAGGGGTTGCGGCCTCGAGCCTCGAGGTCGACGTGGTCCACGGGGTGCACGCCACGGCGTCGCTGCCGGCATGTGGTTCGCTGCGGGGCGAGCCGTGCCGCACCTATCAGGCCGAGGGCAACCAGTCCTGAGGAACTCCACGTCCCCACGGGGCCCGGGTGTCAGCGCAGCCGGTCGATCCGGGCCAGTGCCGCCTCGGTCTCGGCCATGAGCCGTGCGACGAGCTCGCCGGCCGGGACCAGCTCGTCGATGGCGCCGACACCCTGGCCGGCCGGGTAGCACTCCGTGGCCGGATCGACGTTCGGGTCGTCCGGACCGGTCGGGAGATGGAGGACGCCCCCGACGATCGAGGCCATCATCTGTTCCGGGAAGGGGGCGAGCTCCTCGGGGTGCCGGTCGAAGTACGCGGTGCGCTCGTTGGCGACGACCCGCATCGGCTTGCCGCTGTACGAGCGGCTGACCGTGGTCTGGCTCTCGTCGGCGCCCAGCAACGCGTCGTGATAGCCGAAGGAGACGCGGGCCTCAGGGGTGGCGATGAACCTGGTGCCGAGCCATACGCCGTCGGCACCGAGCGCCAGGGCGGCGGCCACGCCGCGCCCGTCCACGATGCCTCCGGCCGCGACCACCGGGACCCGGTCGCCGACGGCGTCGACGATCTGTGGCACGAGGGGAAGCGTGGCCACCCTTCCGGTGTGCCCGCCGGCTTCGGTGCCCTGGGCCACGACCAGGTCGCACCCGGCATCGACGGCCTGCACGGCGTGGTGCACGCGCCCGCACATGTTGACCACCAGCACATCGGCGTCGTGGCACATGGCGATGACCTCGTGGGGCACACCCAGCGCGCCGACGAAGATCCGGGCCCCGGCGTCGATGATGCGCTGCACCTGGGCAGTCATGTCACCCGGCATGGCCGTCAGCAGGTCCACGCCCCACGGCTTGTCGGTGAGCTGGCGCATGGCCGCCATTTCGGCGTCCATGGTGGCGGCGTCCATGGTGGCGGCACCCAGCGTGCCGATCCCGCCGGCGGCGGACACGGCGGCCGCCAACCGGTGGTAGCTGACCCCGCCCATGCCGGCCAGCATCACGGGGTGCTCGATCCCCAGGAGCTCGGTCAGTCGCGTCTGCATGGTGCCGTCCCTTCGCGTGGGGCGGCGGCGCGCCGGCGGCCCGGCGCCGGGCCCCGCCCGTCATCGGGACATCCTACGTAGCCCGGTGGCTACCGACCGGGTGCCTCGCCTACAGGCCGACGGGGCCCTCGGGCACGTCCACGGCGTGCTGGCGGAGGGCGTCGAGCGGCACGATCTCAAGCGCCCGCTCGTGTGTGGAGGCCAGGACCACGAAGGCGGCGGCACCGTCCCGATGGGCCCGCAGCCAGTTCGCGGCGGTCACGCACCAGCGGTCGCCGGGCACCAGGCCCGGGAACCGGTACTGCGGCACCGGCGTGGACAGGTCGTTGCCGATCGACCGCTGGTGCTCGAGGAACTCTGCCGTCACCACGGCGCAGACGGTGTGGCTGCCGAGATCCTCCGGCCCCGTCGAGCAGCAGCCGTCGCGGTAGAACCCCGTCACGGGGTCCGTCCCGCAGGGCTCGAGCGTGCCGCCGAGGACGTTGCGCTCGCTCAGTTGAACGTCTCCATCTCGAGGTGGTCGCCCGCCGTCCCGTTCGGGTCGGTCGAGGGCGCGAGTGTCACGTCGTAGCCGTCGACGCGGACGATGCGCTCGAGCGCATCGAGGTGTCCCGGGGGCGTGCCCTGCCACTTCGCGGTGGCACGGGCCTCAGCGTCTCGACGGTCGGCGGCCACAACGAGGACGACCTCGTGACCCTCACCCATGCGCCCGTCGGCGAGCGGTCCACCCAGGTATGCGGCGTAGAGGTCCATGCGCCGACTGTACCGCCGCGCTGCAGGAGTGACCGGTCCGGGTCCCGTACCTAGCGAGCGGCGTTCTTGACGAAGTCGTCGGTCCCGTGACCGACCTCGAGCCGGGTCCCGCCGTGCCAGCTCCCGCGCAGATGGCGTCGGACGGCGGCCTCTCCTTCCGCGGTGGCCCGGGCGGCGCTGTGCCAGAGGTCGGCGTCATGGAAGAGGACGTCGCCACGCTCCTGGTACACGGCGATCTCGCCGGGCACCCGTTCGAAACCGGGGGGCATCCCGTGCGTGCCATCCCGGTGGCTGCCGGGTAGTACCCGCAGGAAACCGTTGGCGGGCGACGTGGCGTCGAAGTGGATGGTGAACGCGAGACCGGGCCACACGTCGAGGTGGGGTCCGGACTGGTGGTCGGTGTGCCATCCGATGCGCGAGTAGCCCGATCCGGGGCCGGGTCGGGCGTCCTGGTAGACCACGCCGAACTGCTCGTAGTCGAGCAGCCAGGCTTCGGGGCCGAGCACCCGGCGGTCGACCTCGACGAGGGCGGGCAGCTGGACCAAACGCTCGGCCAGCGACGAGGCGCTGGTCGCGAAGCAGACGTAGTGGGCGAACCGCTCGCCGTCGACCGTGGCTCCGGGGTCGTCGAGGATGGCGGTGGCGTGGCGGTCGTCGAGCGTCCCGCTGACGAGTTGCTGCTGGGTCGCGACGAGCTCGGCCTCCGCCGCGGCCAGTTCGTCCTCGTCGATCGCGCCGCGCAGGGTCGCGAAGCCGTGGGCGTCGAGGTGGGCGCACAGGGCGTCGAGTTCGTCAGGCCCGAACACACCCGTTGCGGATGCCATCATCGGTCCGCCGATGACGTGCGGGAGGCGGTTGTCGCGGACACGTCCCGATGGTACGCCGGGCGCGGCGTCCACTCGGTCCACGCGGGCCGATCACCGCCCAGGACCGTCGATCCGGCGCTCCTGGGCGGGGCGCTCACGGCGCATCATCCCTGATTGCAATACTGCCCGGGTTCCCCTAGGTTGCCACTTGGACTGCCGGCCGCCTCGGGGGAATCGCAGGGGACGGGCGGATCGCATATCGGTACGGGAGGGGTGACCCTACGGGTCACGCCGACATGACACGTCAGGAGAGACGTCGATGAGAGCAGCACGAGCACTGTCCACACGCGTGACCACGGTAGGTGCGGCAGTGGCGCTCGCCGCCGCCGGACTGGTCGGTGCGACGGGCATCGTCGCAACCGCCGGTCCCGCCGGGGCGGACACGCCGATCGGCACGACCACCTGTGCGCTGTCGGCGCCGGCAGGTTCGACGCCCATTACCGCCTCGGTGTCGGCCGCCATCTCGCCGAACCCGGTGCCGGCCGGCAACAACTACTCGCTCACGGGCCTGAAACTGAACACCACCCTGGTCGCAAATGCGACGACCACGCTGGCCGCCGGCGACACGCTCTCAGTGGTCTACACCACAAACCTGTTGGCCACGGGAGCTTCGCCGGCCAGTCAGAACGTGACCTTCGCCGGGTCCGTGACGCTTCCCAGCCCCTTCCCGATCGGTGCCACGCAGCCGTTCTCGCTCGCCGGCTCCACCGGCGCCTTCACGTCGTTCGCCTCCGGGGCCACCAGTACCTCGGTGTCGATCAACCCGGCCGGCAACTTGAGCGTGACACTCGGAACAACGCCGTTCTCCGGTCCGTGTACCGGGCCACCACCGGTCGTGATCGCCTCGGCGCCCATCACCCCGGCCGCCGGCTTCATCGCCACCGTGCTCCCGAACGCCGGGCCCATCACAGGCGGCACGACGGTCAAGCTGGTGGGCAACCACTTCGCCGGCGCCACCGCCGTCAAGTTCGGATCGACTGATGCCACCAGCTTCCACGTGGTCAGTCCCACCGTGATCGATGCGGTCGCGCCCGCCACCACCATCGCCGGGAACACCGTCCAGGCCGACGACATCACGGTCACGACCGCCGCCGGGCCCTCGAAGGTGCAGCCGAACGACCGGTACACCTACGTGGACACCTCCCTCGGCACCGTCGTGGACAGCGTGACCCCGTCGATCGGCGTGGCCTCCGGAGGTGCCACGGTGCAGATCACCGGGGCCGGGTTCGCCGGCGGTGACGGCAGCGGTGGCTGCGACATCACCAACGCCGTGACCTCCGTCGGCTTCGGCTCGACGCCCGCCGCCTCGTTCACCGTCAACAGCGACACATCGATGACCGCGACGGTCCCGGCCGGCAGCGGCATCCAGAACGTCACGGTCGTCGGGTGTGACGAGTCGACGCCGTCGCCGATCAGCCCGGCCGACCAGTACAACTACAACCCCGGCTACATCCTCGCCGCCAGTGACGGCGGCATCTTCTCCTACGGCCAGGTGCCTGGCAACGCCGGCTTCTTCGGCTCGGCGGGCAACCTGCAGCTCAACAAGCCGGTCGTCGGCATCGCACGCACCCCCAACGGCAACGGCTACTGGCTGGCCGCCGCCGACGGTGGCATCTTCAACTACGGCGGGGCCGTCTTCTACGGGTCAGCCGGCAACCTGCAGCTCAACAAGCCGGTCGTCGGTGTCGCCTCCACCCCTGACGGCGCCGGCTACTGGGAGGTCGCCTCGGACGGTGGCATCTTCACCTACGGCGACGCCGGCTTCTACGGTTCGGCCGGCAACCTCACCCTGGCAGCCCCGGTCGTGGGCATGGCCGCCACGCCGGATGGCAAGGGCTACTGGCTGGTGGCAGCTGACGGCGGCGTGTTCGCCTACGGCGACGCCGTCTTCTACGGCACCGCCCACGGTCAGCCGCTCGGCGGCCCGATCGTCGGCATCGCCGCCACGAACGGCGGCGGCGGCTACTGGCTCGTCGGCTCCGACGGCGGCATCTTCTCCTACGGCGACGCCTCGTTCGAGGGCTCGCTCAGTGGCACCGCGCTGGCCTCACCGGTCGTCGGCATCGCTCCGACGAGCGACAACGGCGGCTACTGGTTGGTGACCGGCGGCGGGGCTGTCTTCAACAAGGGTGATGCCGGCTTCTACGGCGACATGGCCGGGTTCTCGCTCAACGGGACGATGGTCGGCATGACCGGTGTCCAGGCGCAGCGACTCGCATTTTGACCGCGCCGCGGTCCTGACGTATCCGGACGACCGGGGGCCTCGGCCCCCGGTCGTCCCGCGTCCGAGCCCCGCCGTAGCGCACGCGCCGACCCCGGGCGAGCGCGAGCGCTACGGGGTGGCCCTCGAGGCAGCCATCGGGTGGCGTCCCGTCGGCGAGTTCCACCTCGTCGCCGTCGATGTCACCGAGGTCGGCCACTTCCGGATGGTCGACGGCGGCCACGACACCAGGGCCTGACGGCCGTGACACCCGCGCTGGACGATCACAGTCGGGCGTGCAACAATGTCGGCACCATGCGTACCACCCCCGCCTTCCTCGACACCCTGGTACTCGTTTCGTAGCGCACGCGACGTTTCTTCGCCGTGTGCGCTTTCCGACCTCCCAGACGGGAGGTCGTTTTCATGTCCGCCCTCAGGTCGGCCCGGGTGGCGTGATCCCCCGCCCGACCGACCATTGACACCACCGACCATCGCCGACAAGGAGCACCCGATGGAACTCACCGGAGCACAGGCACTGATCAAGAGCCTCGAGATGCAGCACGTGGAGGTCATGTTCGGCCTTCCCGGCGGCGCCATCCTGCCGGTCTACGACCCGATCCTCGACTCGTCGATCCGCCACATCCTCGTGCGCCACGAGCAGGGCGCCGGCCACATGGCCCAGGGCTACGCCCAGGTCACCGGCCGACCCGGCGTGGCCATAGTCACCTCCGGCCCGGGTGCCACCAACGTTGTGACGCCACTGGCCGACGCCTACATGGACTCGACGCCACTGGTCGTGGTGACGGGTCAGGTGGCCACCACCGCCATCGGCACCGACGCCTTCCAGGAAAGTGACATCACCGGCATCACCATGGGGATCACCAAGCACAACTGGCTGATCACCGACGTGGCCGACATCCCCCGGGTGGTGGCCGAGGCGTTCCACGTGGCCACCACCGGCCGTCCCGGCCCGGTCCTGATCGACATCCCGAAGGACATCGCCCAGTCGACCATGGAGTGGTACTGGCCGGCCCCCGAGGACCTCGACCTGCCCGGCTACCAATCGGTGACCGAGGGCGACCCGGCGCTGATCCGCGAGGCGGCGGAGCTGCTGCTGGCCGCCGAGCGCCCCGTGATCTACGCCGGCGGCGGCATCCTGAAGGCCCGGGCCGCCGAGGCGCTGCGGGAGCTGGCCGAGCGCACCGGCATCCCGGTGGTCACCACCCTGATGGCCCGGGGCTGCTTCCCCGACTCCCACCCGCTGTGCCTGGGCATGCCGGGCATGCACGGCAACTACACGGCGGTCACCGCCATGCAGAAGTCGGACCTGCTCATCGCCCTTGGCAGCCGTTTCGACGACCGGGTTACCGGCAGGGTCTCGGCTTTCGCCCCCGATGCCAAGGTGATCCACGTCGACATCGACCCTGCGGAGCACCACAAGGTCCGGGTGGCCGACGTGGCCATCGCCGGCGACTGCCGCCTGGTCATCGAGGAGCTCCTGCTCGCGCTCGACTCGCTCGGCCTCGCCCACTCCGAGGCGACCCGCGGCGGCCGGGGCGGCTCGCCGTCCGATGCCGTGGCCGGCGCCCCAGTGGCGGACGGGTCGCTCGCCGCGTCCTTCCCCCGCGAGCGGCTGGCACCCTGGCGGGCCCTGCTCGGCGAGTGGCAGCAGCGGTTCCCCCTGGTCTACGACCAGCAGCCCGGGGCCGGCCCATTGAAGCCGCAGTACGTCATCGAGCAACTGCGTGACAACACACCGGAGGACACCATCGTGGCCTCGGGTGTCGGCCAGCACCAGATGTTCGCCTCGCAGTGGTGGCAGTTCGACCATCCCTACACGTGGGTGAACTCGGGCGGTCTCGGCACCATGGGCTTCGCCGTCCCGTCGGCCATCGGCGCCAAGGTGGGCCGACCCGACAAGATGGTCTGGGCCGTCGATGGCGACGGCTGCTTCCAGATGACCGCTCAGGAGCTGGTGACCGCCAGTTCGGAGCGGATCCCGGTGAAGATCGCCATCCTCAACAACGCCTATCTGGGCATGGTCCGGCAGTGGCAGGAGATGTTCTACGAGGAGCGGTACTCCGAGGTCTACCTCTCGCCGGACCTGCCCGACTACGTCGGTTGGGCCGAGGCCATGGGCTGCGTGGGCATCAAGGTCGAGTCCACCGACGACGTCGCCACGGCCATCGACAAGGCCAACTCGGTCGACGACCGACCGGTGGTCATCGACTTCCGGACGGACGCCTTCGAGAAGGTCTTCCCGATGGTGGCGGCCGGTGCGTCCAACGACGACATCATGGTCGACCCCTCGCTCACCAGGGACCTGGGCGCATGAGCGTGTACGGCACCGACCAGCGGCACCACACCCTGACGGTCCTGGTCGAGAACAAGTCCGGGGTGCTGGCCCGAGTGGCCAGCCTGTTCTCCAGGCGCGGCTACAACATCTTCAGCCTGGCCGTGGCCCCGTCCGACGACCCGAGGTTCAGTCGGATCACCATCGTCGTCGACGTCGAGTCGGCGCCGCTGGACCAGATCATGAAGCAGCTGGACAAGCTGATTCCGGTCGTGTCGATCACCGAGCTCGACCCGGCCCACTCCCGGGAGCGGGAGCTCCTGCTGGCCACGGTCGAGGCCGGACCCGAGACGCGGGGTCAGGTCATCCAGCTGGTCGGGGTGTTCGAGGGGAAGATCGTGGACGTCGGACCGGAGCACCTCACGGTGATGCTGGCTGGCGCCCCCACCAAGCTCGACGACTTCGAGGACCTCATCCGGGGCTACGGGATCGTCGAGATGCAGCGGACCGGTCGCGTGGCGTTGCCTATGCTGGACCGGGCCGATCACCGGGGCCGTCCGGCCACCGGAACGGCAGACACCACAGAAAAGGCAGGTTGAGAGAAGATGGCCACGCTGTATTACGAGAAGGATGCAGACGCCAGTCTCATCGGGAACCGCAAGGTGGCCGTGATCGGCTACGGGTCCCAGGGCCACGCCCACGCCCTCAACCTGTCCGAATCGGGCGTCGACGTGCGCGTCGGGCTGCGCGAGGGTTCGTCGTCGAGGGCCAAGGCGGAGGAGGCGGGCCTGCGTGTCCTGTCGGTGGCCGATGCCGCCGCCGAAGCCGACCTCATCATGATCCTCCTTCCGGACACCGAGCAGGCCAAGGTCTACGAGGCCGAGATCGCGCCCCACCTGCAGGCGGGCGACGCACTCTTCTTCGCCCACGGCTTCAACATCCGCTTCGACCTGATCAACCCGCCGGCCGACGTCGACGTGGCCATGGTCGCCCCCAAGGGCCCCGGCCACCTGGTGCGCCGTACGTACACCGAGGGCGGCGGCGTGCCGTCGCTCATCGCGGTGGCCCAGGACGCCACGGGCAAGGCCCACGCCCTCGCCCTGTCGTATGCGCACGGTATCGGCGGCACACGGGCCGGCGTGCTCGACACCACGTTCGCCGAGGAGACCGAGACCGACCTGTTCGGCGAGCAGGTCGTCCTCTGCGGCGGCATGACGGCGCTGGTGCAGGCGGGCTTCGAAACGCTCGTCGACGCGGGCTACCAGCCCGAGTCGGCGTACTTCGAGTGCCTCCACGAACTCAAGCTCATCGTCGACCTGATGTACGAGCAGGGGATCGCAGGCATGCGGTACTCCATCTCCGACACCGCCGAGTACGGCGACCTGACCCGTGGCCCCCGGGTCATCAACCAGGCCGTCAAGGACGAGATGCGGGCCATCCTCGACGAGATCCAGGACGGTCGGTTCGCCGCCGAGTGGGTCAAGGAGAACGTCGACGGTCGCCCGAACTACGAGCGGCTCAAGAAGGCCGGCCAGGAGCACCAGATCGAGAAGGTCGGCGCCGAGCTCCGGGACATGATGCCGTTCGTCACCGCCGGCAAGCAGAAGGTGCAGGACATCTCCGGGGGCTGAGCCACCCCCGGCCGCCGGTCGGCGGCAACGCAGACGATGACCTCCCCGTGGCTCCGGCCACGGGGAGCGTCGCGACCGGGTCCGGTCAGCCGGCAGTGGTCGTCGTTGTCGACGTGGCGCCGGGCACCGTGGTCGTCGAAGCGGCGTCCGCGGCGAACGTGTCGAAGATGACACTCGACAGTGCCTCGGCCTGCGCCACCGACGCCGTCGACGTCACCGTGACCTGGGTCTCGCCCACGAGCGACACGAGGGTGATCACGGTGTGGGTTCCCGAACCGACCGAGTAGTAGTAGGCCTGGCCGCCCGAGCCGGTGACATCGGTGACGGCGTCGTGGAGCTTGGCCAGCGTGGCCTGCTCGGCAGTAGCGACCGTCGACGTGACGTGCCCCCTGTAGCCGATGAGGACGGCATCGAGCGGCACCGACTTGTTGGTCGGGGCGTAGGTGCAGAGCGTCACCGTCGTGCCGTTGTGCGCCGTGGGTGCCTCCACGCTCCGGCCGAGGACCGACTGGATCTGGGCGGGGGAGACGAACGTGCAGGCCGAGCTGGCCCCCTGGTGGCCCGCCGCACGGGTGGTCGTGGTCGAACCGCTCGACGTCGCCGACGTGGAGCAGGCGGCGAACACCAACGGAAAGGCCAGTGCCCCGACGAGGAGCGCGACAGGTCGGAGGAGACGGGAGCTCGTACGCACGGGGCGACCCTACACGTGCGTACGAACCGGCCTGGCGCAGCCTTACTGGCCGAGCGCACCGACGACGTGGGTGATGCATGCGCACAGCGCGGCGACGTCCTCGGGGTCGATGGCCGGGAACATGGCGATGCGGAGCTGGTTCCGACCGAGCTTGCGGTAGGGCTCGGTGTCGACGATCCCGTTCGCCCTCAGGATCTTGGCCACCTGGGCGGCGTCGATCGTGTCGTCGAAGTCGATGGTCCCGATGACGTGACTGCGGTCCTGCTCGCGCATCACGAACGGGGTGGCGAAGTCGGAGTTGTCCGCCCACGTGTAGAGGATCTCGGCCGAGCGGTCACTGCGCCCGGTGGAGAACTCCATGCCGCCGTTGTCGTTGAACCAGCGGACCTGGTCGTCGAAGAGGAACAGGGTGGCCAGTGCGGGGGTGTTGTAGGTCTGGTCGAGGCGCGAGTTGTCGAGTGCGATGGTCAGGTCCATGGACGCCGGCACCCACCGTCCGGTGGCGGCGATGGACCCGATCCGCTCGACGGCGGCGGGGGACAGGAGGGCAACCCACAGACCACCGTCGGAGCCGAAGCACTTCTGGGGGGCGAAGTAGTAGGCGTCGAACTCGGACGGGTCGACATGCAGGCCACCGGCACCCGAGGTGGCGTCGACGGCGACGAGGCCACCGCCGTCGGCCGGGAGCGCCGCTCCCTCGGGCCGGAGGATGGGCATCATGACGCCTGTCGAGGTCTCGTTGTGGGTGAGGGCATACAGGTCGACGCCGTCGCGGGCCACCGGAAGGGGGTGGGTGCCGACGTCGGAGGTGATGATCTCGGGCTCGTCCAGGTGGGGGGCGGCGGCGGAAGCAGCGGCGAACTTCGACGAGAATTCGCCGAAGCTCAGGTGCTGGCTCCTGGTCTCGATGAGGCCGAACGTGGCGGCGTCCCAGAAGCAGGTCGTCCCGCCGTTGCCCAGGACGACCTCGTAGCCGTCCGGAAGGGAGAAGAGCGAGGCGAGCCCGGTCCGCAGGCTCCCCACCACGTTCTTGACGGTCTTCTGGCGGTGGCTGGTCCCGAGGTAGGTGCCCGAGGCGGCGGCCAGGGCCTCGACGGCCTCTGGCCGGACCTTCGAGGGACCGGCGCCGAACCGCCCGTCGGCGGGCAGGAGGGAGTCAGGGATGCGGATGTCAGGGGAGTCGGTCACGTATGGAATCATGGCACTCATGGCCCAGCAGACTGAAACCGGCCCCGGCGCGCCGCGTGGCGCAGGGGTCACCGGTAACCGCATCTCGGCCAGGATCGCCGCCGTGTCGCCCTCGGCGACGCTGGCGGTGGACGCAAAGGCCAAGGCCCTGAAGGCGCAGGGGGAGAACGTGATCGGCTTCGGCGCCGGCGAGCCGGACTTCCCCACCCCGGACGCGATCGTGGCCGCCGCCGAGGTGGCCTGCCGCGACCCGCGGAACCACCGGTACACCCCGACGGCCGGCCTGCCCGAGCTGCGTGAGGCCGTGGCGGCCAAGACCCTTCGTGACTCCGGCCTGGAGGTGGATCCCGGGCAGGTCCTGATCACCAACGGCGGGAAGCACGCCGTTGCCAACTCGTTCGCCGTCCTGTGCGACCCGGGCGACGAGGTCCTGGTGCCCGCCCCCTACTGGACGACGTACCCCGAGGTCATCGCACTCGCCGGCGGTGTGCCCGTGGTCGTCCAGACCGGCGTCTCCAGTGGCTTCCGGGTGACCGTCGACCAGCTCGAGGCCGCCCGCACGCCGGCCACCAAGGTCCTGCTGTTCGTGTCACCCTCCAACCCGACCGGCGCGGTGTACCCCCGCGAGGAGATCGAGGCCATCGGGAAGTGGGCCGCGGACCACGGCATCTGGGTCGTCACCGACGAGATCTACGAGCACCTGGTGTACGACGGCGCCGAGCACCACTCGATGCCGGTGGTCGTGCCCGAGGTGGCCGAGCGCTGCATCGTGGTCAACGGCGTGGCGAAGACGTACGCCATGACCGGCTGGCGGGTGGGCTGGATGCTCGGCCCCCCCGACGTGATCGCGGCGGCCACCAACCTGCAGTCCCACGAGACGTCGAACGTGGCCAACGTGTCCCAGCGTGCCGCCCTGGCCGCCGTGTCGGGCGACCTCACGGCCGTCGCCATGATGCGGGAGGCCTTCGACCGACGACGCCGCACCATCCACCGGATGCTGAACGAGATCGACGGGGTCGAGTGCCTCCTGCCCGAGGGTGCGTTCTACGTCTACCCGTCGGTGTCCGGACTGTACGGCCGCGAGCTGGCCGGGCGGACCTGCTCCTCGTCGGCCGAGCTGGCCGAGCTGGCCATCGAGGTGGCGAAGGTGGCCGTCGTCCCCGGTGAGGCGTTCGGCACACCCGGGTACTTCCGCATGTCCTATGCCCTGGGCGACGACGACCTGGTCGAGGGCGTCACCCGCCTGGCCACGCTGTTCGGCGGGGCCTGACCGCCCCCGGACCCCTCGGCGACCTGCCGGTTGGCCGTCGGGGTGCCCGGACGGTCATGCTGTAGGGAACCTCCACCGGTGCCGGGGCGCCCCCCGGCCCATCCGGCCCGGGGCACAACCGACGTGCCGCACACTCGCTCCAAGCACCGCGGTCGCCCGGCGACCGCCAACCGAAAGGAACACCATGGGTAGGGTCCTCGTCACCGAAAAGCTGGCCCAGCCGGGTCTGGACCTCATGGCTGAGGCCGGCCACGTGGTCGACGTCCAGCTCGAGCTGACCCCCGAGCAGCTGGTCGAGGCCATCGTGGGTGCCAACGCCCTGGTCATCCGCTCGGCCACCAACGTCACCGCCGAGGTCCTGGCAGCGGGCACCGACCTGGTCGTCGTGGGCCGGGCCGGGATCGGCCTCGACAACGTCGACGTGGCCGCCGCCACCGAGCGCGGCGTGATGGTGGTCAACGCACCGCAGTCGAACATCCTGTCGGCCGCCGAACAGGCCATGGCACTGCTCCTGGCCCAGGCCCGTAACATCCCCCAGGCCCACGCCGCCCTGGTGGCCGGCAAGTGGGAGCGGTCGAAGTGGGAGGGCGTCGAGCTCCACGGCAAGACCCTCGGCATCGTGGGGCTCGGTCGGGTCGGTGCCCTGGTGGCGCAGCGGGCCCTCGCCTTCGGGATGCGGCTCGTGGCCTACGACCCGTTCGTGTCGGCCGACAGGGCCAAGCACATGGGCGTCGAGCTGATGAGCCTCGAGCAGCTGATGGGGGAGTCGGACTTCGTGACCGTACACCTGCCCAAGAACAAGGAGACCCTCGGTCTCATCGGCGCGGACATGCTGGCGAAGTCGAAGCCCGGGCTGCGCATCATCAACACGGCCCGCGGTGGCATCGTCGACGAGGAGGCGCTGGCCCAGGCCATCCGTGCCGGGCAGGTGCAGGGTGCCGGCCTCGACGTCTTCGCCAAGGAGCCCACCACGGAGTCGCCGCTCTTCGAGCTGCCCTCGGTCGTGGTCGCCCCCCACCTGGGGGCCTCCACCGTCGAGGCCCAGGACAAGGCCGGTATCACCATCGCCGAACAGGTCATCCTGGCGCTGGCCGGCGACTTCGTACCGTTCGCGGTGAACGTGAATGCTACCGACGTGTCCGAGACGGTCCGACCCTTCATGGCGCTCGCCGAGCAACTCGGGCGCATCCTGGCCGGCCTCGAGGACGGTCTGCCCGACACGCTCGAGATCGAGTACCAGGGCGGCCTGGCCGGCTCCGGCACGGGAATCCTGTCCCTGTCGGTGCTGAAGGGACTGTTCGCCGAGGGGACGGCCGAGCCGGTGTCGTACGTCAATGCGCCACAGCTGGCCGCCGAGCGCGGCCTCGAGGTCCGGGAGACGTCGACGGTCACCGCCCACGACTTCGTGAACCTCATCACCCTGCGTGGTGGGGGGCACTCCGTGGCCGGCACGCTGGCGGGACCACGGTCTGAGCCACGCCTGGTGATGCTGGACGACCACACCGTCGAGGTCCCGCCGGCGCCCCACATGGTGGTCGTGCGCAACGACGACAGCCCGGGCATGATCGGCGTCGTCGGCACCATCCTCGGCGACGCCGGGGTGTCGATCTCCTCGATGGCCGTGGGCCCGTCGGCGACCGGCAACACGGCCCTGATGGTTCTGTCGACCTCCGCACAGATCCCCGACGAGGCACTGTCGAAGCTGCGTGACTCGGCCGGCATCAGCGACGTCCACACCGTCCGGACCTGATCGGAACGGATCAGGCCGCCGTGGACTCCGGAGCTGTGCCGCGGTTCGCCGAAGGGCAGCTGGTGACAGTGTTCCGGTCGCGCCGGCGCGCCGACTCCGAGGAGGCCTATGCCCGGACCGCGGAGGCCATGCTCGCCTCGGCGCGGGCGGTGCCGGGATTCGTCGACTTCGCCACGTTCGTGGGCGAGGACGGGGACCGGGTGTCGGTGGTCACCTTCGCCACGCCCGAGGCGCACGCAGCCTGGCGCGACGATCCTGCGCACCGGGCGGCGGAGCAGCAGGGACGGGACGAGTTCTACGAGTGGTATTCGGTCCAGGTCGCCACGTGCACCGGCGCCACCGCGTGGGAGCGACCCGACAGCTGACGGGGTCGTCCGGTGACAGCCCCGAGTCCGGTGGCCCGGTCGTCCGGTTCGGACCGACCCGAGCCGTACGACTCAGGCGACTCCGGCGTCCTTGACCGGCACGGGGGGCCACGTGTCGCCGCCGATGGACGGCAGGACCTCGGCGTGGCGGCCGACCGGCGCACGCAGGCGCGAGACCACCACGTCGACGGCGGCCAGGAGGAGGGCCAGGAACAGTCCGCGGCGGATGCGGCGCGAGGTCGAACTCATGGCGCCACTGTAGGTTCCGGGGACCCGTGTCGGTTCCCGGCCCGGCGGTGGTCGTGGGAACCGACGAGGTGAACGTGGCCTGACAGGACGGTTACCGGATGGTGATCATTTCCTACATGCCGCCGTCCACCGCTGTCCCGCGTTGACAGCCGCCGGGCGATGTGGCGTACTTGGCCGTCCGGAGTTCCCCCCGGGGCCCGGACGCCGCCCGATCCGACGATCGGGAGCCGGGTGGGGCGCACCGTCGCCACCAGCCGTGCTCAGCTCGCACCTCCGTAGAACTGGACACATGACACCCACCCGAACCGACCACGCCGCCGGACGCTCCCGGGCCCGCGGCACCCGCACGGCAGCCCTGGCGATCGCACTCGGCCTCGCTGTCGTACTGAGTGCCTGCGGGTCTTCGTCTTCGTCGGCGTCGACGACAGCCGCGGCCACAACCGATGCCATCGTCAAGCCTCCGGCCGAGATCCTCCAGGGCTGCTCGTACGCTCCCGACAACAAGGTGCCGGCCGGCGAGCCACAGGGCATGAATCCGCCGTTCTCGGCCTTTTCGTCGGACCAGTCCGCCCAGTCCGCCCTCCAGCACATCAAGGACCACGGTGGGACCGGTCTGGTCTACGGATTCCAACTCCCGAGCGGCACCAAGCTGTACGCCGGCCCCGACTCCTCGTCGAGCGCGGTCGGGACCCTCCCGGTCGGCCGGTCGATCCTGCTCTTCGACCCGGTGATCTGGACCACGTCGTTCGGCAGGCACTGGCTGGTCTCGTTCCTCGCCTGTGGCGGCACCAACCCGTACTGGGTGGACGTGAGCCAGATCAAGCAGGCAGACGCCGCCGTCTACAGCGGGATCGCCAAGGAGATCACCACCCTGCTGGCATCCCAGGACTACGCGTCGACCGGGCACGCATCATCGCTGCCGGTGGTCGTCACCGCGGCCGGTCACTTCGCCTGGAAGGACACACAGGTGCCCTTCTCGCCGGCACGGGGCGAGTACGTCGGGTACGGCGTCTGATGGCAGCCGACGGCGTCGCCGGACGCCGTCACCCACGGCCACGAGATCATCACCGAACGATCACCCGGGCATCGCGGAACGTTTGCCTGGCGTTCACCTTGGCTCGGTAGGTTGCCGACAGGCGTCCCGGACAGGGCGCGGGCAGGCCCGCCAGGAGCCACGTACGACAGACGCGACTGACCGCCGGAAAGGGCTGAGGGAACCCAGAAGATGGCCATCGATCTCGACACGCCCCGGTCCGAACCCCAGCACGTCGCGCCCACCCCCATCACCATCACTAGGGACTACTCCACCCCGGACCGGATCTTCCGCCGCAGTGTCCAGATCTCCGGTGGCGGCGTGTTCCTGCTTCTGGTCGCTATCGGGTCATTCCTCGCCTGGTACGGCTGGCCGGCATTCGAGACGGCCGGCTGGGGCTTCTTCACCCATTCGGGACCGGTCACACCGGGTTCGAGCTCCGGGTTCGGGGTCCTCGCCTCACTGACCGGCACGGTCGAGGTGGCGTTCGTGGCGATGCTCGTCGGCGCCCCGATCGCCATCTGCACGGCGCTCTTCCTGAGCGAGTACGCGCCGCTGAAGACGCGTCCGACGATGATCGCCATGATCGACCTGGCGGCGGCCATCCCGTCGATCATCTTCGGCCTCTGGGCGTTCTTCGAGCTCCAGCCGAACGTGGTCGGGTTCAGCACCTGGTTGTCCCGTCACGCTTCCTTCATCCCGTTCTTCAAGGTGACGAGCCCGCCGCTCAACGCCTCGATCTTCATCGCCGGCCTCGTCGTGGGGATCATGATCGTCCCGATCGTCGCCTCGATCTGCCGCGAGGTCTTCTCCCTCGCCCCAGCCGGCGAGCGCGAGGCGGCCCTCGCCCTCGGCGCGAGCAGGTGGCAGATGATCCGTACCGTGGTCATGCCGTTCGCCCGTGGCGGCATGATCGGGGCCGTCATGCTGGGGCTGGGCCGTGCTCTCGAGGAGACGATCGCGGTGTCGATCATCCTCGGCGGCTCGTACAAGGTGACCACGGAGATCCTCCAGCACGGCGGGTCCACCATCTCCCAGCTGATCGCCACCAACTTCGGCTCCGGTGGCGAGCTCGGCCTGCACGACCTGCTCCTGTGCGGGTTCGTGCTGTTCCTCCTCACGCTGGTCATCAACCTGGCGGCATCGGCAATCGTCAACCGGTCCCGAAGCGGTGCAGGAGTCGACCTGTGACGACCCAGACCGCACCCGAGGGCATCCTCGTCACCACCACCTCGGCCTCGACGCAGACGCCCCCTGCAGCCCGTCCCCCGGTGACCGAGCGTTCGGCCGACGGTGGCTCGGGGTCCGGTACCGGGTCCTACGAGCCGCCGACCCCGCCCCGGCCGCGCCGGCTGCCGTCGCCGATCCGGCCCAGCGCCTTCGGAGCCGAGGACGTGTTCCTCCTCGTGGCATCGGCGTTCTCGGCCCTGTGCCTGGTCTGGATCGTGTTCTATCAGCTGACATCGCTCTCGGGCGGCCTCGGATTCCTCGTCGCCTGGTACTTCACGTTCCTCGCCCTCGTCTGGCTGGGCACCACGCAGCTCATCGAACGTCAGGTGGCGACGGACCGGGTCGTGGGCGTCGTCGTGGTCAGTGCCGCCCTGCTCGTGATCGGCCTCGTGCTGTTCATCGTGGTCTGGGTCGCATACAAGGCGCTGCCATCGATCCACTGGGTGGCCCTGTTCACCAAGGACCAGAAGAACTTCCAGGTGGCGGATCCGAACGCGCTCAGCCAGGTGGGCATCCTCCACGCCATCGTCGGCACGGTCGAGCAGGTGCTCATCGCCGTGGCCATCGGGGTCCCATTCGCCGTGGCGACCGCCATCTACCTGAACGAGGTGAAGGGCTTCGGGTCCCGGACCGTGCGGACCGTCGTCACCGCCATGAGCGGCACCCCGTCGGTCGTGGCAGGGATCTTCATCTACTCGATGCTGATCCTGACCGGCGTGCTCCACTACTCGGGCTTCGCCGCATCGCTCGCCCTGGTGGTCATCCTCCTGCCCTCGGTCACGCGAGTCGTCGAAGAGGTCCTGCGCGTCGTACCGAGTGGGCTGCGCGAGGCGTCCCAGGCGCTCGGTGCCCCCGAGTGGCGAACCGTGTGGTCCGTCGTCCTGCCGACGGCCCGCTCCGGCGTGGTCACCGCCGTGCTCCTGGGCATCGCCCGCATCGTGGGGGAGACCGCCCCGCTCCTGTTCACCGCGTTCGGGTCCCAGGTCATGAACTTGAACGCCTTCTCCCACGACCAGGCGTCGCTGCCACTGGTCATCTGGTCCGACGTACGCCAGGCACAACCGGTTCTCATCGATCTCGCCTTCCAGGCTGCGTTCGTACTGATGACGCTCGTGCTGATCCTCTTCGTCCTCGCCCGTATCTTCAGCCGGCCACGCGGTCGCAAGAGCGGCAAGCGCCGTGGCGGCAACCGGCCGGCGGAGGACGACTTCATGGCGCGGATCTTCGTGCCCATCCCGATCGAGGAGTCCACCGACAGATGACGACGACCCTTCCCCCTTCCTCTGCCCCGACCGACCCGGACCGTCCGGCCTCGTTTTCCGGCACGCACGTCCTGGGCGAGCCCGGTCAGATCGACGCTGACGGCGTCTGCGCGTGGTTCGGCGGACGGATCGTGCTCGAGTCCGTCGACCTCGTCATGGAGAAGTCCAAGGTGACCGCCCTCATCGGGCCGTCCGGCTGCGGCAAGTCGACGTTCTTGCGCATCCTCAACCGGATGCACGAGGTCGTGCCCGGAGCGCAGCTCGCCGGCTCGGTCGAACTGGACGGCGTCGACATCTACGGTCCCGGGCAGCGTGCCATGGAGACCCGCCGCCACATCGGCATGGTCTTCCAGAAGCCGAACCCCTTCCCGGCCATGACGATCGCCGAGAACGTCCTGGCCGGACTGAAGTTCTCCCGCATCTCGCCCGCCAACAAGAGCGATCTCATCGAGGAGTCACTCACCAAGGGCGGACTGTGGAACGAGGTGAAGGACCGGCTCGGCGAGCTCGGCGGTGCCCTCTCGGGTGGACAGCAGCAGCGCCTCTGCATCGCGCGCTCGCTGGCCGTCAAGCCGCGGGTCCTCCTGATGGACGAGCCGTGCTCCGCGCTCGACCCGACGTCGACCTTGCGCATCGAGCAGACGATCAAGGAGATCGCCGACGAGGTGACCGTCGTCATCGTCACCCACAACATGCAACAGGCCCAGCGCGTGTCCGACTACTGCGCGTTCTTCCTTGCCGAGGAGAATCAGCCCGGACGCGTCATCGAGTCCGGCAGGACCGAGATGATCTTCGGCGAGCCCACCGACCAGAGGACGTTCGATTATGTCAATGGCCAGTTCGGCTAAGCGGCGCGTGCACCGCGCGCGCCGTATGGGAGTCGTCGTCGGGACCTTCGTGGTCCTGGCGGCGGCCGTCCAGCTCTGGGGTGCGATACCCGCGTACGCCAGCCCCAACATGCAGTCCACCGGCTCGAGCTTCGCGAACGTCGCCATCCAGCAGTGGGTCGGACAGTCGTCGGTCCTCTACGGCCTGAACATCAACTGGCAGGACTCGTCCTCGGTCGTGGGCCTCAACAACTTCGGCCAGAACCAGATCGACTTCGCAGCGTCGGACATCCCCTACAGTGCCGAGCAGTCGACCTACTACCCGTCGCAGCCGTACCAGTACATGCCCGACGTGGCCGGCGGCCTCGCCTTCATGTTCAACCTCGTCGGCCAGGACGGCCAGCGCATCACGAATCTGCATCTCAACGCGCAGCTGATCGACCAGATCTTCCTCGGTGAGATCACCAACTGGGACTCCTCCGCGGTGGCTGCGCTCAATCCTCAGCTCGCCGGCGACCTGCCGAACCAGGTGATCCACCCCGTCTACCGGTTGGATGCCTCGGGTGAGAACTACCTCCTGAGCGACTACCTGCTTCACCAGGACGGCGGGGCCTTCACCGCCGCCCAGAACGCCTTCCAGTCGGGCAACACCGGTCAGCCGTCGGCCACGTGGCCCATTCCCGCTTCGAGCGTGCACCCGAGCCCGACGGTGTATCCGGGTTGGGCGGCCGGCAATCCGGTCGGCCAGAACGGTTCGGACAATGCGGCCAACTACGTGTCCGCACTGGCCAGCGTCGGCTCGATCACCTACGTCGAGACCGCATACGCGATCGAACACAATCTGCCGGTCGCGAGCCTGGAGAACTCGAGCGGTGCCTATGTCCAGCCCAGCTCGGTCAATGTGGCCACCGCGCTCGAGAAGGCCCTGCTCCACGCAGACCTGACCCAGGACCTTACGAACGTCTACACGAATCCGCTGCCGAACGCATATCCGCTGTCGGCGTACAGCTACATCGTGGCACCGTGCTCGCCCGGGCTCGCCGTCGCCCAGAGTTCGGCCTGTGCCGCCAATCCGACAGGCGTGGCCGGATCGTCGCCGACCGGGCCGACATCGCCCTTCCCGAACCAGAAGGGGGCAGCACTCGGCCAGTTCGTGTCGTTCTTGGCCTGTGCCGGCCAGGAGCACATGGCGTCGCTCGGATATTCGCCACTTCCCCCTGTGCTCGTCCAGGAGGACTTCTTCGCCATCGGACGCATGAACGGCGGGACGGAGCCTCCGGCCCCAACGGCCGCCAACTGTAAGAACCCGTATGTCGACGGTGAGACGGTGCTTCCCGGCGAGCCGGTCCCGATCGGCTACACCGGCCCGGTCCCCGGCGTCACCACGACCACGATCACCTCGGGCGGTCCGGGCGGCTCGAAGTCCGGATCGACGTCCCACTCGAGCTCGAGTGGTAGCCGCGGATCCAGTAGCAACTCGTTGGCGGCCCAGGAAGCCGCGGCCGGGCTGACGCCGCAGCTGGCGGCGGAGGGTTACACCGTGGTGAACGGACAGATCGTGCGGAAGCTCGGCGTGGGCGGTCCGAACCAGTTCGAGCGGGCCGACGCTCTCGTGTCGGCCACGGATGCGGTGGGCAATCCCCAGATCGCCGTCTATGCCGGTTGGGCGCTCCTCGTGCTCGGGTTGATCCTGCTCCCACCCCTGATCGCCATGCGCATCAGCCGTCGCCGTCAGCCGGCCACCGTCGACCCGACCACCGAGGACTGAGCCGGTGTCCCTCCGACGATCCGACCGAAGCACCGATACGACCACAGGCACGAAGGGAACCGAGGACACGATGTCCGTCCGCACGCCGTCAACGACCACACGAGGCCGACGCAGCCCGCGCGTCTGGCTCGCACTCCTCCTCATCGTGGCCTCGGTCTCGTTCGCCGGAGCCGCGGTGTCGCTCTCTTCGCGCTCGTCGAGCGCAGGTGCCTCGACCGTCTGCACCTCCGACGGGAACGGTGGCTGCCAGATGGTCCTGCCTTGCCCCGCCGGCCAGTCCACGAACTGCCCGACGGTCGACGTCCAGCCGAACACCAACGTCAACGACGGCCAGTACGTCTATGTGAGCGCCACCAACTTCGATCCGACCGGGAGCATCCGGGTCGCCTTCTGCTCCGCCCTGGGATCGACGTCGGACCCGACCTGTCTGAACGGGCAGTGGGAGACCCAGGCGCTGACACCGACGACGGTACCCGTCACCAACGAGCCGTCGACGTCGAACCTGACGTCATTGTCCTATCCCGTCTTCTACGATCCGGCGGGTGAGGGGAACAGCCTCATCCCTGCTCACGACATCACCAACAAGCACGGCATCGAGCCGAGTTTCAACTGTGACGACGCGTCCGCTCCGTGTGACCTGATCGTCACCGCCGAAGGTGGTCAGGGCAATGCCGTCGGCAATGGCCCCGACGTGACCGCAGCGAACTCCGCCATCATCCCTCTGACGTTCGCAGGGCAGTCCACGGGGTGCCCATCCGCGGACCCGTCGGTCACGGTGGAGGACTCCTACAGTCTGCAGCAGTTCCTTCCGGCGGCCGTCGTGGCCACATGTGCCCAAGCGGGGGGCGTCATCGCGAACTACACGACCAATGACGACAGCCACGTCGTCCAGCATTTCGCCGCCGGCTCGACGACGCTCGCTTTCGTCGACAACGCGTCGGACGCGTCGCAACTCGGGTCGCTGCTCGGTAAGGCCTATGCGTACATCCCGATCGCACTGAGCGGTACGACCGAGAGTTTCCTCGCCGGTGAATCGAACGAGGGCCAACCTTTTCCGATCAACCAGTACAAGCTCACCCCCAACATGTTGGCCGGACTGATCACGTCGCTCTACCAGTCGCCGGCCGGTACCGTCTCGTCCCCGCCGAAGCCGCAGTTTCTGCTGTCCGACAACCTCACGGCTGCGTTGGCCGCCGCCACGCCTCCTGTGACCTGTGCCGTCCTGGCAGGCTGCCCGTCGACAAAAAAGATCGCCAAGCAGATGGCATACGAGGCACGGAACACCTCATTTTCGCTGCTGAACCCGGTGCCGGCGGGTGACTACGCCCCGCAGACCTTCGGCTCGTTCAACTCCAACGTCGCCAGCGGCTCGAGCTACCAGGCCACCCAATGGGTGTGCAATGCCCCCAACACCAAGTTCCAGGTATCGGTCGCCGAGAACGGCCACGCGGACCCAGTTCCGGTGACGGTGACCGACACCAATGTGGGATCCACCACGCTCACCACGGTGCCACTCGGATCGTCGGTCTGGCCGCCCTACCCCGGGGCATCGTGGATCTTCCCCCAGTGCCAGGGCTATTCGACGCTGCCCGCCCTGGCCGCCACCGGAACCAACTTCGGTGCCGCCCAGCAGCCGAGCGGCCAGGCGAAGGCGATGCGGACGTGGTGCTACGGCGGTGGCGTCCTCCCGGCACCGCCCGGTGGCGAGCAGCAACCATGTGCCGCATTCGGCCTCATGGACACCTCCGAGGCCCGCTTCCTCGGCCTGTCGACCGCATCGCTCGAGAACGCCGCTGGCAACTTCGTCGCCCCGGACACGACCAGCCTCGAGGCCGCCGCCGCAGACTTCACACCCTGCCCGACCGGCGAGCTCAGCTGTCCGGCTGGCACCTACTCGGTCAGTTACGCCGACACCAACCCGGCGGCCTATCCCCTGACCAACATCACCTATGCCATGGTGCCGACCTCGACGTTCTCCAACGCAGACGGCACGGCGGTCAAGTCACTGTTGACCAATCTGGTGAATTACTCGCACAGCTCCGCCGTCCCGACGGGGTACGCCCCACTGCCGGACAGCATCTACAAGGCGGCACTGGCGGACATCACCAACGACGTGTCCGTCGCTCCGGCATCCGAGTCCTCCACGACGTCCACGACGTCCACGACGTCCACGACGACCCCGTCGACCGGTCAGTCGAACGGCTCATACGGCAATGGGTCCGCGGACAACTCGTCCACCGGGAGCGACTCGGGTTCCACCGGTAACTCGTCGACCGAACTGCCGCTCACCAGCTCGAGCAGTGGGTCGTCGGGTTCGGGCAGGTCCGCGTCGACGCCGGTCGCGTCGCCTCCGGCATCGATCCCGTCGGGATTCCTGACGGTCGCACTGGCGGCGACGACGCGCTACCTCCTGCCCGCCATCGTGTTGCTGGCACTGGGGTCCCTCGTATGCGGCCTGCTCCTGCTGTTCGGCCCCGGGGCGGCGGCCAGACGCCGAAGGTCCGATGGAGGTCCGCTGTGACCGGCGCGGACGCAGACGTGGTCACGTTGGCCTTCGGGGCGACGGAGGTCCCGAGCATTGGCGCACCCGTTCCGTCCAAGGGTTTCGACGAGGCCTGGGTGCCCGAGGAGCGCGACGCCACCCCGCCGGGGCACACCATCACCATCCCGGCCATCCCCTACCGACGCCTGTGCGGGTTCGCACTCGTCGGTGTCGCGGGCCTGCTCGCCCTGTTCCTCGTCTACCTCTACGCCTTCACGCCGCTCACCGCTTCGCGCGACCAACAACGTCTGGCCGGCTCGCTCAAGGGGCAGCCCCTGACCGTCTACAAGCTGGTCAACGGGCACCTGCCTCCGGAGGGCAGCGCAGTGGCGGTCCTGCAGATCCCGTCGATCGGGGTCGACCAGATCGTCGTCCAGGGCACCAGCGCCGCCGACCTCATGAACGGGCCCGGCCTGATGCCGGGTTCGGCACTTCCGGGGTCCGTGGGGAACTCGGTCATCGCCGGGAGGCGCGTGACCTTCGGTGCCACGTTCGGAAACATCGGCGCGCTGCACACGGGCGCCAAGATCAATGTCGTCGACGGCGCCGGCAGATTCACCTACAAGGTGACGCACATCCTGCAGGTGCCGATCGGTCACAAGGACGTGGTGCTTCCGACGATCGACGACCGGATCACCCTGGTCACCTCGAACTCGAGCCTGATCACCAGTGGACGTGAGGTCGTCCAGGGCAAGCTCGTCGGCCACGCCGTCGAGGTGCCCGACGACACCATCGCCGTCCCGAGTTACGAACTGGGCCTCAGCGGCGACCCGTCGGCCGGTGGCCTCGCCGCCATGTGGTCGTTCTTCACTCTCATCGTGCTCGTCAGCGCAGGGTTCCTGGCCTGGCGGCTCCGCCGCCCGTGGCTCGTCTACCTTTTCGCCGCACCGGTCGTCGTCTTGTGCGGCCTCTTCGCCTGCGAGAGCGTGGCGCGGGCACTGCCGGCCACCTTCTGAGCCGTTCCGGGTCCCTTGTGTGGTACCCGGCGGCGCGGCTCGGGCAACGTCCGGTGGTCGTGAACGCGAGGCCGCTGGACTGCGGTTTCTGCAACGGGCCCTGACGACACTCGTGATGTCGCGCACCGGTGCGGACCTCACCGATGGACCCGGTGATCACCCGTTCACGTGGTTCCGTCGACTGTCACAGAGAGTTCATCCAGGACGCACTTTGCCGTGACGTTGGGATTACCTCGGTTCCGTACAGTCACCTGTGAGGGTTCCCGAGGGGCGCCGCAGCATGTCTCCTGGATCCTCACAAACCATCCACAACATTGAGGAGACACTTTATGTTCCGTTCACTCTTCAGCCGGCGGGGAGCCGTGGCACTTGCCGCAGCATCCGTCGGTGTCGCCAGCCTGCTGGCTGCCGCGGGGACCGCTGGGGCCACTGTTCCCAACGCCTCCCTCCTGATCGGCTCGGGGTCGCAGACCTCGTACGCCGTCATGACCGGCCTGTCCCCACTATTCAATGGCGCTGCCGGCTGTGACCTCACCGCCTCGACGTCGCTTCCCCTTGCGCTGAACTGTGGCACGAGCACCACCACGGCCGGCAGTGTCGGCGGCGAGCAGGGCTTCAACGTGACCGCTGAGAACCCGTACGACGACTTCACCGTGCAGGCTCCCGCGGTCGGCTCCGGCAACGGCGCCACTCAGCTCATCGACGCCGGTGCGGGCAGCCCGACGACGACCGGCTACACCCTCAGCTACTCCCGTGCGTCGGCCCACAAGGGCAATACGACGGATAACGACGTCCAGTTCGCCACCGACGGTGTCTCCTGGTCGACGTTCTCCAAGGTCGGCAGCACCGCCACGGTTCAGGCCAAGGTGACCAACATCACCCTGACGAACCTGGTCGCCATCTGGCTCGGCACGCTCAACTGCTCGATCAAGGGCGTCACCTACAACATGGACTGGATCTGCCTCGGCGCCAAGACCTCGAGCCCGATCGACGTGTACGACGCCCAGACCGGCTCGGGCACCTACAGCTCGTGGTCTGGTGCGCTGGGCTACACGGGCGCATCACCTGCCGGCATCACCTGCTCGGTCTGTGAGGCCGGTTGGACGCCTGCCGACGTGACCGCTGACGGTCCCGCCACGGCAGCCCACTCGAACCTCTTCGAGAACCAGATGGCGACAATCGCCGGCCGTCCGGATGCGAAGAACGCCATCTACTTCTTCTCGCTGGGCAGGTTCACGACGACCTGCACCAAGATCAAGTACAAGGCCCCGGCTTCCTCGGGTGTCTGCGCAGGTACCGGCACTAACGTCACCACCCTCGGTGGGATCAATGGCATCGGTGCCACCCAGACGACGGTCCAGGGCACAGGTGGCGGCGGCGGTGTGACCTTCCCGGTCACCCGCGGCCTCTACAACCTGTACAACAACAGCTCGGCGACCGTTCCCGCGAGCCAGGCCACCCTCAACTTCGTGGGTGAGAACGGCTTCCTCTGCAAGTCGTCGACCGCTACGGACATCGATTCGCAGACGGGCGTCTCCTACCGCAGCGAGATCGAGTCGGTCATCAAGGCCAATGGCTTCTTCCCGCTGGATGTGTCGGGTAGCCCCTTCGCCGAGGGCTCGGCCACCTACCCGGGCACCATCACGGACGCCGGCTACGCCGCTAATGACAACAACGCTGGCAACACCGGTGCCACCGGCAACGGGTTCTGCCTCGTCACCAACGGCTGACCTGCAGTAACCAGCAGTACGCAACACGCAGCACCTGCCCGGTGCTGACGGGAAGGGGTCCGGCTCCGGCCGGACCCCTTTCGTCGTCCCCAGGGAGCCACCGGACCAGGTCCGGCTGCTCAGTCGTCGACGCGGACCAGGTGGAGTGCGAGGCGCGGGCAGCTGACCACCGCTCGCCGTGCCATGTCGACCAGTCCGGGCGCCACGTCGCCCGAGGCGACGATCGGAAAGCCCCACGGGTCGAGGGAGATCACCTCGGGCAGCAGTTCGGCACACACGCCGGCACCGTCGCAGGCGACGGGGTCGACGACCAGGCGGAAGCGGCTGCGGCTCATCGGAGGACACCCGAGGCGGACGGCACGGGCAGGAACGGCCGGGTCGTCTGGCACGGCCCCCGCTGCAGGTGGACCGCCGCGTGATCGCCGAACACGCCGAGGGCGGACCGGACGAACCGGGCGACCCCGTCGGGGTGGTGGCACGCCCCCCGTCCCTCGACGAGCCCGCACAGGGTGGGGAACGCTGACAGTCCGCCGCTCAGCGTGTGCGGACGGTGGGCCAGGAGCTCGAGCTGGGAGGCGAGGACGTCCAACCCGTTGACGCACGGGCCGCACTGACCCGCTCCCTCGCCCTCCATGTACCGTGCGACCCGTGCGACCTCGACCAGTGGGCAGACGCCTGCCGGCAGCAGGACGGCGACGCCCGCGCCGATCGAGGTGCCGAGGGCGCGGGCCGCCTCCTCGGTGAAGGGGAGCGAGAGCGCCGTCGAAGTGGGTAGCCACCCGCCGCCGTACCCACCGAGCAGCACCGCCTGGATGGTGTCGGCCCGTCCCGGTGTGATCCCGAGGGCGTTCTCGAGGGTGGTGCCGAGCGGGACCTCCACGATCCTGGACGACTCCCACAGCCCGGTCACCGTGATCAGCGCCGTGCCGGGTGAGTCGTGAGTCCCGACGCTGCGGAACCACTGGGGCCCGTACCGGGCGATCAAGGCGACATCGGCCAACGACTCGACGTTCTGGACCAGGGTGGGACGCCCGGCGATGCCCTGCTCCCTGACGGGTCGCAGCGCGACGAACGACGGGATCCCGATGTTGCGTCCGTTGACCGTGTTGACGACGGCCGACTCCTGGCCGGACAGGAAGCGGTCGGGAGCGATCACGACCTCGAAGCTGCACGCGTCGACGCCCCGGCGCTCGCGCTCGGCCAGGGCCGTGGTCACGTCGGCCACGGAGTCGTCGGACACGTGGACGATCACCCGCCTCGCCCCGACCGCCTTGGCCGCCACGGCCGCGCCGTCGAGTACCAGGTGGGGGGCGTGGTGGAGCAGGAGCCGGTCCTTGCCACTCGCCGGCTCCCCCTCGGCGCCGTTGGCCACCACGATCGGCGAGCGGCCGGCTGCGACCGATCGCCACTTGGCGCCGACCGGGAACCAGGCCCCGCCGTGCCCGCGGAGCCCGGACTGGTCGACGGCTTCGAGGAGGCTGCGGACCGGGAGGTCGGGCACCGCGCCCCAGCGCGCCAGATGGGCGTCGAGGCGGACGACCTCCGCGGTCCCGACACTGTCGAGGAGCCGGCCCGGCCCCGTCGGAGCCGTCATCGGTGCGATCCCGCGGCACCGGCGATGGTGCCGGACAGCGCACCCGTCTGCTGGTCGACCTGGAGTTGGATCGTGAGGGTGATCGGCGACGGCGTCGACACCGTCGCCACGACCGAGCCGCCGTTGAGCCCGACCACGGACCCCGAGTCGCCCCCGAAGGTGACGGTGCCGGTCGACAGCGACACGCCGCCTCCCGACTGGGCGCCGACGAGCACCACCGTCAGCGGCGTCGACGCGGCGTCCGCCAGGTGCATGGCCAGTGAGATCCGGACGTTGCCCTGGGCGTCGGGGCCGGACTGGGTCTGCGTACCGCTCACCTGACTGGTGAAGGGCACCGAAGGGACCGTGCCGGTGCCGTTCCCCGCGGTGGACGTCTGTGCCGACCCGGAAGAGGGAGCGGTGGTGCCTGTCGCTGACGTACCGCTCCTGGTGGCCAGCTCGGCCAGGAGCGAGGGCGACGTCCCCGAGCGGTGGGACCACCCCGGTCGCAGCGGGCCGAGCATGGCGAAGCCGCCGATGGCCAGGGCCAGCACGACAGCGCCGGAGGCCGCCGCGGCGCGCCGGGCGGGATCGATCGACCGACCGGTGGCCATCCGCCAGGTGAAGGCGCCCAGCACGGCCGCCGTGCAGACCACCTCGATGAAGAGCACCACGGGGAGCTGGGTGTCGGTCCCGGTTCCGAGGCCGTGCACGAGCGCGATAGGCCAGCAGAGGTAGGCGAGCCAGTGGACGAACCGCCACGATCCGTAGCCGATGCGGTGGCGCAGGCCGCTCGTGATCAGCACGGCCAGCATGAGGTCGAACGCCAGTGCGCCGAGGCCCACGTAGATGGGGCGGTAGGGCGAGATGAAGGGCACGACGACGTCGGCCAGGCCGATGGGCACGTAACCGTCGAGCACGGTGGTGGCCACGTGCACGCCGACGAACACCAGGCCGAGGAGGGAGACGTTGCGGTGGACGTCCTGGGACAGGAAGCGTGGCCAGCGCTCGGTCGTCCAGCCGACCGAGGCCACGACACCGAGCACGAGGGTGGCGCTCAGGAGCACGAGCGCCACGACACCGCTGGAGCGGGTCAGATACCAGAAGGCCTTCCCGCCCACGGCTGCAGTCGTCAGCACGGCAGGACTCACGGGTGGGCTCCGACGGGTGCGGGCGTGAGGGTGTCGTCGGGCCAGCCGGCGACGGTCACCACGGTCCCGTTCATCCGCACGAGGCGGGCCGGGAGGTGTCGATCGGCCAACCACCCGGGTGCGTCCTCGCCGAGCACGAGGGACGCCGTCGAGGCCGTGTTGGCGTCGACGCAGGTGCCGGCCGCGACCGTCACGGTCCGCCAGCACGAGGCGGTCGGCAGGCCCGTCCGTGGGTCGATCACGTGGTGGACCGGCGTGCCGGCGAGCGACCAGTGGCGGTTGCCGATGCCGGACGAGGCGAGACCACCCGAGGTGATGGCGACGGCCGTCGGGGCATCGGGGTCGCCGCAGACGTCGGCGACGCCGACGACGAACCCCCCGCCCGGTGCCCCGTGGACCGCGATGTCACCCCCGAGGGAGACGAGCACCCCGCAACCGAGTCGTGACGTGATGGATTCGGCGACGCGGTCGGCCGCCCAGGCCTTGGCCGTGGCCCCGAGGTCGAGCACGGTGCCCGCCGGGATGGTCGCGGTGCAGCGCCCGGTGTCGAGTTCGACGGACCGCCAGCCGGGCACGTGAGCCGGGTCCGGGAGGTGTCCGTCGACCACGTCGCCGACATCGGCGAAGTCGCGGTCGTAGCCGAGGCGGATCAGGGCGGTGCCCACCGTCGGGTCGACGAGCCCGTCGGTCAGCTCGGCGGCCCGGAGGGCGGTGGCGAGGAGCTGGAGGAGCAGTCGTGACACCGCGACGGTGCGACCGTTGCCGGACTGCTGGATGCGGCTGAGCTCCGAGTCACTCCGGAAGCGGCTGGCCGCGTCCTCGACCCGGTCCAACTGCGCGTCGAGGATCCGCGCCGCGGCGACCACGACCGTCGGGTCGGTCACCAGCAGCTCCATGCGGGTGGACCAACGGGTCGAGCGGTGGACGGCCAGGTGGGTCCTGTCGTCGAGGTCGGACGTCGCCGGGCTCAACTCGCGCCGCTGGAGACGGGGGCCTGCTGGTAGGCGGGGGCGGGTGCCGCCGCCGGTGCCGAGATGCCCGACCCGCTGCCGGCCGACGATCCTGCTGACGACGAGGAGGAGCCCCCGGACGGGGAGGCCGAGGGTGCGGCCGGCGTCACTGCGCCGGCGGTGCCGGAATTGGTGGTCGACGTCGATGCCGAGTGGCCTGGCAGGGCCTGGCTCAGATAGACGCCAGCCGCGGCCACCGCCGCCACCGACACAGCGGCGATGCCCTTGGTGATGGTGCGCCCCCGCTCGAGACCGGCGTCACGCTGGCGGCGTGCGGCGCGCGACGGATCCTGGCGGCCCCTGGAACTGCTGCGCCCGGTACTGGTCATGGGTGCAGGCTACGGAGGCAACCTGACACTCAGATGAACCGAGGATAAGAATCAGCTGAGAATCCGGTGTGCGTCCGGGCCAGGGCTCAGGACCGCTCTTCCCTCACGTCGGTGCCGGTTGCCCCTCGACCACCCGTGCGGCCTGTCGCCACGTGACCTCGAACCGGGCGCCCCCGAGGGGCGACGTCGACACCGACCAGGCACCATCGGTGGCGTGCACCACGGCGTCGGCGATGGCCAGTCCGAGACCGGTCCCGCCGGGTCCCCGCTCGGCCCGGTGGAAGCGGTCGAACACCAGGTCGCGGTGCTCGATCGGTATGCCAGGGCCCGAGTCGTCCACTGCGAGCGTGACCCGCCCACCGGAGGTGCCGGTCGAGACCTCGACGGTGCCAGCCGTTCCGGCGTACTTGCAGGCGTTGTCGACGAGGACGGTCACCAGTCGGTCGATACCCTCCTGGTCGGCGCGGACCCGCGCCGACCCCGGGGGACCGGACCGTGTGACGAGCGCGATCGAGCCGGCGTCCGCCACGGCCCGGAACCGGTCGCCGGCCGAGGCCACTACCTCGGCCACGTCGACCGTTCCGACGGTGCCCCGGTGCGACTCGCCTCCGTCCGTCCGGGCCAGCCAGAGGAGGTCGTCCACGATCGCCCGGAGCCGGTGGCTCTCCGAGGCGACCCGTTCGAGGGTGTCCCGATACGAGTCGCCGTCCCGGGGCCGGGCGAGCGCCAGGTCGACCTCGGCCTCGATCACGCTCAGGGGCGTCCGTAGCTCATGGCTGGCATCCGCCGTGAACTCGGCCTGGCGCCGCCGCACCTGCTCGATCGGCGCCGATGCCCGCAGGCCCACGATGAAGGATCCGGTGAAGGTGACGAGCAGGAGCAGCGCGCCGAGCACCAGCTCGGCGACGAGGAGCTCGCCCCGGGCGTCGGTGACCCTGGCCACACTCTCGCCCGCCACGAGCCAGCCGTCACCCGACGGGACGGCGCCGAAGCGGAAGCTGGTACCACCGGACTCGAGGGTGACCGAGCCGGCGTGCCAGGCCCGGACGGGCAGATCGGGCGCTGCGATGCTCAGTGCCGTGACCGTCCCGGTGGGACCCACCCGCCAGACGAAGTCGGGGACGTCGTCGAGATCGCCGCCGTGGCCACCCGAGGAGACCGGCGCCGAGCCGGTGGCCGACGTGGTGGCGAGCGTCGCGGCCAGCCGGCTGTCGACATCGTGGTCGAGCCGGCGCACGATCAGTCCGTTGACCGTCAGCACCAACAGCAGGGCGACGATGCCGACGACGGCGGTGGCCGCCAGCGCCACCCGGGCGGCGTGGCCCCAGCGGGCGTCGGGGCGCCTCATGCGGGGACGATGCGGTAGCCGAAGCCGCGCACGGTCTCGATCCTGGCCGACGTGTCCGCCAGCTTCCCCCGGAGGCGTCCGACGTGGACGTCGATGGTGTTCGAGCCGACCGGGTCGGCCTCGTCGTCCCACACCTGGATCGCGATCGTCCGACGGTTGACGGGCGCCGGCGCCCGCCGCAGGAGGAGCTCCAGCAGGGCTGTCTCCGTGGCGGTGAGGCTCAGCGGTCCCTCGGGCCCGGAGGCCATTCGGGTCGTCGGGTCGAAGGTCAGGTCGCCGCAGGCCAGCACGGGATCGAGTGCGAGCGGCGGCCGGCGCTGCAGGGCCGAGAGCCGGGCGGTCAGCTCGGCGAACGTGAAGGGCTTGACCAGGTAGTCGTCAGCACCTCCGTTGAGGCCCTCGACCCGGTCCTCGGTGGCATCCCTGGCGGTCAGCATCAGCACCGGCGTCCGGTCACCCCTGGCCCGCATGGCACGCACCACTTCGATTCCGGTCGTGGCCGGCATGCGCCAGTCCAGCACCGCCACCTCGTACTCGTAGGAGCGGAGGTAGGCGAGCGCGGCGGCACCGTCCTCCACGGCGTCGACGACGTACCCGTGCTCGCGCAACCCGCGCTCGAGCACCGAGCGCAGACCTGGGTCGTCCTCCGCCACCAGCACCCTCATCGCCCAACAGTGTGGCCCAGCTGGCGGCTCACCCGCCGATGCCCCCGCCGGCAAGCCAGGGGCCGATGGTCGGCACCATCACGACGGCCAGGATGATGCCGACCACCAGGCAGCCCGCCTGCACCCACAATCGGGTGCCGGCCCCGCTCACCTGCGAACGGGTGCGCGACATCAGGTCGGCCGGGGCCAGCCGACTCGTCTCGAGCACATGGCTGAGGACGTGGATCGCCATGGCGCCGAACCAGAGGACGAAGCTGGCCTTGTGGACGAACATCGTCTCCTGGCGCAGGGAGTGGGGGACCAGCAGCAACGCGATGCCCGACGCGAACAGCAGGGCCGTGAGAAGGACGACCAGCGGGCCGAGCAGCCGCAGCAGGATCGGTGGCGCACCCCGCTCGCGATAGGCGGCGTCGCCCAGGTAGTACTTGGCCATTCGCCAGCCGGTGGAGCCGATCTTGACGGCGACGAAGGGCACGAGGATCATCCCGATGGCGACGTGCGGGGTGAGCAACGCCCCGACCCGGAGCACGGTGAATCCCTCGGCGGCCAGCAGCACCAGGAGCACGGCGGCGGTCGCGCCGGTCAACCGGGCATTGCCCTCGGGTCCACCGAGCGGCGTCCGGGCCGCGTCGGACAGCAGGTCGTCGACGCCCCGGGTGGGGGCGCGTCGGTGTGCGGGTGGCGTCCTCTGGGTCACGGCACCAAGTGTGCAGGGGCAACATGACGGAGTGATTACGGGAGGCCACAGGCGGTGCCCACGAGGTTCGCAGCGTCCCTGTGCGGCGAATCATGTTCGTGTATGGTCATCAACCACGGCGGAATGACACTCCGCCTGACACATCAGGTCGCCGGCGGCGACACCAGTTCGAAGGTGCGGGCGCAGGGGAATGTCCCGTATCTCATCATCCTCCGGGTTCCCCGACGTCGGCTGCCCCCCTGCCCCTCGTGGTGGCTGGCGCCGGGGACCCGGCGGGCTCTCCGTTCCACGGAGTGTGTGCGCCGAATCGAGGCAGCACCCCCGTGGGACCCGCGGTTCCGGTCGACCGGAGCGGCGCGCCCGGCGATGGGCCGTGTCGGACACCGCCGCCGTGGCGACGTGCGGCTCAGCGGGTCGTCGGCAGCCAGGCCGGACGTGCGGACTCGAAGGACCCGATCTCGTCCTCGTAGCGCAGCGTCAACCCGATGTCGTCCCACCCGTTCAGGAGCCGGGCCCGGGTGAACTCGTCCATCGGGAAGGTCGTCTCGATACCTGCGGCAGGCGCGTCGAGCGTCCCGCGTCCGATGTCGATGGTGATCTCGAGCGACGGGTCCGCCTCCAGCGCGTCGAGCAGGGCGCGCCCTGTGGCCGCGTCGACCTGGACGGGCACCACACCGGCCTTGGTGCAGTTGTTGCGGAAGATGTCGGCGAACCCGGGGGACACCACTGCGGCGAACCCGTAGTCCTGCAGCGCCCACACGGCGTGCTCCCGGGACGAGCCGGTGCCGAAGTTGGGCCCGGCCACGAGGATGTTCGCCCCTGCGTACTCCTCGCGGTTGAGGACGAAGTCGCGGTCGTCGCGCCATTCGCTGAACAGCCCGGCGCCGAAGCCGGTGCGCTCCACGCGCTTCAGCCAGTCGGACGGGATGATCTGGTCGGTGTCCACGTCCGAGCGGTCGAGGGGCACGCCCCGGCCGGAAATCACCTGCACGGCTTCCATCAGTCGAGCTCCCCGGGAGTGGCGAACCGTCCGGCCACCGCGGTGGCCGCGGCCACCGCTGGCGACACCAGGTGGGTGCGCCCGCCGCGGCCCTGGCGGCCCTCGAAGTTCCGGTTGGACGTCGATGCGGCCCGTTCGCCGGGCTGGAGCTTGTCGGGGTTCATGGCCAGGCACATCGAGCAGCCGGGCTCGCGCCAGTCGAAGCCGGCACCGGTGAACACGAGGTCGAGGCCCTCGGCCTCGGCCTGAGCCTTCACCCGGTGAGAACCGGGGACGACCAGGGCGCGCATGCCGGACCTGACCTTCCTGCCGCGCAGCACGTCGGCGGCGGCACGCAGGTCCTCGATGCGGCCGTTGGTGCACGATCCGATGAATACGGTGTCGACGGGCACCTCGGAGAGTGGTGTGCCCCCCTCGAGGCCCATGTACTCGAGCGCCCGTGCCGCCGCCTCCCGCTCGGCCGGTGTGGCGAACTCGTCGGGCACGGGCACGGTCCCGTTGAGGCGGGTGACCTGCGCCGGGTTCGTGCCCCAGGTGACGAAGGGGGCGAGGCCGGCGGCATCGAGGACGACCTCCTTGGCGAAGGTGGCGCCGGCGTCGGACGGCAGTGAGCGCCAGTAGTCGAGCGCCTGCTCCCAGGCGGCGCCCTTCGGGGCGTGGTCGCGGCCCTCGAGGAAGGTGAAGGTGGTGTCGTCGGGTGCGATCATGCCTGCCCGGGCGCCGCCCTCGATCGACATGTTGCAGACCGTCATGCGGCCCTCCATGGAGAGCCCGGTGACCGCCGAGCCCCGGTACTCGATGACGTGGCCGCTGCCGCCAGCCGTACCGATCGTGCCGATGACGGCCAGGACCAGGTCCTTGGCCGTCACTCCGGGGGGCAGGTCGCCGTCGACGGTCACCGACATGGTGGCCGGCCGGCGCTGGGACAGGGTCTGGGTGGCGAGTACGTGCTCGACCTCGCTGGTGCCGATCCCGAAGGCGAGGGCGCCGAAGGCACCGTGGGTGGAGGTGTGGCTGTCGCCACAGACGATGGTCATGCCCGGCTGGGTCAGCCCCTGCTCGGGTCCGATGATGTGCACGATGCCCTGGTTGGCGTCGCCCATCGGGTAGCAGGTGATGCCGAACTCGGCGCAGTTGGCGTTGAGGACCGAGAGCTGCTTGGCCGAGACGGGGTCGGCCACCGGCTTGTCGATGTCCGTGGTCGGGACGTTGTGGTCCGCCGTGGCGATGGTGAGGTCCGGTCGGTGGACGGTGCGCCCCTCCATGCGGAGCCCGTCGAACGCCTGAGGCGACGTGACCTCGTGGACCAGGTGCAGGTCGATGAAGAGGAGGTCGGGCTCCTCGGCGCCGCCGGCGTGGACGACGTGGCCGTCCCAGACCTTCTCGGACAGTGTGCGGGGCTCGGTCACGGTGTCAGGCTCCGATCTTCACGATCTCGACCCGGAGGCTCCCCCCGGGCGCGGCGTACTCGACGGTCTCGCCCACGGCATGGCCCATCAGGGCCTGGCCCAGGGGCGACCCGGGGGAGACCACGGTGAGGTCGCCCTGCCGCTCCTCGATGCTCCCCACGAAGTAGTCGGCGGTGTCGTCCTCGTCGTCACCCTCGTAGCGGAGCGTGACCACCGAGCTGTGGGCCACCTTGCCGTCCGACGGGGCCGCACCGTCGACGACGGTGGCGTTCTTCAGCATCCGCTCGAGCTGGCGGATCCGGGATTCCATCTTCCCCTGGCTGTCCTTGGCGGCGTGGTAGTCGCCGTTCTCCTTGAGGTCGCCGAGGGCCCGGGCCGCCTCGATGAGAGCGGCGATCTCCACCCGGCCGCGGGTGGTGAGGTCCTCGAGCTCGGCCTGGAGGCGCTCGTAGGTGTCTCGGGTCAGCTGGGTGTCGGGCACGTCACTCACGGGTCACCAGGGTAACGGGTCTGGGGAGCGGTCCTGCACGGCGCGGCGAGCACCGCGGTCGATGACGGGCGGAAGCGGGCGTCCTCCGGTGCGGGTCCGCTCGTGAACCCGTCGCCGTACGGATTCATACGCTGTACGGCATCGCTCGAACCCGAGTGACGGAGTGCTCCCGGCTCCCTCGACCCTCACGCCCACCGCGTGGCGGGACTCGATGCGGTGTCCGGCGGTTCGCCCGTGGGACAATCGGGTCCGTAGCGCCGCACGAGGGAGGGACGAGACGATGGCCGACATCCAGGGCACCTGGGACCCGAAGTTCGAGGGGGTGGCGACGACGCTGTCGGACAGCCTCGACGCCGGCACGGACGTGGGGGCCTCGGTGGCCGTCCTGCTCCACGGCGACCCGGTGGTGGACATCTGGGGCGGCACGGTGGACGAAGCCGGCTCGGCCCCCTGGGAGCGGGACACCATCACCAACGTCTGGTCGACCACCAAGACGATGACATTCCTCTGCACCCTGATGCTCGCCGACCGGGGCGAGCTCGACTACTACGCCCCCGTGGCCAGGTACTGGCCCGAGTTCGCGGCCGGCGGCAAGGAGCACGTCGAGGTCCGCCACCTGATGGCCCACACCGCCGGCCTGCCGGGATGGGCCGAGCCGATGGAGCCCGAGGACCTGGCCGACTGGGACAAGTGCACCTCGGTGCTCGCCCGGCAGGAGCCGTGGTGGGAGCCGGGCACGGCGTCGGGCTACCACGCCGTCACCCAGGGCTACCTGATCGGCGAGGTGGTGCGGCGCATCACCGGTACGACCATCGGTTCGTGGTTCGCCTCCGAGGTGGCCGGACCGCTCGGCGCCGACTTCTACATCGGCCTGCCGGAGTCGGAGGACCACCGGGTGTCGATCGTCATCCCGCCCCCGCCGTTGGACCTCGACGAGCTCAAGCCTTCGGAGCTCGTCATCCGGACCATGACCAACCCGGTGCTCGATGCCACCTACCCGAGCCGGGCCTGGTGGCGGCGGGCCGAGATCCCCGCGGCCAACGGGCACGGCAACGCCCGGTCGGTGGCCGAGATCCAGTCGATCGTGGCCGGCCGGGGTGAGGCACGGGGGGTGCGGCTGTTGTCCGCCGAAGGCTGCGACCGCATCTTCGACGAGCAGATCCACGGCACCGACCTGATCCTCGGCGCTGAGTTCCGCTTCGGCATGGGTTACGGGCTGAGCTCGGGCATGATGCCGATCGGCCCCCGAGCCTGCTTCTGGGGCGGCTACGGAGGATCGATCATCGTGATGGACCAGGATGCCGGCCTCACGGTCTGCTACGCCATGAACCGGATGGAGGGAGGGCTCCAAGGTGACCTGCGTGGCGCCAACATCATCATGGCGGCGGTACTCGGACTGGCCGGAGGCTGAGGGCCCGGAGACCGGCCCGGTATCGACATGGCGACGGGTGGAGGGGACGGTGACGACGTGACGACGGCCCCCGGGCTGCCCGAGGATTCCAACCCGCGCTCGTTCGAGCGCCAGTTCGAGGCGCAGCAGCAGCGGCCGATCCGCTGGAAGGCGCTGGTCAAGCGCTCCATCGCCATCGCCTTCACCGGGGTGGTCCTCTATCTGGTGGCCCCCAGCATCCTCGCGGTGTTCCACTCGTGGCCCAAGCTGGCCACCCTCAACTTCCTGTGGTTCATTCCCGCCATCCTGGCCGAGGGGATCCACTTCGCCTGCACGTTCTCCCTCCAGCGGATCGCCCTGCGCACAAAGGCGTGGTTCTCGGTCATCACCGCGCAGCTGTCCGGCAACGCCATCTCGCTCATCGTGCCGGGCGGCGCCGCGGCGGGTGCCGCGGTGCAGTTCCGGATGTTGGGCATCGCCGGTATGGACCCGACGGAGTCGGTCAGCGGCCTGACCGCCTTCTCCTTCCTCGGGATCGGCGGCCTGCTCGCCCTGCCCGTCTTCGTCCTGCCCGTCGTGCTGTTCGGCGCGCCGGTGGCCTCGGGTCTGACCGACGCCGCGTGGATCGGCGCCGTCGGCTTCGTGCTCTTCTCGGGATTCGGGGCCGTCATCATGTCCACCGACGCCCCGCTGCTGTGGGTCGGCCGGGTCGTCCAGGCCGTCCGGAACCGTGCGATGAAGAAGCGGCCGCGCCTCGAGGGGCTGCCGGAGCGCCTGCTCGAGCAGCGCAACGTGATCCGCACCGTGCTCGGCAAGCAGTGGTGGCAGGCCACCCTCCTGTCAGTGGGGCGGCTGCTGTTCGACTACCTGTGCCTGCTCTTCTGCGTCCGCGCCGTGGGGGCGGACCCCCGCCCGGCGCTGATCCTGTTGGCCTATGCCGTGGCCGGGGTCATCGGGCTGATCCCGATCACCCCGGGAGGCATCGGCGTGGTGGAGGCGAGCCTCGCCGGATTCCTGGCGCTGGCCGGGCTCGACGGGGCCCAGGCGGTGCTCGCCACGCTGGCCTACCGCCTCGCGTCCTACTGGCTGCCGATGTTCGCCGGCCCGGCGGCCTACGCCGCCTTCCGCTACCGCTACCGGGGCCAGGAGGGTCCCACCCCGGAACTCGGCGCGTCCACGACGTAACCGTGCGGGCGGCCCGATCCCGGGCACCCGGCACCACCTAGCGGAGGTCGACCTCGCCGTCGGGCCGGAGGGTGCCGAGCCGTCCGCACCCCTCCTCGGTCACCAGCACGGCCAGGTGGTCCGCATCCGTCACGTGGGCCCAGGCCCTGCGTCCCTCCGGTGTCCGGCACGCCACCACCGCCCGCTCGGGTGCGCCGTTGCGGCCGAAGGAGACCGAGTACGTCTCGACGGTGACCTCGCCCCGGGCATCGGCATCCGGCGCGCACTGGGGGAGCGCGCCGACGGCGGCCTGTGGGTCCGCCCATGTGAAGCCGGCGGCCGACTCGACCGCCGTGCCCGCGGGCAGGGCGTCGCTGTCCGGCGGCGGACCGGTCGGCGGTTCCGTGCCGTAGAGCCCGATGCTGTGCTTGGACACGTACCAGCCCAGGCCGGTGGTGAGGCCGGTGGTGCCCGGTCGGGCGCGCAGCACATCGACCATCGTGGCCAGCGAATGGGTGCCGTAGTTGTTGCCCGGGTCACCGGCGAAGGTGAGTCCGCCGGTCACGGTCAGCGGACGTGTCGGGTCGTCGTCCGGCAGACCGAGCTCCTTGGCGGCGATCTCGACGGCGGAGGGGAAGCACGAGTAGAGGTCGATGTGCTCGACCTCGGCGACCGTGGTTCGGGCGAGCGCCAACGTGGCGGCACCGGCCAGCCGGATGGCCGGGGACGAGTGGAAGTCGGCCCGGTGGGAGAGGAACCAGTGGTCCTCGGCGTCGGCACCGGCCAGTGGGAAGACCCAGCGGTCGCGGGGGACGCCGGCCCCCTCGGCGGCGGCGGCCGAGCACAGGACCACGGCCGCCCCCTGGTCGACCTGGAGGTTGGCGGTGAGCAGCTTGGTGTAGGGGTAGTCGACCATCCGGTTGGCCTCGGACGGGGTGGTCAGGTCCTCGACCGACCACCGGTCCCGGATCCAGGCAAAGGGGTTGTCCACGGCCACCTCGGAGAACCGGGACCACAGACCGCCGATGTGGCCGAGGTGCTCGGGCAGGGTGCGACCGGCCTCGGCCCGCAGGGCGTTCTCGAACAGGGGGAAGACGTGGATGGGGAGGTCGAGGCCGCGCTCCTCCTCGGACGTGGTGGTGCCCCACCGGTCGCTGCCGAAGAGGGTGGGCGGTCCGGTGTCGGCCGGCTGCACCGTCCAGGGCAGCAGGGGCCGATCCGGGTGCCGTCGGGCCGCTGCCTGGGTGTAGTAGCAGTCGGCACCCGCGATCACGGCCACGTCCAGGTCCCCCCGGCCGATGGCCAGCGCGGTGGCGTTGATCAGGGACTGCGGGTTGTTCCCCCCAGTCGTGGTGACCAGGATCTCCTCGGGCTCGATGCCCAGTTCCTCGGCCAGCAGGGCACCGGGGTCGATGTAGTGCCAGCTCAGCGGGTTGGCGACGCGGAGCGACCCCGTCCGGGCGAGGAGGGCCCGCCCCGCCGGGGCCGTGCCGCCCGCAGGTGCACCGTCGCAGTCCTCGACCGCCGCGCCGACGGCGTCGAGCATCAGGCCCAGGGGCTCAGGACGGTCGACCAGCGACCCCTCGCCCTCGGAGTGGGGTCGGTTGGTCACCTGGCCGACGCCCACGACCACCGGCGTGGAGGGATCGATCGACATCGCGCGCCGAGCCTACCGGCGCCCTGTCCGGCCCCCGTCCGGGGCGGTTCCCGAGCCCCGGCGACGCCCGGCCCGGCACGGTCCCGTCCGGCCGCGCTCGGTACACTCGGACAATGCGCATCGCCGTGGGCTCGGACCACGCGGGCTACGCCCTCAAGACGGAGGTCCTCGCCCACCTGGCCGCGGCCGGGCACGAGGTGGACGACCTGGGGACGGAGTCCGCCGAGGTCTCGGTGGACTACCCGCTCTTCGGGCGGTCCGTGGGCGAGGCGGTGGCGGACGGCCGGGCCGAACGGGGCGTCTGCGTCTGCGGGTCCGGCATCGGCATCGGCATCGCTGCCAACAAGGTCCCGGGCGTCCGGGCCGCGGTCGTGCACGACGTCACCTCGGCACGACTGGCCCGGGGCCACAACGACGCCAACGTCGTGTGCCTCGGGCAGCGGCTCACCGGGCAGGCGACGGCGCTCGACGCCGTCGACGCATTCTTCTCCACCGAGTTCGAGGGCGGCCGCCACCAGCGACGAATCGACCAGATCACCGACCAGGAAAGGCAGCAGCCGACCTCATGAGCAGCACTGACCACGCCTCGCCCTTCGACCAGTGGCTGTCTGGCGACCCCGAGGTCCTCGGCCTGCTGGGCGACGAGACGGAGCGCCAGTCCACCACCCTGCAGCTGATCGCCTCGGAGAACTTCACGTCGACGGCGGTGCTGGCCGCGACCGGCTCGGTGCTGACCAACAAGTACGCCGAGGGCTACCCGGGGCGCCGCTACTACGGCGGGAACCAGGTCATCGACGAGGTGGAGGACCTGGCCCGCGAGCGGCTGAAGGCCCTGTTTGGGGCCGAGCACGCCAACGTCCAGCCCCATGCGGGCTCCAACGCCAACGTGGCGGCCTACATGGCCCTCATCGAGCCGGGGGACACGGTCCTGGCGATGCGCCTGGACCACGGCGGCCACCTCACCCATGGCTCGCAGGCCTCGATCACCTCGAAGGTGTGGAACTTCGTCTCCTACGGGGTGTCGGCGGCCACCGGCGACCCCGACAAGCCGGGGGAGATCATCGACTTCGACCAGGTGGCCGACCTGGCCCGCACCCACCGACCGAGGCTGATCGTGGCCGGGTCCACGGCCTACGCCCGCATCATCGACCCGCTCCCGTTCCGCGAGATCGCCGACTCGGTGGGGGCGAAGTTCCTCTTCGACGCCGCCCACCCGGCGGGCCTCATCGCCGGTGGCGCCCACCCCTCGCCAGTGGGCGTGGCCGACGTGGTGACCTTCACCACCCACAAGACGCTGCGCGGCCCGCGTGGCGGTGCCATCGTGTGTCAGTCGGAGTACGCCAAGGCGGTCGACAGCGCCATCTTCCCGGGGCTCCAGGGCGGCCCCCTCGAGAACGTCATCGCCGGCAAGGCCGTGGCCTTCGCGGAGGCGGCCCGACCCGAGTTCCGCAGGTACGCCGCCGACGTGGTGGCCAACGCCAGGGCGCTGGCCGATGCGGTGGCTGCCGAGGGCATCCGCCTGGTGTCGGGCGGCACGGAGAACCACCAGGTCCTCTGCGACCTGCGCTCGTTCGATGCCGAACTGACCGGGAAGGTCGCCCAGGAGGTCCTGGACCGGGCCGGCATCACCTGCAACCGGAACACGATCCCCGACGACCCCCGTTCGCCCTTCGTGACGTCGGGGCTCCGCCTCGGGACCGCCGCCGTCACCACCACCGGCATGGGACCGGCCGAGATGACGCGCATCGGCGCGCTCATCGGACGGACCCTGCGGTCGCGGGACGACGACGCGGCGCTCGGCATCGTGCGGGCCGAGGTCCGCGAGCTGTGCACCGGCTTCCCCCCGTACCCGGGCCTGGCCCGGGCGTGACCCCGGCCGAGGCGGTCGGACGGCCGGGGTGACCCGGTGACCGCGGGCATCCCGCTGAACTGGTACGCCGTCCTGCTGGTGGTGGCGGCTGTCTCCACCTGGGCGCTGACCTTCCCGGCCCGCAGGATCGCCGTCCAGATCGGCTACGTGGCCCAGCCCGACGACCGCAAGGTGCACCAGCGGGTGACCCCGCAGTCGGGCGGGGCGGCCATGTTCCTCGGGATGCTGGTGACGTGGGCGGTCGCCGCCTCCGTGCCGGCTCTCGGCCCGCTCTTCCGTGGCTCGTCGGAGCCGCTCGGACTGCTCCTCGGCGCGACGGCCATCTTCGTGGTCGGCATCATCGACGACTTCCGGGACATGTCGGCGCCTGCCAAGGTGGCAGGCCAGGTCCTGGCCGCCACCATCCTCTATTTCATGGGCGTCACCTGGTTCCAGTTCAAGGTCCCGCTGGCCGGTCTGGTCCAGCTGTCGCCGGAGTGGACGCCGCTGCTGACGGCGCTGTGGGTGATCGCCATCACGAATGCCGTGAACCTCATCGACGGGCTCGACGGGCTGGCCGCCGGCGTCGTGGCCATCGCCTCGGGGGCCCTGGCCGTCTACGGCCTCCACCTGCAGCACCTCGGGAACCTCCCCTCCGACAACATCGGCCCGCTGATCGCCGTGGTCACCTGTGGCATCTGCCTCGGCTTCCTGCCCCACAACTTCCACCCGGCCAAGATCTTCATGGGCGACGGCGGCGCGTTGCTGCTCGGCCTGCTGATGGCGGCGTCCACCATGCTGATCGGGGGACGCTCGGCCGGGACGGTGGGCGGGGTGGCGGCACGGAGTGGGCAGACGTACTTCTTCTTCGCCCCCCTCTTCATCCCCTTCTTCATCCTGGGCGTGCCCATCCTCGACATGGCGTTCGCCTTCGTCCGGCGGACGGCCAACCGCACCGGGTTCTCGACGCCCGACAAGAACCACCTCCACCACCGGTTGCTCCGCCTGGGTCACGGCCACCGCCGCAGCGTGCTGATCCTGTGGGCCTGGACCGTGCTGCTGTCGGGCCTGGTCCTCTTTCCCCTCTACATCTCGAGTGTCAACGCGTTCATCCCCTTCGGGGTGCTGGCCCTCGGGGTGGTCCTCTTCACCCTGTTCCACCCGTCGTTGCGGCGGAACGCGGACCCCGACGAACCGGGGGGCGACGACACCGCCGGACCGGCCGCCGACACGCCCGCCACGACGGTGGCGACGCCCGGCACGGTCGACACACCCGCCTGACCTGGCTCGGACCTTCGCCGGCCTGCCGCGTTTCCCGGCCGTGAACAGCATGTTTCGGGCGTTTTGCCGGGTCAGTGGGAATAGTGCGATGATGCGCCACGTGAATTGCAGGCCTCCCACCCCTCGCGAGGGGTCCGTCATGACGGGTCGCGCCGTCCGCCAGCACACCTTCGCCACCACCGCCCGGACGACCTGTTCGTCCGCTGCGTGACCCCGGAACGTAACCGTGACGCCTCCCTTCCCCACATCGACTGACGCGGTCCGGACACCAGATGGAGGAACCCACCCCCGCACCCGGTGCGGACGACCCGGAGCCACAGCCCCACTGGGCGCCGGAGGACCGTCGGCTGTCGCCGGGGGCCGTGGCCTTCCTCGGCCTGGGGCTCTCGATCGCCCTCTGCCTGGCCGTGACGGTCGGTGCCGGGCTGCTGCTCGACGCCGCACTGCACTCGGCTCCCACCTTCCTGTTGATCGGGCTCGCGGTCGGGATCGTGGCAGCCGTGGCCATGGCCGTCGTGACCATCCGGAAGTACCTGTGACACGCAGATCGGGGGCCTGACGGTGTTCGCCCACTTCTCCCTGCCCAATGTCGGTGACGTGGCACGCCGCACGACGGGCGCCGCCCTGGTCGTCGGTGTCGCCGGGCTGGTGGCCGCCGTCTCGTTCGGCTACCTGCTGGTCGGTCTCGGCGCCTGCATCGGACTGGCGATGGGCCTCGTCAACTTCCGGCTCATCGGGGTGTCGGTCGACAAGGTCACGGCCATGGACGTCGACAACCCCAAGCGTCCGCTGGCCGTCAACACGCTCGGCCGGATGGGCGTGATCACGGTGATCGCCCTCGGCCTCTGCTTTGTGTCCAAGCCACTCGGCTTCGGCGTCCTCGGAGGGCTGGCCGTCTTCCAGATCCTCCTGATCGCCAACGTGGCCCGCTCGATGGCCAAGTCCGGCCCCATGACCTCGGTCGACGACGTCATCAACGCCAACGTGATCGACGACAACGAGCCCGTGGTGTCGCCCGCAGCCATCGAGACCGCCGACGACACCCGTGGAGGTGCGTGACCGCAATGGGTTCCAACCTGCTGACCCCGCTGGCGGGGATCGTCATCACCCCGGGACTGCATCTCCAGCGCAAGCTGGGCCCGCTCACCATCAACGTTGACATCGTCTGGGCGACGCTCATCGCCGGGGCCGTCGTGATCACCCTCGGGCTCATCCTCCGCTCCAAAGCCACCTCCGGCGTGCCGGGCAAGTTCCAGCTGGCATGGGAGATGGCCGTCGGCGCCGTCCAGACCCAGGTCGACGACTCCATCGGGCCCCGGGGTGCCGCGGTCGTTCCGCTGGCACTCACCCTCTTCGTCTTCATCTTCACCTGCAACCTGTTCGAGGCGCTGGGGATCGGATCGCCGATCGACTTCCTGCCCGCCCCGACGAGCGACATCAACCTGCCGCTGGCCATGGCCCTCTACGTGATCGTGATGGTCCATCGGGCCGCCATCAAGAACCGTGGGGTGAAGGGCTACTTCGCCCACTACTTCGCCCAGCCGTTCCCGAAGAAGCTCTTCTTCGTCAACGCGTTCATGAACGGTATCGAGGAGCTGGTCAAGCCGGTCACCCTCACGCTCCGTCTCTTCGGCAACCTGTTCGCCGGAGGTCTGATGCTGGCCCTGCTGGCCGCGCTGGTGGACTGGAAGTTCGGGTCCTACGGCGTCATCGGCGGTGTGCTCTCGTCCGTCTTCACCGTGGTCTGGAAGCTCTTCGACATGGCCATCGGCGCCATCCAGGCCTTCATCTTCGCCCTCCTCACCATCCTGTACTTCGACAGCGCGATGGCTCCTGACCAGCCCCACTGAGGCCGCGGCCCACTCGCACCCGACCATTCCACCCACCACTTCAACAAAGGAGCAGTTCCCATGGCAGATCCGGTCAACTACACCAGCGCTATCAAGACGGCCGGCGGCCTCATCGGCGCCGGCCTGGCACTCGGCGGCGGCGCCGTCGGCGCCTCCATCGGTGACGGTCTCGCCGGCAGCCAGACCATCGCCGGCGTCGCCCGCCAGCCCGAGGCCCAGGGGCGCCTGACGACCATCATGTTCCTGACCGTCGGCCTCTGCGAGGCGGCGTACTTCATCAACCTGGTGTTCGCTGCGCTCTTCGTCTTCTCGCTGGGCAAGTGACCCCCGCCCGCACGGGCGACCTGACGCACGGCCCCGACGGCCGTGACGCGGAGAGCACCCGCGGGCACCATCGACCGACCGACCAAGGATGACGACCATGCCTCTCGCCACCAGTAACTTCCTCGTCCCCAACGGGACGTTCATCGTGGTCCTGATCGCGTTCATCATCGTGCTGTACGTGATCACGAAGTACGTCCTGCCCCCGCTCAACGCCGCACTGAGCGAGCGTCAGGAGCAGATCCGCGGTGAGCTCGAGGCGGCCGACAAGGCCAAGGCCGACGCCGAGGAGGCCGACGTCGAGCGTCGGGCCGTGCTCGAGCAGGCCCGCACCCATGCCCGGGAGATCATCAGCCAGGCCCAGACCACCGCCGACCAGATCGTCACCAGCGCCACCGCCGAAGGCCAGGCCGTCCACGACCGGATCGTGACCGCGGCCGACGCGGAGGTCGTCGTGGCCCGTCAGGCAGCGGTCGAGGAGGTGACCGCCCGGGTGGGCGAGATCGTCCTGGCCGCCGCGGAGCGGGTCATCGGCCGGGAGATCCAGACGTCGGACCACCAGGACCTGATCGACGAGGCCATCGCCGCCGTGCGCGCCGAGACGTCGGGCGCCGCCGCCGGCGCCGGGGGCGCCCGGTGAACCCTGCCCTCCAGGGCTACCTGGCCGCGATGGAGGAGTCGCTGTCCGCCGACGGCGGACTGGCCGACGCCGGCGCGCAGCTGCAGTCCGTCGCCGACGTCGTCGAGGGCACCACCGCCCTGCTCCTGGCCGTCAACGACGGCTCGGTGCCGGTCGCCTCGCGCCGCGCCCTGCTCGACCAGCTGCTGACCGGCAAGGTCCGGCCCGAGGTCGTGCGGCTCGTCCACCAGGCCGTCACCGTGGTGCCGGCGGGCGAGGTCGTCACCTCGTTCCGCTGGATGGGCTCCCGTCTCGAGCACCTGGCCACCCGCGCCCTCGCCACGGCCGTCGAGCCGTTCGACGAGGAGGTCCTCGGCCGCATGGGCTCCCGAAACCGGGTGTCCGGCTACGCGGCGGCCGTCTTCGAGTCGCTCACCACCGAGGACCTCGAAGAGATCGAGGACCAACTGTTCCGTTTCGCCCGGACCGTCGAGTCGAACCGCCCGCTGCGCCACGCGCTCGGCGACCGGGACCTCCCCGTCGTCGTGCGCCAGGACGTCATCGGCAACCTGCTCGAGGGCAAGGTCCTGCCTGCGACCATGCGTCTGGCCCGGTACGCGGCCCGCGGCGGCCGGGCGCGCGACATCGTGGCCACCCTCGACACGCTGGTCGACGACGCGGCCAAGGCCCGTGGATGGCGCGTGGCCAGGGTCCAGGCCGCCTCGGCCGTCGGCGATGCCCAGCAGCACGAACTGAGCGAGGCGCTGGCGGTCCTGACCGGCAACCCGGTGGACCTCCAGGTTACCGTCGTGCCCGCGCTGCTCGGCGGTGTGGTGGTCCAGGTCGGCGACCTGCTCGTGGACTCGAGCACCCGTCACCGCATCGACGAATTGAAGGAGCACCTCCTCGCCTCCGAGGAGGCCTACCGGATTCCAGGAACCCCAACACGAAGGGAAGCAACCGATGGCTGAGCTGACCATCAACGCCGACGAGATCACGGCTGCGCTCAAGCAGTACGTCGACGACTACACGCCCGAGGTCGGGACCGAGCAGGTCGGACGCATCGTCGAGGTCGGCGACGGCATCGCGCGCATCACCGGGCTCCCGGGCTGCGCGGTCAACGAGATCCTCGAGTTCCAGGACGGGACGGAGGGCCTGGCCCTCAACCTGGACGAGGAGACCATCGGCGCCGTCATCCTGGGGGAGGACACGGGCCTCGAGGAGGAGCAGCTGGTCAAGGCGACCGGGCGCATCCTCTCGGTCCGGGTGGGCGACGCCCTCCTCGGCCGCGTGGTCAACGCCTTGGGCGAGCCGGTCGACGGCAAGGGCCCCATCGCCACGACCGAGACCCGGCGTCTCGAGGTCCAGGCTCCCGGCATCGTGAAGCGCCAGCCGGTGAACGAGCCCCTCCAGACCGGCATCAAGGCCATCGACGCCATGACCCCGATCGGCCGCGGCCAGCGCGAGCTCATCATCGGCGACCGCAAGACGGGCAAGACCACCGTCGCCATCGACACCATCCTCAACCAGAAGGGCCTGGGGGTGAAGTGCATCTATGTGGCCATCGGCCAGAAGGAGTCCTCGGTCGCCCAGACCGTCGCCACCCTCGAGCGCTACGGCGCCCTCGAGTACACCGTGGTCGTCCTGGCCGGCGCCGCCGACCCGGCGCCGTTCAAGTACCTGGCCCCCTACGCCGGGTGCGCCATGGGCCAGCACTGGATGGACAACGGCGAGCACGCCCTCATCGTCTACGACGACCTGTCCAAGCAGGCCGAGGCCTACCGCCAGATGTCGCTGCTGCTGCGGCGCCCGCCGGGTCGTGAGGCCTACCCGGGCGACGTGTTCTACCTGCACAGCCGGCTCCTGGAGCGGGCCGCCAAGCTGTCCGACGAGGCCGGCGGCGGATCGCTGACCGCGCTCCCGATCATCGAGACGAAGGCCGGGGACGTGTCGGCCTACATCCCGACCAACGTGATCTCGATCACCGACGGCCAGGTGTTCCTCGAGTCGGAGCTCTTCTACGCCGGCGTCCGTCCCGCCATCAACGTCGGCATCTCGGTCAGTCGGGTGGGGAGTGCCGCCCAGATCAAGGCCATGAAGTCGGTGTCGGGCACCCTGAAGATCGACCTCGCCCAGTTCCGCGAGCTCGAGGCCTTCGCCACGTTCGGGTCCGAGCTCGACAAGGTCTCCCAGGCCCAGCTCGACCGCGGCTACCGGCTCACCGAGCTCCTGAAGCAGGGCCTCAACCAGCCTGTCCCGGTCGAGGAACAGGTCCTGGTGATCTACGCCGGTTCCGAGGGTTACGTGGACGGGATCCCCGTCAGCGAGGTCCAGCGCTACGAGGCCGAGGTCCGTGCCCACTTCCGGGCCAGCCACGCCGACCTCCTGGAGGGCATCCGCACGTCGGGCAAGCTGCCCGAGGGCGACGCACTGGCCGACGCGCTGCGCAAGTTCACGGACGCGTTCGATACCGGGAAGGTCGACTGACCGATGGCAGGTGGCCAGGAGCGCATCCTTCGTCGACGGATCCGGAGCATCAAGTCGACCCAGAAGATCACCAAGGCGATGGAGCTGATCGCCGCGTCGCAGATCGTGCGCGCCCAGGGCCGTATCGCCGCCGCTCGTCCCTACCAGGAGGGCATGGCCCGCATCGTCCTCGAGACCGCCCTCGGTGACCCGGCGGCCGCCGGCCGGCTGCTCGGGACCCCCGAGGAGGTCACCAGGGTCCTGGTGCTGGGCATCGTGGCCGACCGCGGACTGTGCGGCGGCTACAACACGTCGGTGTTCCGGGCGACCGAGCGCCTGCTGGCCACCCAGGAGGCCGAGGGCATCGAGACCCGGCTGGTCACCGTGGGCAAGAAGGCCCAGGGGTACTTCCGGTTCCGGGGCCAGGCGGTCGAACAGTCGTTCCTCGGGATGTCCGAGCGCCCGACGTTCGCCGACGCCCGTGACGTGGCCGCCGCCGCCGTCACGCCCTTCGTCAACGGCGAGGTCGACCTCGTCGTGGTGGTCTCCACCCGGTTCCTCAGCGCCGGGTCCCAGCGCGTGGAGGTGCGCCAGCTGCTCCCCCTCGTCGACCCCCGCAACGGCGAGCAGAAGGCCGACCATCAGCACGAACCCGGGAGCCGCGACATCGCCCCCCACGAGGTCGACGTCAAGCAGGGCTATACCGAGTTCGAGCCCGACGCCGCCCTCCTCCTCGTCGACCTGGCCCCCCGGGCCGCCGAGACCCAGATCTTCGCCGCGCTGCTCGAGGCATCGGCCTCGGAGCTCACTTCCCGGCAGCGGGCCATGGCGGCCGCCACCGAGAACGCCGGCGAGCTCATCAAGAAGTACTCGCGGATCATGAACCGTGCCCGCCAGGACACCATCACCACCGAGATCATGGAGATCGTCAGTGGTGCCGAGGCACTGCGGGCCGGCGACGAGGGCGACGAGGCCGGCCTCGTCATCGAGACGACGGTCTGACCCGTGTCCGTCCACCCCGCCGATCCCACCGCCACCACGACCGACATCGCAGCATCTGACGACATCAAGGGAGCCCGACGCTCATGACCACCACCGCCCCCCAGCCCACCGAGACCCAGACCCTGGCCTCCGGCCGCGTCGTGGCCATCGCCGGGCCCGTCATCGACGTGGAGTTTCCGCCCCACGCCCTTCCCGAGATCAACGGCGCCGTCGAGGTCGACGTGGTGCTCGAAGGTGTGCCCGAGACGATCACCGCCGAGGTGGCCCAGCAGATCGGCGACGGCCGCGTGCGTTGCATCTGTCTGAAGGCGACCGACGGGCTCACCCGCGGCGCCGAGGTGCGCAACCTCGGCCACGGCCTGCAGGTGCCGGTCGGCGACGCCGTCCTCGGCCACGTGTTCAACGTGCTGGGCGAGCCGCTCGACACCGATGACATCGGTGCCGTCGAGGACCACTGGGACATCCACCGCCAGGCGCCCGACTTCGACACACTCGAGCCCCGCGCCCTCATGTTCGAGACGGGCATCAAGGTCATCGACCTGCTCGAGCCGTACGTGCAGGGTGGCAAGATCGGCCTGTTCGGCGGTGCCGGCGTGGGCAAGACCGTGCTCATCCAGGAGATGATCAACCGCGTCGCCATCAACCACGGTGGTGTGTCGGTGTTCGCCGGCGTGGGCGAGCGCACCCGTGAGGGCACCGACCTCTGGCTGGAGATGCAGGAGTCCGGCGTCATCGAGAAGGCCGCGCTGGTCTACGGCCAGATGGACGAGCCCCCGGGCGTCCGCCTGCGCGTGGCCCTGGCCGCCCTGACCATGGCCGAGTACTTCCGTGACGTCAAGAACCAGGACGTACTCCTCTTCGTGGACAACATCTTCCGGTTCGTGCAGGCGGGCTCGGAGGTCTCGACGCTGCTGGGCCGCATGCCCTCCGCCGTGGGCTACCAGCCCACCCTGGCCGACGAGATGGGCCAGCTGCAGGAGCGCATCACCTCGACCCGTGGCCGCTCGATCACCTCGCTGCAGGCCGTGTACGTGCCCGCCGACGACTACACCGACCCGGCGCCGTTCACCACGTTCACCCACCTCGACGCCACCACCGAGCTCTCCCGTGACATCGCCTCGCTGGGCATCTACCCGGCCGTGGACCCGCTGTCCTCGACCTCGAACATCCTGGCCCCCGAGATCGTGGGCGAGCGCCACTACGCCGTGGCCCGCAGAGTCCAGGGCGTGCTGCAGCGCTACAAGGAGCTGCAGGACATCATCGCCATCCTCGGCCTCGACGAGCTGTCCGAGGAGGACCGCGTGACCGTCTCCCGGGCCCGCAAGGTCCAGCGCTTCCTGTCGCAGCCGTTCAACGTCGGCGAGGTGTTCACCGGCCTGAAGGGCGTGACCGTCCCCGTCGAGGAGACCGTCGAGTCCTTCGAGGCCCTGGTCAACGGTGACCTCGACGACGTACCCGAGCAGGCGTTCTTCAACGTCGGCGGAGCCGAGTCGGTGCTCGCCAAGGCCCACGACCTGGCGAACAGCTGACCGGGGCGCACGGCCATGGCTGACGACTCGCTCTTCCAGATCAACCTGGTCACCCCGGAGCGCATCCTGCTCACGGGGATGGCCTCCGAGGTGATCCTCCGCACGGGCGAGGGTGACGTGACCTTCCTGGCCGGCCACTCGCCGCTGGTGGGCACCGTCCAGCCCGGCGTGGTCCGGGTCGTCCGGCCGGAGGGCGACGACGTCCGGGTAGCCGTCCACGGCGGCTTCACCCAGGTGGAGCAGGGTGTGCCACTCGACGCCGACGGGGCCGGCGACGACACCACCGGCAGCAGGGTCACCCTGCTGGTCGGTGTGGCCGAGCTGGCCGAGGAGATCGACGTCGACCGGGCCCGTGCCGCCCTCGAGGCGACAGAGGCCCGCGTGGCCGAGCTGGGTGGGAGCGCCAACCGCACCCCGGCCGAGGGCGAGGAGGCCGACCCCGAGCGGGTCGAGGCCGAGGCCGCCCTCCGTCGTGCCCAGGTGCGCCTGGAGGCGGTCGACGCCTCCTCCGCCACCACCACCGCCTGACCCCGCTGCCCCCGGGCGGTCCGTGCGACTCCCTTCCTGATGGTCCGTCGTGCCCGTAGGCTCGCCACGAGTGGCACGACGGACGATCGGACGGGCAGGGAGGACGGACATGGACGGGACTCGCCATGAGGTGACAGGTGCCGACGGGGTGCCCCTCGGGCTGCTGACGGCCGGCGAGGGCCCGCCGCTGCTGCTCGTACACGGCGGCGCCGGTCAGATCGAGAGCTGGGCACCGATCTGGGACCTGCTCACCGCCCACCGCCGCGTGACGGCCGTGGACCGCCGTGGCCGTGGGTCGAGCGGCGACGGCACCGGGTATTCCATCGAGTCCGAGTACGGCGACGTGGCGGCGGTGGTGGAGGCCCTGGCCGAGGCGTCCGGTGGTCCGGTCGACGTCTTCGCCCACAGTTACGGGGCGACCTGCACGCTCGGCGCGGCGCGCCATGCGCCACCGTTCGGCAGCCTCGTCCTCTACGAGCCTCCCGGCCCGCAGACCGTGACGCCGGAGTTCCTGGAGCGCCTGACCACCTGGGTCGACGAGGGTCGGGCCGGTCGGGCGATGGTCGGGTTCCTGATGGAGATCATCGGGCTGTCCGAGGCCGAGGTCGACGCGCTGCGGGCGGCACCCCCCGCCTACGACATCCTGGCCGTCCTGTCCGCCACGCTCCCCCGGGAGGGACGGGCGCTGCTCGGGGCGGACCTGGTCGGCTCGGCCCGGTCGGTCACCTGTCCCACGCTGCTGCTCCTGGGGGAGCGGAGCCCGGCCTGGGCCGGCACCATCACCGAGGAGGTGGCAGCCGTCGTGCCGGGTGACGAAGTGACCCTCCTCTCCGGTCTCGGGCACGAGGCCATCGACGCCACACCCGGCCTGGTCGTCGAGCTCCTGGACCGTTTCCTCGGGTAGGCCCCGATCAGCTGTCGGGGGCCGGACTCAGCTGTCGGGGGTCGGACGGCCCCGGGCGCTGATGGCGTTCAGTACGGTCTGGGCCATCACCAGCAGGAAGGCAACGAGCAGGAGCCAGTCGCGGGTCGCCCCGTGAGGGAGGAACAGCGTGACCACCAGGACGGCGATGCCGATCAGGGTCAGCCAGTACTTCCGCAGCATCGCGTAGAGCACGGGACCCATGACCCAGACCGTACTTCGGTCGCCATCGGCCGCGTCAGCTGCGCAACGCGACAGCGGGGGCGACGATGTGCACGGGCTCGCCGAACGCGGACAGAATCGTGGTCGTCTCCTCCCGTACCGTCCCGGCGTCCTTGGACGACGTCACGACGACTGTGCCCGACGTCCGTACGATCCGGCCCGTGCCGTCGAGCCAGACGGAGAGCGTGAACGGGGCGAAGGTGAACCGTTCCGTGTACGGCTGGTTGTGCGAGTCGGTCAGCGGGACGGTCCCCACCGAACTGGGCACGGGGACGAGGTACCCGGTGGCCGGCTGTCCGTCGACCTCCCGGCTCCCGACGTCGGTGACCGGGCCCCGTGCGGTCTCGAGGGTCCGGGTGGTGACGGCCCCCAGGTAGGCGTAGGGAGTGCGGTACGGCGCCTCGGCCCACTGGGGACCGGGCGGGATCCCCAGATAGAGGTGCCGCCCGACGTAGATCGTCAGTGACGAACTGGTGCCGACCGTGTTAGAGGTCTGAGCCGGCAGGACCGACCGGCTCGTGGTGGTCAGCGACAGGTCGGGTCCGGCGAAGCGGATGTCACCGACGACGGTCAGTGCGACCTCGGTGATGGGCTGGGCGCTGGTCGCGCCGAGCGCCGACCGGGTGTCCGAGGTCTCGACGAGGTGTGCCGTGCCTGCCGCCTCGGTGCGGGCGACCGCCTGCCGGATGCGGGCCAGCGCTAGGGGAACGGACGTCGGGGCCGACGAACCAGGACCTCCACACGCCGCCACCAACAGGATCGGCACGAGTGCCAGGTCGCCGAGTAGCCCGGCACCTCTTGCCGGGCGCCCAGCGTGGCAGAGGTGCGGCACCCGGATCGGCGCCGCGGCTCAGCCGAACTCGATGGCGCTGTACTCGGACAGCTTGTGGAGCGGGTGGCGGGCGTCGATGAG